>NZ_CP131914.1:2979442-3284060 GCF_040529045.1 Xanthomonas indica | reverse complement strand
TCGAGGTTGCGGTCGCAGGCGCATTGGCAGGCGCGGCGGTGGCGGACGCGGCCGCCGCGGGTGCCGCCTCGTATTCGTAGGTCGCGCGCAGGCGCTCGTGGTCCTGACGCAGCGTCTCCAGCTCCTGCGCGCTGGCGGCGGCCTGCGCCTTCAGCTGGCTCAGCGCCGCCTGATACCGCGCGATGGCCTCCTTCGCAGTCGCGTCGCGTCGATAGGCATGCCCCAGACGCTGGAACAAGCCATGCGCGAACGCGGTGGCAACGGCAGCCCACAGCGCCACGGCAGGAGTGAGGTAGATCAGGATGCCCATGCAGGCTCCTTGAAACGATGCATCCCTTGTCGGCGTGGCGCGGCCGATCTTGAGGGTGCATCGTCGGAGCGGTGACGCAGTTCCGGTTTGGCGCCTGGTGCACCCGGTCGCCGCCTCGGGGCGGCGGCCGGGTGCGGGGCTCAGCGCAGGATGCCCGGCAGGTCCAGGTGCTTCTCGCGGGCGCACTCCAAGGCGATGGGGTAGCCGGCGTCGGCGTGCCGCATCACGCCGGTGGCCGGGTCGTTCCACAGCACGCGGGCGATGCGCTTGGCCGCCGCCTCGGTGCCGTCGCAGACGATGACCATGCCGGCATGCTGCGAGAACCCCATCCCGACGCCGCCGCCGTGGTGCAGCGACACCCAGGTGGCGCCGCTGGCGGTGTTGAGCAGGGCGTTGAGCAGCGGCCAGTCGGAGACCGCGTCCGAGCCATCGGCCATCGCTTCGGTCTCGCGGTTGGGAGAGGCGACGCTGCCGCTGTCCAGGTGGTCGCGGCCGATCACCACCGGCGCCTTCAGTTCGCCCTTGGCGACCATTTCGTTGAACGCCAGGCCCAGGCGATCGCGGTCGCCCAGGCCGACCCAGCAGATCCGCGCCGGCAGGCCCTGGAACTGGATCTTCTCGGCGGCCATGTCTAGCCAGCGGTGCAGGTGCGGGTTGTCCGGAATCAGTTCCTTGACCTTGGCATCGGTCCTGGCGATGTCTTCCGGGTCGCCGCTCAGCGCCGCCCAACGGAACGGGCCGACGCCGCGGCAGAACAGCGGGCGGATGTAGGCGGGGACGAAGCCCGGGAAGTCGAAGGCATTGGCCACGCCCTCTTCCAGCGCCATCTGCCGCAGGTTGTTGCCGTAGTCCACGGTCGGCACGCCCAGGGAGTGGAAGCCGAGCATGGCGCGGATGTGGTTGGCCATCGAAGCGCGCGCGGCCTGTTCCACCTCCTTGGGGGCGGAGACGCGCTTGGCGTCCCACTGCTCGACCGTCCAGCCCTGCGGCAGGTAGCCGTTGACCGGGTCGTGCGCGGAGGTCTGGTCGGTCAGCAGGTCCGGCTTGACCCCGCGCGCCAGCAGTTCGGCGAGCACGTCGGCGACGTTGCCGAGCAGGCCGACCGAGCGCGGCGTCTTCGCCGCGCAGGCGTCGGCGATCAGGCGCAGCGCCTCGTCCAGCGAATCGGTCCAGGTGTCCAGGTAGCCGGTGCGCAGGCGCATGTCGATGCTGCTCTTGCGGCATTCCACCGCCAGGCACGAGGCGCCGGCCATCACCGCGGCCAACGGCTGCGCGCCGCCCATGCCGCCGAGGCCGCCGGTGAACAGCCATTTGCCGCTCAGGTCGCCGCCGTAGTGCTGCCGGCCCATTTCCACGAAGGTCTCGTAGGTGCCCTGGACGATGCCCTGCGCGCCGATGTAGATCCAGCTGCCGGCGGTCATCTGGCCGTACATGGCCAGGCCTTTCTTGTCCAGTTCGTTGAAGTGGTCCCAGTTGGCCCAGCGCGGCACCAGGTTGGAGTTCGCGATCAGCACGCGCGGCGCGTCGGCGTGGGTGCGGAACACGCCCACCGGCTTGCCCGACTGCACCAGCAGGGTCTGGTCGTCGTCCAGGCGCTTGAGCGTCTCGACGATGGCGTCGAAGCTCGCCCAGTCGCGTGCGGCGCGGCCGATGCCGCCGTACACCACCAGTTCCTGCGGGCGCTCGGCCACGTCCGGGTGCAGGTTGTTCATCAGCATGCGCAACGGCGCTTCGGTCAGCCAGCTCTTGGCGGTGAGGGCGCTGCCGGTGGGCGCTTGGATGGTGCGGGTGGCGTCGAGGCGGGTCATGCGGGAATCCTCAGGTGGATGCGCGGAAGGCGGAACGCGATGCGCGCGCGTCAGTCGGCGGCGCGGGCGGATGCGGCGGGGCTGCGGGCGAAGTCGAGGCAGGCCTGCAGCACCTGCTGCAGCACCGCGCGCAGCGGCGCGGCGTGGTCGGGTTGCCAGGGTGACGGCCAGTTGCTGGGGTCGACCGTGTCGGGCTCGTGCATGTAGCCGCGGCAGGCCAGTTCCATCTGGATCGCGTGCACGCCGTCGGCCGGCGCGCCGTGGTGGCGGGTGCTCCAGCCGCCCTTGAAGCGGCCGTTGCGCACGTGGCTGAAGCCGCTGCCGGCGCAGACGCGTTCGATCGCATCGGTCAACGCCGCCGCGCAACTGCCATCCACCGCCCCGGAGGCGCCGGCGCTGCCGATGTTGAACTGCGGCAGCTCGCCGTCGAACAGGTGCGGGATGCGCGAGCGGATCGAGTGCGCGTCGTACACCACGATCGCCGGGTGCAGGGCGCGCAGGCGGGCGATCTCCGTTTCCAGCGCGGCGTGGTACGGCGCGAACCAGCGCGTGCGACGCGCGTCGATCTCGGCCGCATCCGGCTCGGCGCCGGGCCGGTACAGTGGCTGCGCGTCGAAGGTGGTCAGCGGGCACAGCCCGGTGGTGTTCTGCCCGGGATACAGCGACACCCCGGCCGGATCGCGGTTGACGTCGATCACCGAGCGCGAGATCGCGGTGCGCACGGTGGTCGCGCCGAGTGTCCTGGCGAAGTCGTACAGCAGGTGCACCCACCAGTCGGCATCGCGCTGCGCCAGCCACGGCGAGACGAAGCGGTCGGCCAGCGCCTCCGGCAGCTCGGTGCCGGTATGCGGGAAGCTGAGGATCAGCGGCGCATCGCCGCGGTGCACAGTGAGCCAGTCGGGCAGGGATGTCATACGGCCTCGCGGGTTGTGCTTGTCGTAGGAGCGGCTTCAGCCGCGACCGGGCATTCCCGGGAACGCCCGGTCGCGGCTGAAGCCGCTCCTACAGGGGTATCGTCGGATCAGCCGCTCGCCTCGGGCAGCAGCATCCCCACCGCCGCGGCCAGCGCGCCGTCGCGTACCAGGGCGGTGGCGGTCAGCATGTCCGGGTGGAAGTAGCGGTCGTCCTGCAGTGCCGGCACGCGGGTGCGCAGTAGCGCGCGCGCCGCTTCCAGCGCGGCGCTGGAGCGCAGCGGTGCGTGGAAATCGCAGCCCTGCGCGGCCGCCAGCAGTTCGATGCCGACCACGTTGGCCGCGTTCTCGGCCATCGGCAGCAGGCGGCGCGCGCCGTGCGCGGCCATCGACACGTGGTCTTCCTGGTTGGCCGAGGTCGGGATCGAGTCGACGCTGGCCGGATAGGCGCGTTGCTTGTTCTCCGACACCAGCGCCGCCGCGGTGACCTGGGGAATCATGAAGCCGGAGTTGAGGCCGGGCTTGGGCGTCAGGAACGCCGGCAACCCGGACAGCGCCGGATCCACCAGCATGGCGACGCGGCGCTCGCTGATCGAGCCGATCTCGCACACCGCCAGCGCCAGCATGTCGGCGGCGAAGGCCACCGGCTCGGCGTGGAAGTTGCCGCCGGACAGTGCTTCGCCGGTGTCGCTGAACACCAGTGGGTTGTCGGAGACACCGTTGGCCTCGGTAGCCAGGGTGGTGGCCGCCTGGCGCATCACGTCCAGCGCCGCGCCCATCACCTGCGGCTGGCAGCGCAGGCAGTACGGGTCCTGCACGCGCACGTCGTTGTCGCGGTGTGAATCGCGGATCGCCGAGTCCTGCATCAAAGTGCGCAGCGCGGCGGCGGTGGCGATCTGCCCGGGCTGGCCGCGCAGCGCGTGGATGCGCGGATCGAACGGGGTATCCGAGCCTTTCGCGGCCTCGGTGGACAGCGCGCCGGTGACCAGCGCGGCATGGAACACGCGCTCGATCTCGAACAGCCCGGCCAGCGCATAGGCGGTGGAGTACTGGGTGCCGTTGAGCAGCGCCAGGCCCTCCTTGGCGCCCAGCGTCAGCGGCTGCAGCCCGGCCTGGGCCAGCGCCTGGGCGGCCGGCAGGCGCGCGTCGCCGACGAAGGCCTCGCCGACGCCGAGCATCACCGTGGCCAGGTGCGCCAGCGGCGCCAGGTCGCCGGAAGCGCCGACCGAGCCCTGGCACGGCACCACCGGGATCACCTCGTGCTGCAGCAGGGCCTCCAGCAGCGCCAGCGTCTGCGGCCGCACGCCGGAAGCGCCCTGGGCCAGGCTGGCCAGCTTCAGCGCCATCATCAGCCGCACCACCGGCACCGGCATCGGCGCCCCGACCCCGGCCGCATGCGACAGCACGATGTTGCGCTGCAGGGCTTCCAGGTCCTCGCGCTCGATGCGCACGCTGGCCAGCTTGCCGAAGCCGGTGTTGATGCCGTACACCGGCGCGCCGCTGGCCACGATCGCCTCCACGGTCTGCGCGCTGCGCAGCACCGCGTCGGCGCAGGCCGGGTCCAGGCGCACGCCGGCGCCGCGATACACGGCGCGCCACTGCGCCAGGCTCACCGCGCCCGGGCGCAGCAGGATCTCGTTGTCGCTCATTGTCCTCTCCAGATACGCGCATGCAGCGGGTTGAAGCCCATGCGATAGACCAATTCGGCCGGTTCGGCGATGTCCCAGATCGCCAGGTCGCAGGCCAGCCCGGCGCGCAGCCGGCCGACCCGGTCCTGGCGCCCGAGCGCGCGTGCCGCCTCGCGGGTGAAGCCGGCGATGCATTCGGCCACGGTCAGCCGGAACAGCGTCGCCGCCAGGTTCATCGCCAGCAGCGGGCTGGTCAGCGGCGAGGTGCCGGGATTGCAGTCGGTGGCCAATGCGCGCGGCACGCCGGCGGCACGCAGCGCGGCGATCGGCGGCAGCTGGGTATCGCGGGTGAAATAGAACGCACCCGGCAACAGCACCGCGACGGTGCCGGCGGCGGCCATCGCGGCGACGCCGGCGTCGTCCAGGTATTCGACATGGTCGGCCGAGCGCGCGCCGTAGCGCGCCGCCAGCGCCGCGCCGCCCTGGTTGGACAACTGCTCGGCGTGGATCTTCAGCGCCAGGCCGTGGCGCTGCGCGGCCTGGAACACCTGCTCGGTCTGTGCCGGGCTGAACGCCAGGTGCTCGCAGAACACGTCCACCGCCTCGGCCAGGCCCTGCGCGGCGACCGCCGGGATCATGCGCGCGCAGACGTCGTCGATGTAGGCCTGCGCCTCGCCGCCGGGCGGCACCGCGTGCGCGCCGAGAAAGGTCGGCGACACCTCCACCGTGCGCAGTTCGCCCAGGCGGCGGGCCACGCGCAGCAGGCGCAGTTCGTCCTCCAGCGTGAGGCCGTAGCCGGACTTGATCTCCACCGTGGTCACGCCTTCGGCCAGCAGTGCATCCAGCCGCGGCAGGCTGGCGGCGAGCAGGGCGTCCTCGTCGGCGGCGCGGGTGGCGCGCACCGTGGAGACGATGCCGCCGCCGGCGCGGGCGATGTCGGCGTAGCTGGCGCCGAGCAGGCGCTGCTCGAACTCGCCGGCGCGGTTGCCGGCATAGACCAGGTGGGTGTGGCAATCGATCAGGCCAGGACCGATCCAGCGTCCGCCGCAGTCGATGCTGCGTTGCGCCGATAGCGGGCCGGGCAACTGCGCGGCGGCGCCGGCATAGACGATGCGGCCATCGCGGCACGCGACCACGCCGTCGTGGACCACGCCCAAGCCGCCGTCCTCGGCGTCCAGCGTCATCAGGTGCGCGTTGTGCCAGAGCGTGTCGCAGGGCATGGTCACGGGCAGGCTCGTCGGTTATTTTGTATATACAATATTGTGGTCGATGGAGGGTGTCCAGTGCAGACCCAGGTGAAGCAGCAGGCCAGTGGCCACGCGGGATCGGGCGAATTCTGGTGCGCGCACGCGCTGCTGCCGCAGGGCTGGGCGCGCGAGGTGCGCATCGGCGTGCGCGGCGGCCGCATCGCCACGGTGGACAGCGGCGTGGCCGCGGCACCGGGCGATCAGCGCCTGGACATCGTGGTGCCGGGGCTGGGCAATCTGCACAGCCACGCCTTCCAGCGCGGCATGGCCGGGCTCACCGAGATCGGCGGACGCAGCGGCGACAGCTTCTGGAGCTGGCGCGAGCTGATGTACCGCTTCCTGCAGCGGCTGAGCCCGGACGATCTGCAGGCCATCGCCGAGCAGGCCTACGTCGAGATGCTCGAGGCTGGCTTCACCCGGGTCGGCGAGTTCCATTACGTGCATCACGCCGCCGACGGCCGGCCGTATGCCGACCGCGCCGAGATGGCGCAGCGCTTGGCCGCCGCGGCGCAGACCAGCGGCATCGGCCTGACCCTGCTGCCGGTGTTCTACGCGCACGCCGACTTCGGTGGCGCCGCGCCGAACCCGGCGCAGCAGCGCCTGCTGCACGACGTGGACGGCTTCGCCGCGCTGCTGGACGGCAGCCGCCGCGCCCTGCAGGGGCTGGACGATGCGGTGCTGGGGCTGGCCCCGCACAGCCTGCGGGCGGTCACCCCGGACGAATTGGCGGCGCTGCTGCCGCTGTGCGACGGCCCGGTGCACATCCACATCGCCGAGCAGACCCGCGAGGTCGATGCCTGCCTGGCCTGGAGCGGACAGCGGCCGGTGCAGTGGCTGCTGGCGCACGCCCCGGTGGATGCGCGCTGGTGCCTGGTGCACGCCACCCATGTCGATGCCGCCGAAGTGCAGGGCATCGCCGCCAGCGGTGCGGTGGTCGGGCTGTGCCCGATCACCGAGGCCAACCTCGGCGACGGCCTGTTCCCGATGCCGGCGTTCGTGCGCGCCGGCGGCCGCTTCGGCGTGGGATCGGACTCCAATGTGCTGATCGATGCGGCCGAGGAACTGCGCCTGCTCGAATATGGCCAGCGCCTGAGCCTGCGCGGGCGCAACGTGCTGACCGGCGACACCGTGCTGTCCAGCGGCCGCTTCCTGTTCCAGTCCGCCGCGCAGGGCGCGGCGCAGGCGCTCGGCGTGGCCCAGGGCCTGTGCGTGGGCGCCCCGGCCGATCTGGTCGAACTGGACGCCGCGCATCCGGCACTGCAGGCGCGCCACGGCGACGCCTGGCTGGACAGCTGGCTGTTCGCTGCACGCGTCGGCGCGGTGCGTTCGGTCTGGCGCCACGGCCGCGAACTGGTGCGCGAGGGCCGCCACCTGCAGCGCGACGCCGTCGCCGCGCGCTATGCGCGTGCGTTGACCCGGCTGCTGGACGCATGAGGCGCGCGGATCACGTGGTGGCGTGCACCGATCGCCGCAGCGCGGAGCGCCCGTGAGTCCCGCCGCACCGACGCTGCCGCTCAACCAGCGCATCCGCCGCGACATCGAGGCGCGCATCCGCAGCGGCGAGTGGCCGCCGGGCCATCGCATTCCGTTCGAGCACGAACTGATGGCGCAGTACGGCTGCTCGCGCATGACCGTCAACAAGGTGCTGGCGCTGCTCGCCGACGCCGGCATGATCGAGCGCCGGCGCCGCGCCGGCTCGTTCGTGGCGCGGCCGCATCCGCACATGGAACAGGTCGCGCTGGAGATCCCGGACATCCCGGTCGAGGTCGCCGCGCGCGGCCATGCCTACCGCTTCGAACTGCTGGAACGGCAGCAGCGCGCGCCGCGCGCGGCGTTGCCGCAGGAGGCCGAGGTCGCCGCGGGCGGCAGCCTGCTGGCGCTGCAGTGCCTGCACTATGCCGACGGCCGCCCGTTCGCGCTGGAGGAGCGGGTGATCAATCCGCTGGCGGTGCCGGAGGCCTTGCAGATGGACTTCGCGGTGACCGTGCCCGGCAGTTGGCTGCTTCAGCATGTGCCCTGGACCCGCGCCGAACACCGCATCAGTGCGGTCGGCGCCAGCGCCGCGCAGGCGGCGCGCCTGCAGGTGCCGGCCGGCACGGCCTGCCTGCTGATCGACCGTCGCACCTGGCGCGGCGAGCAGGCGGTGACCTTCGTGCGCCAGGTGTTCCTCGGCGACACCTACGACCTGGTCGCACGGTTCTCGCCCGGCGCGCGCTGAGCCTGGCGCGCACGGCGACTGCAGGCAACTCACGTACGTCGGGAAGCATCGCGGAGGAGCGGCTTCAGCCGCGACGAAAGTGTCCATGGAAGGCCGTTGTGGCCGACGCCGCTCTTCAGGCCGCGTCACGACGCGCGACGAGCACAGGTGATGAGGCGCCCGCAGCGGCCTCTGCGCTACGCGATGCTGCGATGCCGCACATTCGCCATACGCCAGCGTGCGTTTGTCCTGCCTGCCGCACTCTGGCAAGTTAGCGCCGGGGCCGGGCGAGGGGCCGTGGCCGCGGAACGAGGGATGGTTCGGCATGACGTATTTCGTGACAGGCGCCACCGGTTTCATCGGCCGCTACCTGATGGCCAAGCTGATGCGGCGCAAGGGCGTCGTGCATGTGCTGCTGCGCAAGGAGTCGCAGCGCAAGTTCGATGCGCTGGTCCGCGAGCAGGGCTGGGATCCCAAGCGCCTGGTGGTGCTGCATGGCGACGTCGGCGCTGCGTACTGCGGGCTGTCGGCGGCGCAGCGCAAGGCGCTGCAGGGCAAGGTCAAGCACTTCTTCCACCTGGCCGCGCTGTACGACCTCACCGCCAAGGCCGAGGAACAGCGCGTCGCCAACCTCGACGGCACCCGCAACGCGCTGGAACTGGCCGCGCAACTCGGCGCCGGCATTTTCCACCACACCAGTTCGATCGCAGTGGCCGGGCTGTACCCGGGCATCTTCCGCGAGGACATGTTCGAGGAAGCCGAGGCGCTGGACGATCCCTACCTGCGCACCAAGCACGACGCCGAGGCGCTGGTGCGTGCCGAGACCCGGATCAAGTGGCGCATCTACCGCCCGGCGATGGTGGTGGGCGATTCGCGCACCGGCGCCATCGACAAGATCGACGGCCCGTACTATTTCTTCCCGCTGATCAAGAAGCTGCGCCAGCTGCTGCCGCCGTGGGCGCCGATGCTCGGCATCGAGGGCGGACGGATCAATCTGGTGCCGGTGGACTTCGTCGCCGACGCGATGGACCACATCGCGCACAAGCCCAAGCTCGACGGCCACACCTTCCACCTCACCGACCCCGAGCCGCTGCGCGTGGGCGAGGTGCTCAACGTGTTCTGCCGCGCCGGCCACGCGCCGGAAATGACCTTGCGGGTGGACGCGCGCATGTTCGCGTTCGTGCCCTCGAGCATCCGCGCCGCGGTCGGCAGCCTGCCGCCGATCCGCCGCTTCACCGGCATGCTGTTGCGCGATTTCCGCATCCCGCGCGAGGTGCTGAAGTTCATCACCTATCCCACGCGCTTCGACAGCCGCGAGACCGAGCGCGCGCTCAAGGGCAGCGGCATCGCCGTGCCGCGGCTGGAGGACTACGCCTGGCGCCTGTGGGACCACTGGGAACGGCACCTGGACCCGGACCTGTTCGTCGACCGCTCGCTCAAGGGCAAGGTCCGCGGCAAGGTGGTGCTGATCACCGGCGGTTCCTCCGGCATCGGCCTGGCCACCGCGCAGCGCGTCGCCGAGGCCGGCGCCATCACCGTCATCGTGGCGCGCGGCGAGCAGGAACTGCACGCCGCGCGCGACGCGATGAACGCCAAGGGCGGCAAGGTCTTCGCCTATACCGCCGACCTCTCGGACCTGGCCGACTGCGACCGCCTGCTGAAGACCGTGCTGGAGGCGCACGGCCACGTCGACGTGCTGGTCAACAACGCCGGCCGCTCGATCCGCCGCTCGATCGAACTCAGCTACGACCGCTTCCACGATTTCGAGCGGACCATGCAGTTGAACTACTTCGGCAGCCTGCGCCTGATCATGGGTGTGCTGCCGGGCATGACCGCGCGGCGCAAGGGCCACATCATCAACGTCAGCTCGATCGGCGTGCTGGCCAACTCGCCGCGCTTCTCCGCCTACGTCGCCTCCAAGGCGGCGCTGGACGCCTGGAGCCGCTGTGCGCAGGGCGAACTGTCGGGCAAGGGCATCAGCTTCACCACGGTCAACATGCCGCTGGTGAAGACGCCGATGATCGCCCCGACCAAGATGTACGACAGCGTGCCGACGCTGAGCGTGGACGAGGCCGCCGACCTGATGGTCAAGGCGATCATCGAACGCCCCAGCCGCGTGGCCACGCGCCTGGGCATCTTCGCCGCCCTGGTCAACGCCGTGGCGCCGAAGGCCTACGAAGTGGTGATGAACACCGCCTTCGAACTGTTCCCGGACTCGGCCGCGGCCAAGGGCGACCGCAAGGCGCTACGCGAGACCAAGCCGAGCCAGGAGCAGATCGCGTTTGCTGCGCTGATGCGGGGGGTGCATTGGTAGGAGCCGGGAATCGGGAATTGGGAGTGGGGAATCGGAAAGGCGCTGGCTGCACGCGGCGCTGCTCCTTTCTCGTCAGACAGGTCCGCCTGCGTGCATGTTCATTGCGCGCCGATAGCCGCCTTTACCGATTCCCCATTCTCCACTCACTATTCCCAGCCTAAAACGTCCTACATTGCCGCCAGCGCACCGGCTCCTCGCGGCCGGGCCGGGGGTTGAGCTGGATGCGCACGGTACGCAGGGACGGGTAGCGCTCCACTTCCTTGCAGATGCGCGGCCACACCTGGGCGTCGTCGCCGCTGCGGTCGACCACCAGGGTCATCTGCGTCTGCCAGATGCCGCGGATCACGCCCGGGGTGCCGGCCAGGGCCTTGGAGAGGGCCTGGCGGTTGCGCTGTTCGGTGGCGGGGTCGGGGTCGGCGAGATTGCCGGCGTCGTCGAGCGTCGGCTGGGGCGGCGCGGCGGGCGTGGCCGTCGGTGTGGCCGCGGCCTGCGTGGGGGCGGCAGCAACGGCCGGCGTAGGCGGAGCCGCCGACACCGGGGTGGCCACCGCGGCCGGCGGCTCGGCGGGCTGCTGCAGTGCCAGCGCGCCGACGCCGACCACTACGCCCAGGGCCAGCGATGCCAGGCCGGCGATGGCGATGTGGCGCTGCGCCCGGCGCCGGCTGGCGCCGACCACGCCGTCTTCCAGTTCGCTGGGCAGGTAGGGCTTGAGCATCGGCCAGATGCGGCGGCCGTCGAGGATTTCCACCGCCTGCTTCTCGGCCGCGGCGATGCCGTCGCGTTGCACCTTGCCCTCGGTGATCAGGATGCCGCCCTGCGCGCCCATCAGCCGCGCCGCTGCGCCCAGTTCGTTGACCGCGGCCGAGCCGATCCGATAGGCCCGGCCGTGCTTGCACGACAGCAGCCAGCGCGCGTCGCCGCGGGTCATCACGAAGTCGCTTTGCGGTTCCTGGCTGGCGTGCTCGTCGACGGTCACGTCCTGCAGGTCGCGCTGCTCGCGCATCGCCCGCCGCACCATGTAGGAGAAATCGCGCCAGTGCAGGCCGGCCAGCGCATGCAGCCCGGCCGTGGTCTCGTTTTCGCGGCGCCGCACCAGCCACAGGTAGAGGCTGGCCGCCAGCCATGCCGCGACCGCCAAGAGCGCTGCCGCTATCCAGGAAAACATGCTCGCACCCGCACACGCGCCGTAAAGAAGTCAGTGTATCGCCAGCGTGTCACGGCGCCGGCAAGGCGACAGCGGTGGAAGGCGGACAAAAAAGACCCGCCAGTCCGAAGCCGAGAGGGGAGGGGAGCAAACGGTCTTCTGATGGACTGGCGGGTCCGTTTCGATTGTCTGGAAAAACGTGCTGCTTTGCAACAATCCGGTTACTCGGCCGGGGTCGGCACCGCGTTGCGCTTGCGGCTGGCGCGCTTGGGCGCGCTCTTGGCAGGTGCGACCTTGGCGACCACCGGGCCGGCGCGGCGCCGCGCCGGTGCCGCGCGCTTGGCGGCGCCGGGTTGCGCTGCGGCAGTCTTCTTGGCCGTCTTCTTCGCTGCCGGCGCCTTGCCCGAGGCCTGCGGCGCACGGCCGCCACGCAGATGGCGCAGTTCGCCATTGAGCGCGTCCACCCGTTCGATCAGCGCGCCCAGGTCTTCGCGGCTGGGCACTTCCAGGCGGCGCAGGGCGCGCTGCACGCGGTCCTCGAATACTTTCTCCAGGCGGTCCCAGGTATCGGCGGCGCGCTCGCGGGCCTGGCCGACCCGGTTCTCCACCGCATCGCGCACCGCGTCGACGCCGCCGCCGGCCAGCTTGCGCGTGCTCTGCTCCAGGTTCAGCCCTTCCTTCACCAGGGTCTCGAACAGCTTGCCGCCTTCGGCCTGGGCGCGGCCGAAGGCGCCGACGCCGGCCAGCCAGACCTGCTGCGCCGATTCGCCCAGGCGCTTGGACAGCTTCTCCGCCTGCGCCTGCAGGGTCTCGTCGGCAGGGGCGGTGCTGCGCTTCTTGCGCGCGGATTTCTTCAGAGTGGCCATGACGGTGCGGTTCCTTCGGCGGGTGAGTGGCGGAGATCGAGACTCGGGAGGTTGACTAGAGTAATCACACCAGCATGCGCGTGGCGTACGCGGACGACACCGTTGGTCGGCGCGGGCTTCGCTACGCCGGCGGCGAACGGCGGGTGCGGCGCTTGGCACGGCGGCCGGCGATGACCTGGTCGACGTCGTCCAGTGCACGCCGCAGGCGCGCGGTGGTCTCGGTCATGCGCCGTGGCTGCACGTCCACGCCATCGAGGAAGGTGCGCTTGCGGTCGTTGAGGATGTCGTGGCGCAGCGCGATGCCGTGCGCGGCCAGCAGCGGCTCCAGCGTCTGCGCGTTGCGGCGCAGGTCCGACAGGGTGTTGCGGTAGGCGAGCTGGCAGACGCGGTGGCGCGCGGCGTAGCTGAAGAGATTGGTGAAGAACAGCTCGCCGTTGTCGGCGTTGGGCTCGAACACCAACTGGTCCACCTGCGGGTACTGCCGCGCGTACTTCTCCAGCCCCACCTGCATGCGCGACTGCAGCAGGGTGCGGAAGGTCTGCGACAGCACCGCCGGCAGGCCACCGGCGAGCAAGCGCGCACGGTCGACGTGGCCGTTGCGGCGCGGCGCGTGGGTGGCGTCGTAGGGCACCAGCGGGTTGATCCCGATCATCAGGTCGATGCCGCGCTCCAGCAGGGTGGAGGCGTGCATGGTGCGGCGCAGCGCGCCGTCCACGTAATGGCGGCCGTCGATCTGCACCGGCGGGTACAGCCCCGGCAGTGCCGCGCTGGCCTGGATCGCCAACGAGATCGGCACGTGGTCCATGCCCGGCTCGCCGAAGCGCACCGTGCCGCCGCTGTCCAGATCCACCGCGACCACGAACAGGTTCGTGCCCAGTTCGCGGAAATCGTTGCTGCGGCCGCGGCGGCTGAACACGTCCTGCAGGAAGCGCTCGACCCCGGCGTTGTCGAACAGGCCGCTGGGCACCAGTCCGCCGAAGCGGGTGATCAGGTCGGACCAGCGGGTCTTGCGCGGTTCGGTGAGCAGGTCGTGCCACCAGCCGTAGGCCAGCCGCGGCAAGGTCGCCGCGCGGCGCAGGTATTCGTAGACATTGGGCCGCAGGAAGTCTTCCGGGCGGAAGTGCGCATCGTCGCTGTTGCCGGTGACGAAGATCCGGCAGATCTCGGCGCTGCTGACCCGGTTGGCCAGGCCGGCGGTGAGGAAGGCGCCGGAACTGACCCCGACGTAGCAATCCAGGCGGGTCAGGTCCAGGCCGTCGAGTGCCTCGTCCAGCGCACGCAGCGCACCCAGGCCGTACATGCCGCCGATCGGGCCGCCGCCGGCGATGGCCAGTCCGATGCGGCCGTTGGAATGGGGACGGGGCGAGGCGCTGTGGAGGGAAAGCATGCGCGGTCCGCTGGAGGCAGTGGCGCGAGTGTAGCCGAGCGGCGTGACGCTTGCGGTCGTGCCGGGCTGCGACCATCATCGGCGGCCATGGCGCGCAGCACTCCCGTCCTGGAACGACTCGGCCGCCGCTTGGCGTGGCACCAGGCGCTGCACGATCCCGCGCGCGAACCGCGCAATGCGCTGCGCTGGCTGCAGGAGCTGCGGCGCTGGCAATCGGAACGGCTGGAGCGCAGCTTCGAGCATTTCCTGGAGGATCCGCAGCGGCGCCCGGCGGCGATGTTCTTCCTCGCCGATGTCTATGGCGACCGCGACTTCAGCCGCCGCGACGCCGATATCGTCAAGGTGCTGCCGATGATGCAGCGGCTGATGCCGGCCTCGCTGCTGGAGACCGTGGCCGACGGCATCGGCCTGGGCGCACTGACCCACGCCCTGGACCTGCGCATGGCCGAGGCGCTGCAGGCCCTGGCGCCGCGGCGCAAACGCCTGGACGAGGCGCTGTACGCCGAGGCCTATCGGCAGACCGGGCTGCCGCGCCTGCGCCAGCGCCAGATCGATCTGATCGCCCGCGTCGGCCTGGGCCTGGCCAGCGCGGTGCACACGCCCGGCGTGCGCATGCTGCTGCGCTTCGCCCGCGGCCCGGCCAAGGCGGCGGGGCTGTCGGAGTTGCAGGGGTTTTTGGAGCGCGGTTTCGACGCGTTCTCCAAGCTGGGCGATGCCGAGGGGTTCATCGGCGATATCGAGACCACCGAGCGCGCCGTGTCGCGGCGATTGTTTGCCGGCGATCCGGATCCGTTTGCGTTGGAGTGAGTGGGCGCTCCCGGACCCTCACCCCAACCCCTCTCCCGGCGGGAGAGGGGCTAGCGCTGTTCCTTCTCCCCTCCGGAGAAGGTGCTCCGCAGGGGCGGATGAGGGTGCGGGCGCAGCCTCGCATAGCTGATTCCACCAGCGCGTGGCGCCGCACCCTCACCCCAACCCCTCTCCCGGGGGGAGAGGGGCTAGCGCTGTTCCTTCTCCCCTCGGGAGAAGATGCCTCGCAGGGCGGATGAGGGTGCGAGCGCAGCCTCGCATAGTTGATTCCACCAGCGCGTGGCGCCGCACCCCAGCCCGTCTCCCGAGGGGAGAGGGGCTCGATGACGCCTCAGCCCAGCTTTTCCGACAGCACCCGGCGAATCTCGCTTTCCACCGTGCCCTTCATCGCCGACAGCAGGAAACCCAGTTCGGCAGTGACATGCACCTGCTTGGGCAGCAGTTCGATGCGTCCGTCCACGCCCGAGCGCGTGAACAGCAAGGAATCGCCATCCCAGTGCGATTCCAGGTCGAAGCGCTCGGCCAGTTTCTTGGCAGCGGTTTCGATGGCCTTGCGGGCCTGCGCGGGGGTCTTGGTGTGGTCGTGGCGGATGTCGATGCTGGACATGCTGGCTCCTGTGCGGGCGGGTCCCCGCGTGAACGATCAGGCATTGTGCGTATGCGCGGTGCATTGTCCAGCACGCGCGCTTCTGCGCGCGCAGGCAACCTGCTAGGCTGCCCGCCGTGCACGATCTGCAAGTCCATTTCAGCAACCGCCAACATCCCGACCGGCCCCTGCGCGCGGGCGTGCATCGCATCGTGCGGCTGGCCTCCGGCCAGGTCAGCGTGGTCGACGACACCCAGGGCGCGTTGCTGCTGGCGCAGTTCTGCCTGGACCGGCGCGGCCTGTGGCTGCAGGTCGCCAGCGGCAGCCGTGGGATCCACGTCAATGGCCGCCCGGTACGGCGCATGGCCCTGCTGCGCGCCGGCGACGCGGTCTACGCCGACGGCGTGGAGATGGTGGTGCAGGGCAAGTGCGAGCCGCTGCACCGGCTGCCCGAGGTCAGCGAGGCCGAGCACGACGATCCGCGGCTGGTGCTGCGCGGCGTCGGCGGTCCGCACCATGGCCGCAGTTTCACCGTGGACCGGGTGCGCAGCATCGGCCGCCTGCGCGAGTGCGACATCCGCATCGACGATCCGGCCTGCGCCGAGCAGCACGCGCGCCTGGAACGGCATGGCGAGCGGGTGCTGCTGCGCGGCTTCGGCGATGCGCAGACCCAGGTCAACGGCGTCGCCGTCCGCAGCTGCTGGCTGCAGCCCGGCGACCAGGTGGTGTTCGATGCCCAGCACCGGTTCGTGCTGGAAGTGCCGCAGGTCGTCGGCGGCGAGCCGCTGCGCGACGATCCGGCCCTGGCCGCACTGGCGCTGACGCCGGCGGCGGTGGCGCCGCGCCCGGCCACCGTGCGGCGCTGGCCGTGGCTGTTGCTCAGCGCGCTGTTGCTGGCCGCCGCGCTCAGCGGCCTGCTGTGGTTCGGCGCGCGCTGAGCGCCCGCCAGCCGCGCCAGCCCAGCAGCACCGCCAGGATCGCCGCGTACAGCAGCGGCTCGCGGATGTCCGACTTCACCAGCCACCAGAAGTGCAGCACGGCGAGCACGCCGATCGCGTAGATCGCCTTGTGCAGCTTGCCCCATTTGCGCTTGAGCCGGCGCATCCAGCCCTGGGTGGAGGTGATCGCCAGCGGCACCAGCAGCAGCCAGGCGAGGAAGCCGACGGTGATGTAGGGGCGTTTGACGATCTCCTCGAAGATCTGCGTCCAGTAGCCGCGCAGGTCCAGCCCCAGGTAGGCCGCCAGATGCACGGTCGCGTAGAAGAACGCATACAGCCCGAGCATGCGCCGGAAGCGCAGCAGCACCGGTTGCCCGGTCAACTGCCGCAGCGGCGTGATCGCCAGGGTCAGCAGCAACAGCCGCAGCGCCCACAGCCCGGTGCGGTGCTCGACCTCGGCCACCGGATCGGCGCCGAGCGCGTCGCTGCCGGTCTGCCACACCTGCCAGAACTGCCAGCCCAGATACGCCATCGGCGCCAGCGCCAGCGCATGCACCACCGCCTTGGCGGCGATCAGCGAAGCGGAAGTCTTAGCCATGTCCGGTCATCGCGCCGTGTTGGCACAGGTGCCACGCGGCACGCCGACTGCGATTCCAGCCGTCGCGCGATGCAACCACCAGCGCCGCGCTTTTCCCATTCCCGATTCCCAGTTCCCCATTCCCAGCTTCTCCTCAATACCATTTCTTCAGATCCATCCCCGCATACAGCGACGCCACCTGGTCGGCATAGCCGTTGAACGGGCGGGTGGGGATGCGTTCGGCGAACAGCTTGCTGGCCTTGCCGGCGATGCGGCGCTCGGTCTTCTGGCTCCAGCGCGGGTGGTCCACCGCCGGATTAACGTTGGAGAAGAAGCCGTACTCGGACGGCTGCAGCTCGTGCCAGGCGGTCTCCGGCATGCGCTCGACGAAGCGGATCTCGACGATCGACTTGATGCTCTTGAAGCCGTACTTCCACGGCACCACCAGCCGCAGGGGCGCACCGTTCTGCTGCGGCAGCGGCTTGCCGTACAGGCCGGTGGCGAGCAGGGTCAGCGGGTGCATGGCCTCGTCGATGCGCAGGCCTTCCTTGTACGGCCAGTCGATCGAGCTGTAGCGGATGCCGGGCATCTGTTGCGGATCGGCCAGGGTGGTGAAGGCGACATACTTGGCCTTGGAGGTCGGCGCGAAGCGCTTGAGCACGTCGCCCAGCGGCACGCCCAACCACGGGATCACCATCGACCAGCCTTCCACGCAGCGCAGGCGGTAGATCCGCTCCTCGGGCGTGTGGCCCTTGAGCAGGTCGTCCAGGCTCAGCGTGCCGGGCTTCTCGCACTCGCCGGACACCTTCACCGACCACGGCGAGGTGCGCAGGGTCTTGGCCGCCTTGGACGGATCGGTCTTGTCGGTGCCGAACTCGTAGAAGTTGTTGTAGCTGGTCACGTCCTCGTAGCGGGTCAGTTCTTCGTTGGTGCGGAACCCGCTGCGCGCCTGCTCCGGCGTCATCACGGTCTTGGGCGGGGCCGGCGGCTCGGCATCGGCGCAGCCGACCAGGCCGGCCACCGGGGTCAGCGCCAGGGCCTGCAGCAGGCGCCGCCGGTCGCGGTAGACCGCCTCGTCGGTGATCTCGCGGCTGGGGACGGTGAGGGCATCGCGCAACGACATGGCGGACTCCTGGAGCGAAGGGGGCGAGCAGTGGCGGGGACTTCACCACAGACTACGCATGCGCAGGGCGAATGGATGCAAATGCAACCTAAATTGCCCGGGCCGCAAGCTGTTGCGCTGCGGCATACTAGGGGTCCTGTCCGATAGGTGCCCCATGACGCGCGCGTTCAATTTCAGTGCCGGCCCCGCTGCCTTGCCGGAATCGGTCCTGCGCCAGGCGCAGGCGGAGATGTTGGAGTGGAACGGCGTGGGCGCCTCGATCGTGGAGCTGAGCCACCGCGGGGCCGAGTTCATGGAGGTGGCGGCGCAGGCCGACGCCGACCTGCGCCGGCTGATCGGCATTCCCGACGACTACGCCGTGCTGTTCCTGGCCGGTGGCGCCACCACCCAGCAGGCGCTGCTGGCGCTGAACTTCGCCGCGCCCGGGCAGACCGTGGACTACGTGGTGACCGGGCACTGGAGCAAGACCGCGATCAAGCAGGTCGGGCCCTACGTCGACGTGCACGTGGCCGCCAGCAGCGAGGCCGGCGGCTTCCGCGACATCCCGCCGCGCGCCGACTGGCAGCTGCGCGAGGATGCCGCCTACGTGCACATCACCGCCAACGAGACCATCCACGGCGTGGAGTTCCGCGACACGCCCGACGTCGGCGTGGTGCCGCTGTTCGCCGATTTCAGCTCCAGCATCGCCTCCGAACCGATCGACGTGTCCAAGTACGCGTTGATCTACGCCGGCGCGCAGAAGAACCTCGGCCCGGTCGGCGTCACGGTGGTGATCATCCGCCGCGACCTGCTCGAACGCGCCGGCCAGCCGCGCGCGGACATCTTCGACTACCGCTCGCACGTGGCGCGCGACTCCATGCTCAACACCCCGCCGACCTGGAACTGGTACCTGGCCGGGCTGGTGTTCAAGTGGATGCTGGCCGAGGGCGGCGTGGAGGCGTTCGCCGCGCGCAACCAGGCCAAGTCGGCGCTGGTGTATTCGGCGATCGACGCCTCCGGTGGCTTCTACCGCAACGAGGTCGCGGCGGCGGTGCGCTCGCGGATGAACATCCCGTTCTTCCTGCCGGACGAGACCCTCACCACGCGCTTCGTCGCCGAGTCCAAGGCGGCCGGCCTGCTGGCGCTGAAGGGCCACAAGGCGGTCGGCGGCATCCGCGCCTCGCTGTACAACGCCATGCCGCTGGCCGGTGCGCAGGCACTGGTTGCGTTCATGCGCGACTTCCAGCAGCGCCACGGCTGAGTCGCCGATTTTTGTAGGAGCGGCGTCAGCCGCGACCGGATCGCTCCGGCGATCCGGACCACCGAGGAACCCCCGATCCATGGCCGCAAAGCCGAAGAAATCTCCCGCCGCCGCCAAGCCGGCCAAGCCCGCGAAACCCGCCGCCACGCCGGCCCTGGCCGACGTGCGCGCCAAGATCGACGAGATCGATCGCACTATTCAGGCCTTGATCGCCGAGCGCGCGCAGTTCGCGCATCAGGTGGGCAAGGCCAAGGGCAAGCTCGCCGCGGCGGTGGACTATTACCGCCCCGAGCGCGAGGCGCAGGTGCTGCGCATGGTGGTGGACCGCAACCAGGGCCCGCTCAGCGACGAAGTGCTGGTGCACGTGTTCCGCGAGATCATGTCCGCGTGCCTGGCGCAGCAGGAGCCGCTGAAGATCGGCTACCTGGGGCCGGAAGGCACCTTCAGCCAGCAGGCGGTGCTCAAGCACTTCGGTCGCTCGGCGGTGGGCCTGCCGATGGCCACCATCGAGGAAGTGTTCCAGGAAGTGGAAAGCGGCAACGCCGACTTCGGGGTGGTGCCGGTGGAGAACTCGGGGCAGGGCACGATCCAGGTCACCCTGGACATGTTCCTCACCTCCAACCTGAAGATCTGCGGCGAGACCGAGCTGCGCGTGCACCAGTTCCTGCTCTCGCGCAGCGGGCGGCTGGATGCGATCGAGCGGATCTACGCGCATCCGCAGTCGTTCGCGCAGACCGCCGGCTGGCTGCGTGCGAACCTGCCGAAGGTGGAGAAGATCCCGGTCTCCAGCAACGCCGAGGGCGCGCGCCGTGCGCGCAATGCCGACGATGCGGCGGCGATCGGCGGGGAGAGCGCGGCGCATGTGTATGCGCTGAAGAAGGTGATCATGAAGTCGATCGAGGACGACGCGGACAACACCACGCGCTTCCTGATGATCGGGCGGCAGATCTTCCCGCCGTCGGGGCACGATCGTACGTCGGTGCTGGTGTTCATCCACGACAAGCCGGGTGCGCTGTTCGATGTGCTCAGTCCGTTCGCGCGGCATGGGATCAGCATGAATCGGATCGAGTCGCGGCCGTCGCATCAGGCGAAGTGGGAGTACGGCTTCTTCATCGATCTGGCGGGGCATGTGGAGGATGAGGCGATGAAGGCGGCGTTGGCGGAGTTGAAGGCGCATTCGGCGCAGATCAAGGTGTTGGGGTCCTATCCGGTGGCGGTGCCTTGAGGTGGTTGCGCGGTTGCTTTGGTCTGACCGCGGCGGGGCGCTTTGGTGACGAAAAGAGGTGCACCTGTAGGAGCGGCTTCAGCCGCGACAGAACGTTCCTCGGTAAATGAATCCCTTCTTCAACAGCGACAGCTTTAACGGCAACAGCAACGGCAAAAGCAACGGCAAAAGCTTTCGCGCTGACGCGCGAGTCACTTTTCTTTGCTTGTGCAAAGAAGGGCTTTACAGCAGCCGGAGGCTGATCAAAGTAACCAAAAGAAACACACCCCCGGGCGGGCTGCCCCGCGCTCCGCGCGGGGTCCGCGGACACGACGGGAATTTTCGGAAGGCACATCCATGTGCCTGCCGAAAACGACGCGCATCCTGCGCGTCGCCCCTGGCGGGGTTTTACCCGCCGTGTCCGCCAGCCCTTACGGGGGGGATTGAGAGCAACAGCAAGAGCAACAGCAACAGCAAGAGCAACAGCAACAGCAACAGCGGTGGCGGACTAGGCGTAGGCGTGGTCGCGGTAGCGCAAATACGCGGTAACGGCGCCGGTGTCGCTGAGTGGTGGTGGATCTTCGGGTGGTTGGACTTTCAGGAACGATGATGAGCAACGAGCAAGACTGGATCGCAACGCGCGGCACTGCGCTGCAGGGTGCGCTGACGGTGCCGGGGGACAAGTCGGTGTCGCACCGGGCGGTGATGTTCGCGGCGCTGGCCGATGGCACGTCGCGGATCGAGGGGTTTCTCGAGGGCGAGGACACGCGTTCGACCGCGGCGATCTTCGCGCGGCTCGGGGTGCGGATCGAGACGCCGTCGCCGTCGCAGCGCATCGTGCATGGCGTGGGCGTGGATGGGCTGCAGGCGCCGCAGGGCGAGCTGGACTGCGGCAATGCCGGCACCGGCATGCGCCTGCTTGCCGGGCTGCTCGCGGCGCAGCCGTTCGACAGCGTGCTGGTCGGCGATGCGTCGCTGTCCAAGCGGCCGATGCGCCGGGTGACCGAGCCGCTAGCGCTGATGGGGGCGCGCATCGACACCGAGGCCAATGGCGTGCCGCCGCTGCGCATCCATGGCGGGCAACCGCTGCGCGGCATCGACTTCGTCTCGCCGGTGGCCAGTGCCCAGGTCAAGTCGGCGGTGCTGCTGGCCGGCCTGTATGCCGAGGGCGTGACCTCGGTGCAGGAACCGCATCCCACCCGCGACTACACCGAGCGCATGCTGTCCGCGTTCGGCGTGGAGATCGACTTCGCGCCCGGCCAGGCGCGGCTGCGCGGCGGCCAGCGCCTGCGCGCCACCGACATCGCCGTACCGGCGGACTTCTCCTCGGCGGCGTTCTTCATCGTCGCGGCCAGCATCATTCCCGGCTCCGACATTACCCTGAAGGCGGTCGGACTCAATCCGCGCCGCACCGGCCTGCTCGCCGCATTGCGGCTGATGGGCGCGGACATCGTCGAGCACAACCACAGCGAGCATGGCGGCGAGCCGGTGGCCGACCTGCGGGTGCGCTACACGCCGCTGCGCGGTGCGCGAATTCCGGAGACCGTGGTGCCGGACATGATCGACGAGTTCCCGGCGTTGTTCGTGGCCGCGGCCGCGGCCGAAGGTCGGACCGTAGTCAGCGGCGCGGCGGAACTGCGGGTCAAGGAATCGGACCGCCTGGCGGCGATGGCCACCGGGTTGCGCAGCCTTGGCATCGTCGTGGACGAAACGCCCGATGGCGCCACCATCCACGGCGGCACGCTGGGCGCCGGCACCATCGAAAGCCACGGCGACCATCGCATCGCCATGGCCTTCGCCATCGCCGGGCAACTGGCGCAGGGCGACGTGCGGATCGAGGACGTGGCGAACGTGGCGACGTCGTTCCCGGGCTTCGACACGTTGGCGCGCGGGGCCGGATTCGGGTTGCGCGCAGCCGATTGAGGGCGCTTCCGGCCTGCGTAACCGCAGGCCGGGGTGCATGACTCGAGCGCTGCGCACGCGGAGCGATTCGCGTGCGTGTCGCGAACGCGTGCGCGGTGGAACGCGGGCACACGGTGCCGGCGCAGTCGCGCATCTCGCCTCCGCGATCGCCGCTCGGCCACCGGCGACCTACCGCCTGCCCCCACTCCCGGTGCGGCGACAAACCTGCGGCGGCGCTTCAGGCCGCCGCGCGATTGGCTCGATGCGTCCACGCAATGCCCGTCGGTCAGTCGACCAGACGCGCTGTCGGTTGCGCGCTACGTGCAGAACGCGGTAGCGCGCAACTGGGGGAGACAGTGCCCCTCATGCGACATGGCGTGCGGTATGTTGCGCCAGCAGCAGCGAATGGCCCGGGTAGTCCGTTGCCGACCACGCTTCGGCGCGGCCACCCAGGTGGCGGGCTAGGAAGTCTTCGCACAGCGCATTGAACGACATGCGGTTGGCTTCCCGCACGAAGCCATGGCCTTCGTCCGTGTAGAGCGCATAGGTCACCGCGATACCGCTCTGCCGCAGGGCGGCGACCATCTGCTCGGACTCCGCCTGCTTCACCCGCGGGTCGTTCGCGCCCTGGGCAATGAGCAGCGGCGCGCGGATGTGCGCGGCGCGATGCAGGGGCGAGCGGTCGCGCAGTTGAGCCAGTCCCTCCGCAGTGGCTGGGTCGCCCATCGCACGGTGCTGGCGGATGCGGTCCGCCTCCCAGTAGGTCGGAATAGAGGCCAAAAGCGTTTCCAGGTTGGACGGCCCGACCACGTCGATGCCGCAGGCGTAGCGCGACGGATAACGGGTGAGCGCCGACAGCACCGCGTAGCCGCCGTAGCTGCCGCCGAAGATGGCCAGACGCTTGGGATCGGCGATGCCGCGCTCGATGGCCCAGGTCACGGCGTCTTCCAGGTCTTCGTCCATCTTGCGGCCCCATTCGCCGTCCGCGGCGTTGACGAAGCGCTTGCCGAAGCCGGTCGAGCCGCGGAAGTTGACGCTCAGCACCGCGTAGCCGCGGTTGGCCAGCCATTGGTGCATGGGATTGAAGCCGAAGCCATCGCGCGACCAGGGGCCGCCGTGCACCAGCATCACCAGCGGTAACGGCGAGGTGGTGCGCAGGTCGCCTTCCTCGGCGCCTGCGGGCACCGTCAGGTAGGACACCAGCGAAAGGCCGTCGCGCGCCGGAATGACCACCGGCTGCATCCGCGCAAGCGGAACCCAGGTGAGTTCGGGACGCAGATCCAGCAGGTGCCGCATGACTTGCTTCTTGCGGTCGTATAGCCACGTGGAGGACGGCCGCGTATCGGACGACAGGGCGACGACCCATTGCTGGTCGTCTTCGGTGCGCGAGGTCAGGCGCCATTCGCCATCGCCGGCATAGCCGTCGAGGGTTTCGATGTCGCGCTCGATCGCATCGTCCAGCATGTGCAGCTTGAAGCGCTCGTAGGTCACGCCGTAGGCCAGGGGACGGTAGCTGGCCACATCGGTGATCATGCCGCCGATGTCGGCGCGCGGGTCTTCGGCCAGCACGGTGATGGCGCCGCTGTTCCAATCGATCGCCACCAGTGCGGCGGTGTCGCGCCCGCGGCTGTCGTAGGCGTACAGCGTGCGGCCCTCGACGTCGAAATGGGAGGGGGCCGAACTGCGCCCGTCTTCCGCCGAGAACACCTGCCAGGGCTGCCACACCCCGGTGGCATCGCGCCGCAGCCATTCGCTGCCGCCATCGCGTGTGTTGCGCACGGCCAGCTTCGCCTGGTAGTGCGCATCCACCACGAAGCCGGAAAAGCCGGTGTTCTCTTCCATGCACTGCATCTCTCCGGTGCGCAGATTCAGCACCTGCACATCGAAGAAGCGTGCGTCGCGCGCGTTCGAGACGATCGCGATTTCTTCGCGCCGCTCCCGGCTGATGCTTTGCACGCCCGTGCGGACGCCGGCCACCGAAGGCGTCAAGGCGCGCAGGCTCCCGTCCGAGAGGTCGGCGCCGAACACCTGAAAGTTCTCGTCGCCATCGCGGTCCTGCGAGAACAGCAGCATGCCGGGAACGTAGGTCCAATTGAAGCTCTGGATGCCGCGACGCTTGTCCCGGGTGATCTGTCGGGACACGCGCGGGTTGCTGCTGGGCGCGGCCCAGATGTTCATCACGCCATCGCCGTCTGCCAGCCATGCCAGCCATTGCCCGTCCGGGCTGATGCTCATGGAGGCCCGCGCCGGGTTGGCGAACAGGTGCTTGCGCGGGATGAGCGCCGCGGGCGCGTCGCCGTCGGCCGCATGCAGGATGTTCTGCATCACCAGCGCCGCCTGGCGCCATTGCTTGCCGTACTGGCTCTTCTGTTGCCGGTAGTAGGCTCTCAGCCGCTTCGCTTTCTCGGGATGCTTTTGCTCCAGCAGAGTGAAGACATTGGTGTAGTTGGTGTCCCCGGGCTCGCGGCTGGCCATGTCTTCCGCATGCAGGGTTTCCAGCACCTGCTTCATGTCGTCGTCTTCTGCCTGGCCCCACGGATAGACGGCCATGTTCGCGGCGATACGTGCGTTCATCCAGCCGCGCAGCGTGTCCGACACGGCGCTGCGGGACTGCATCGGGTCCCAGGCCGCGGCTTCGATGCACGTTCCCACGGATGCGGCCACCGACCCGGGCGTCTGGGCGTCGGTTTGCGCGACCGCCGCGCGGCGTGCCTTGCGCCAACTGGCGCTGTCGATGTCCTGGCCCGCCAGGCGTGCCGCATGCAGCGCGGCCACGCCTTCCAGCGCTTCGGCCAGGCCCGCGGCAGCGTCCAGGTGGTTCAGTCCGTGGGTTTGGCCGTTGAGCAGCTCCAGTAGGCTGCGGCTACCCACGGTGTCCATCGCCATGCCAGGCGCAATGCCCTGCATCAGGTGGATGCCCCAGGACACACCGAGCGTCGAATTGGCTGCGACCATCGAATCGATCGTGAGGGCGAGCCACTTCGGCAGGCCGTAATCGGCTTCCCAGCGGTCCAGGTCGTCGCCTTGCAGCAGGCTGCCGATGAAGCTGCCGACCTCGCCGTTCCAGTACAGCGGGCGATGCTCCCATCGCCCGGCCTTTTCCAGGGATTGCAGCGTGTCGATCGCCTGCCGGCGCAGGTCCGGGTCGCCATGGTATGCGCGCAGGGTCATGTCAGCCTTCCAGGCAGTCGTCGATGAGCTGGGCGATCCGGGTCTTGGAGACCAGGCCCACCAGGCGGGCTTTTTCCTGGCCGTCCATGAACAGGATCATGGTGGGCAGGCCGCGCACGTGGAACTGCTGCATGGTTGCCTTGTTTTCGTCCGCATTGATCTTGCACACGCGCGCATCGCTGGCGTAGTCCTCTGCGATGTCGTCCAGGATGGGCAGCAACTGCTTGCAGGGAGCGCACCATTCGGCCCAGAAGTCCACCAGCACGGGGCCGGAGGATTGGAGGACGTGTTCTGCAAAGCTCGCTTCGGTGATGGCGGTGACGTGGGAAGACATGGTTCGGTCCTGTGGTGACGGAGAAAAGAAACCAGATATGTGCGAAGGCCGATTCAGACCGTCGTCGGAGAGGGTTCTGCACCGTCGCCGGCCTGGCTGCCGCTTTCGCAGCGGCGCGGCGTGAGGTCCAGCACGTGGTCGTGGTAGGAGGCCAGCGATTCGCGGTGCGCGACGCTGATCAACGTGCCGTTCGGCAACGCGTGCAGCAGCGCCTGGTACAGCGCTTGTTCGGTATCCGGATCCAACGCACTGGTGGCCTCGTCCAGGAACAGATAGTCGGGCCGGTGCAGCAGCGCACGGCAGATCGCCAGTCGCTGCTGCTCGCCGCCGGAGAGCTTCTGCTGCCAGCGGTCGCTGTCGTAAAGCCGATCCGCCAGCGCTGACAGGCGCACTTCATGCAGCGCCTGGCGCACGCGCGCGTCGTCGAAATCCTCGGGCTGCCCCGGATAGCACAGCGCGGCCTTGAGCGTGCCCTGCGGGATGTAGCTGCGCTGGGGCAGGAACATCAGCTGTCCGCCCTGCGGGTGGCCGATCTCGCCTTCACCGTAAGGCCAGATGCCGGCGATGGCGCGCAGCAAGGTGCTCTTGCCGACCCCCGAGGTGCCGCGCACCAGCCAGCGTTCGCCCCGGCGCATGCGCAGTTCGGGGATGGCGGCCAACTGTTCTCCGTCTGGCTTGTGCAGGGCGAGGTTCTGCGCTGCGATGGCATCGCCGGTGGTACGCCCGATGTGGATGCCGGGGGGGAGCGCGTTGACCTCCTGGATGACGCCCAGCAGATCGCGCAGCCGGTTGCCCAGGGCCCACCATTCGGTGAAGGTGACGTAGGCCTGGCTGAAGAAAGCCAGGCTGCTGCTGACGGCGGTGAAGGCGCCGCCCGCGCGCGTCACGTCGCCCATCGTGATGGCGCCCGAGAGATAGCGCGGCAGCGCTGACGCGGTCGGCAGGAGGTGGGAGGAGAAGATCGTCGAATAGGTTTCGCGCGCCAGGATCAGTTTGACGTTGCGCGCGATGATGTCCCGCCAGTTGGCCCTTACGTCCTCGAAGGATGCATCCAGCCGCTGCTTTTCCTGCGCGCCGCCGTCGTAGAAGGCGATCTGCTCGGCGTTCTCGCGCAGTTGCATGCCGCGGTAGCGAAAATTGGCTTCCACGGTCTGGCGGCGATTGAACAGATAGATCAACGGGCGGCCGGTGAGATGCGAGATCAGCAACGAACCTGCCGAGTACGCATAGACCAGATAGACCATGTAGCCGGGAATGGCGAAGTCGATGCCCCAGAGCGTGAAGCGCAGCGTGCCGGACAGGTTCCACAGAACGACGGTGAAGGACGCGGCTCCGACAACCACCTGGATGGGGTTGAGGAACAGCTGCAGCGTCAGCTCGATGAAACGCGGAATGTCCTGCGAGATGCGTTGGTCCGCGTTGTCCAGGCCGCCATCCCGTTCGATGGCGTAGTACGTGCGCTGGCGGGTCCAGGCGTTGACGAACCAGCGTGTCATGGCGGTGCGCCACTCGTACTGCTGCAGTTCCGTGATCGCGAACAGCAGCACCATGGAGACCAGCATCGCCAGAATGCCGGCGATCCATGACAGGCCCAGGCTGCGCCAGATGTCGTTCCACTCACGCTTCACCAGCGCATCCACCACCTGGCCCGACAACTGGTTGGCCCAGACGGCGACGTAGACGCTGGTGAACATGAGCAACAGCCGTGTCGCGAGAAGCACCCAGCCGCGCCAGCTTTCGCGCGACGTCCAGTAGGGCAGGATCAGGTCGCGCAGGCGGGGACGGTGGCGTTGCACGTGCATGGTCAGAGCTTGAACTGATAGGTGAGCGTGAACGTACGCTTGTCGTAGACGGGAACAAACAGGGTCGAGTTGGAAAAGCCGTACAGCATTCGGTTCGCAAGGTTCTTCACGCCCAGACGCAGCGACCATCTCGGCTGGGTATAGGCGATGCCGGTATCGATGCGGGCACCACCGGGCGCGCTAGGCTGTCCTTTCCTGATGCCCAGGACGGAGTCGTCCCATGCGCTGATGCCGAAGGCGACGCTCAGGTCGCGCAACCGCTCCGACTGGAAATCGTAGGTGCTCCACAGGCTGACCTGGGTGCGCGGTCCTGCGCCGGGCAGCAGGTCCGGATCGAACAGGCTCTCGCGCTTGTTGTAAGAGTAGTTGAAGATGAGGTTGAGCCCGGGCATGGGGTTGCCCGCTGCCTCCAGTTCCACGCCCCTGGATCGCTGCCCGTCGATCAGGGTGTTGCAGTTGAGCGCGCGATTGCGCTGCAGCAGGTTGAACTGATCGATCTGGAACACGGCGGCCGACCAGGAAAAACGGTCGTCCACGTTGCTCTTGATGCCCAGTTCCCTGCTCTTGGACTGGGTGGGCGGGGTGGACGACGACGACGTGCCGCAGATGGTCAGGTCGGAGAACAGCGGCATGAAGCCTTCGGCGTAGCTGCCGTAGATCGAGGTGTTCGCGTCCAGGTTGTAGATCAGTCCGGCATTGACGGTGTTCTTGCTGAAAGATCGCTTGGGTGTCGTCATGTCGGGCGTGGGGGGATTGGTGTACACGGTGATGAAGCCGGGTCCGGTGTCCATGCGGGTGTGGCGCAAGCCCGCCACCAGCGTCCATTGCTCCCATTTCAGGGTGTCCTGGAGGTACAGGCCCAGTTGTTCCTGAGGCGAGTAGGAGCGGTAGGAGCGGCTGCCATCGCTACGCACCAGGGCAGGGAAGGGGGACTGGGTCGGCTGGTCGAAGCGGACCACCGCTCTCGGGCCGTTGTACTGGGTCTGGTCGAAGCTGTAATCGGTGTGGTTGACGCCGGCCACCAGGCGTTGCTCCACCGGCCCGGTCGCGAACCGGTAGCTCAGGTAGTGATCGCCGCTGGTGGTGGTCTGGTTCGAGCGGGTGATGGTGCCGCTATAGCTCAGCAGCAGGTTGGAAACGCTGATCGGAAATTGGGGTGTCCACAGCGCCAGATCCAGGTCGGTGCTCACGCGTTGCATGCGGCTGTTGAATTCCAGTGCGTCCGAGAAGGAATGCTGCAACGTGTAGAACACCGAGCGCGTGTCGGCATCGACGCCATTGCTCCTGTTGCCGGGCAGGGTGGAGGGAGGCGGCTCGATGAAGCCGCGGATCGCCACCGTGTACCGGTCGATTGGCGTGTGCGAGTCGTCGGCCGACACGCCGAAGATGAAATCCGTATCCGCCGTCTTCCAGCGCACCTCGCCCAATCCATAGTGCTGCGAACGTCCGTCGTACCCTGCGAAGCTGCGACTGGCGCGCGTGGCCGAGGTGATCAGGCGATAGCTGAATTCCTTGCTGCCGTTGATGGCGCCGGCCAGGTCGAGGGTGCCGGTGCGTTCGGCATGGCTGCCGTAGCTGACCGATGCATTGCGGATCGGCTCGGTCGTCGGCTTCTTGGTCACGATGTTCAGCGTGCCACCGATGGCGTTCGCACCGGCGAGCAGGGCTTGCGGTCCTTTGAGCACCTCGACGCGCTCCACGCCGGCGACGTTGGTCTTGACCGAATTGGGATTGGTCAGCCCATTGGACAGCGTGGCGGCGTTCGCGCCGAAGCCGCGGATGTTGAAACCGCTGGACCCCTGCGTCGCGGGTTGCACCACCACGCCGGCGACATTGCGCAACGCGTCTTCGACGGTCGCGGACTGCTGGGTCTCCAGCACCTTGGCCGTCAGCACGGTGATCGACTGCGGCACGTCGCGCAGATCGGAGTCGCCGCGCGTACCGGTAGAGGATCTGGAGGCGTGGAACCCGGTTTCGGCCTCGTCGCGCTTGGCGGTGACGGTGACCGAATCGAGTTGCTGCACGAACACGCGGATCGAGCCATCGGAGGCCGACGCCATGGTCAAACCGCTGCCCGAGACGGCCGCTTGCACCGCGCCCTGTGCGGTCGTCTGGCCGGAGATGGCGGGGGCGCCGATGCCCTGGACGTCTTTTTCCTGGAACTGGATGGACTTACCGCTGATCCGAGCGATCGCCTCGAGGGTGGCAGACAGAGGGCCGGCCGGAATCGAGAAGTTCAAGGGCTCCGGGGCGACTTGCGTCGTTGCGGCGGGGCCGTCCTGCTGCTGGGCATGCACGCCGGCTGGCAGGGCGAGGGTGAGGGCGGCGTACAGCGCGGTGGAACGAAACGGAGTCGGCTTGTGCGGGGACTTGATGGGAGACACGGTGGAATCCTCTGGAGTGGCGTGGTTGGCAAATCGCTGTCAACGGACGCGATCTGGTGTTCCGTAGCTGCAAGTCATGTGTTTAGTACGCTTTTCAGGCGACTTATCCCGACGCGACCCTCCCGGTGCGCCAGCCTCGTCAGGCGAGGCATTGGCCGAGCATGCCACGCAAAAAGTGTTTGGTACAGATGAATTTGGCGTGCTGTCACACGCAGGTAGGCAGTCGCGTATATATGGGCGTGTTGTCCGTCGCGTATGGCACAATTTTGGTGCGGTGCTACACGAAAGGTGCGCTCTGCGGCGAGGCTGCGCGCCATGATGGTGCGTCGGGCGTTTTTGCTGAATGGGCATGCCGGCCAACTGTCTGGCAACTGCAGTCATCCATGTGGCTCAGGCGGTCGGTCCGGGGTGTCGCCGGTCTATGATCCTGTGGCCTACACCTCTCCTCTTTCTCTTCGGCACACGCTCCGCCCATGCCAACGCCCCCTTCCACGAAGAACGGCTCCAAACGACAGCGCAAGGCGGCGCCGGCCGCACGCACCAACGGGCCGCTGATCGATCGGATCTTCGATGACGTCAGAAAACGGATCGAACAGCAGTCGCTGGAGATCGGCGAGCGCCTGCCGTCGGTCAGGGCGATGGCCGCCAGCATGGCCATCAGCAATGAGACGGTGTTGCGTGCCTACGACAAGCTGGCGGCGGCTGGCTATCTGCAGGCCCGTCGTGGCTCGGGCTTCTATGTGGCGCCGCAGGCCCGTCAGTTGGGCAAGTCGGCCCCGGCCGGAGGGTGGGCCGGACCTGCGGCCCCTGGTTCCTGGAGCCACTTGTTGCGCTCGGACCAGGCGCATGGCGGTTCGGCGCTCGGCACGCTCCCTGTCGAATGGATCGGGACCGAGGCGCTGGCCCAGGCCCTGCAGGCGCTGGCCGCACGCCCTCGCAGGAGCCTGTTCGAATACGCCGACGTCAGCGGCTGGCTGCCCTTGCGCGAGGCACTGAGTGCCCGGCTGCGCACGATCGGCATCGGCGCAAGCGCCGAGCAGATCGTCACCACGGCAGGCGCCACCGATGCCCTGGACCTGGTGATCTGGTCCTTTCTCTATCAGGGGCAGTATGTGCTGGTGGAGGAGCCGGCGCCGTTCCTCCACACCCAGCGGCTCATGGCCAGCGGCCTCTGGGTGCTGCGCGTGCGCCGCCTGCAGGATGGGCCCGACCTGGAGCAGTTGGCGGAACTGTGCGAGAAGTACCAGCCGAAGGCATTCTTCTGCAGCGCGGTGCTCCACAACCCCACCTCCACCAGCATGTCGCCGCGCAAGGCCCACCAGCTGCTCAAGCTCGCCGAGCAGCATGCGATGTGGATCGTCGACGACGATACCTATGGCGACCTGTTGCCGCGCAGCAAGCTGGGGGCGGTCACGCGGCTGGCCGCGCTCGATCATCTGGAGCGGGTGATCCATATCGGCAGCTTTTCGAAGACCATGGCCCCCGGGCTGCGCGCTGGCTTTCTGGCCGCCGGCAGCCAGCGCATGGAACGCCTGCTGCTGATGCGCTCGGTGGGGTCCATCCACTCCTCGCTGCTCACCGACCAGCTCGTGCACCACCTGCTCACCGAAGGTGGCTACGAGCAGCACTGCGAAAGGCTGCAGAAAAAGCTGGCCGTCAGCGGCGATGCGCTGCTGGCGAAGATCCGCGCCCGCGGCTGGCAGGCGATGGAGGCCGGGGCGGGCATGTACCTGTGGGTGTCGTTTGGCGAAGGCGTCGATGCGCTAGCGGTGACGGACATCCTGCGCGCGGACGGCATGATGCTTGCGCACGAAAGCACGTTTTCGAGTCATGGCGTCCACCGGCACGTACGCCTCAACGTCGCCCGCACCGACGATGCCATGCTCGACCGGATCGCGGCGGCCGTCACCGCGGTCGTGGGACGCCAAGGGGTGCAGGTGGAGTCCTGAGCCGCGGCTGCGCGTGGACGTGTGCGCGGGAGATGTGGAGCTCAGCGCAGTGCTTTTCTTGGCGACGGTGGGCTGGTCGAGACATCGCCAGCTCCGCGCATCTCGACACACCTTGCACGCCGGCTGGAAAAAAGCGGGGAGTGCGCCAGCGTGGCCGCGTCTATGAAGAGGGCGTGAGGCGTGCGGTCGATCCGCGATCAGTGTGCCGGCTGCGGGCGCGGCGGGTCGACCTTCGGCGTTGAGGTCGTGGTGCGGTCGCTGCTGCTGCCCTCGTCGTTCTGTACCAGGGCCAGCCACCAGCCAGTCACCGCCAGGGCCAGTGCGACCACGATCACCCAGGCCCAAGGCGAGCCGCGGTCGGCGCGGGCATGCGGCTCCCTGCGAACGGACGGTCGCGCGGAAGGGCGTTTCCACGCATCCAGCGGCTGTGTCGACTTGTAAGGGGTGGGCATGGCGGCAACTCCGGTGCCGTGGGAGCGGGGCCAGTTTCGCCCAAGACCCGGCCCGGCGGTGTCACCCGTATGTGAACGCCGCCCGCGCGTCCCGGCGGCGATTCAGTTACGGCCCCGGCTTGAAGTCGAACGGGATCTCGATGCTGGCGGGGACTGCGCGGCCGTTCTGCTGTGCGGGGCGGAACTTCCAGCGGCGCACGGTTTCCATCGCCGCGCGGTCCAGGTCGCGCGAGCCGCTGCGCCGCACCAGGGCCACGCCGGCGGGCGCGCCGCTGGCGTCGACCTCGACCCGCACCACCACGGTGCCGGCATCGCCGCGGCGCAGCGCCGCCGGCGGATAGCGCGGCGGCGGGGTCTGTCCTTCCAGCGGCACCGGGCGGTCGCCCGGGGCCAGCGCGGTGGCCGTGCTGCCGGCGCCATCGCTGCCTGCGGCAGGCGCTGGTGCTTCCGTAGTCGGCGGCGGTGCCGGTGCGGTCTCCACCAGCTTCGGCGCGTCGCCGGCGGGCGCTGGCTTGGCCTGCGGCATGCTGCTGGCGGCGCTGCCGGCCGGCAGCGGCTCGGGCAGCGGCTTCACCTGTTCGGTCTCCTGCTGCACCTGGGCCGGCTGCGGCTTGTAGAAATCGTTGTCCTTGCGTCCGACCAGCCATACCACCAGGAACAGCAGCAGGCCGACAGCGAAGGCGATGCCGACGATCGCGAGCAGGCGCCGCGGCAGATGCAGCACGATGCCGGACTTGGAGGACGAGGGCGACGTGGACATGGGGCTCACCGTGGGGAACCGCCCGATTCTGGCATAGCCGCGGTGAATCGCGCGCCGCGACGGGTGCGGGTCGGCAAAACCGCGACGGACAGGCGATAATCCCGGGTTCGTTCCCCTGGCACCCCGCGCCCATGCTCGATCCCGCTCTGCTTCGCCAACAGCCCGCCGACCTCGCCGAGCGCCTGCGCACCAGCCGCGGCTATGCGCTGGACGTGGCCGTCCTGGAGGCCCTGGAGGCCGACCGCAAGCGCATCCAGGTGCGGACCCAGGAACTGCAGAGCCTGCGCAACAGCCGCTCCAAGGCGATCGGCCAGGCCAAGGCCAAGGGCGGGGACGTGACCGCGCTGATGGCCGAAGTGGCCGGTTTCGGCGACGAGCTGAAGGCCTCCGAGCAGCGCCTGGACGAGATCCGCGCGCAGTTGGAGACGCTGGCGCTGGAGATTCCCAACCTGCCGCAGGCCGACGTGCCCACGGGCAAGGACGAGGCCGACAACGTCGAACTGCAGCGCTGGGGCAGCCCGTGCAGCTTCGATTTCGAGGTCAAGGACCATGTCGAACTCGGCGCACGCCACGGCTGGCTGGACGGCGAGTCGGCGGCCAAGCTGTCGGGCGCGCGCTTCACCGTGCTGCGCGGGCCGATCGCGCGCCTGCACCGCGCCCTGGCCCAGTTCATGCTGGACCTGCACACCGGCCCGCACGCCTACCAGGAAACCAACGTGCCGGTGATCGTCAACGCCGACAGCCTGTACGGCACCGGCCAGTTGCCGAAGTTCGAGGAAGACATGTTCGCCACCGCGCTGGGCGAACAGAAGCGCTACCTGATCTCCACCTCGGAGATCTCGCTGACCAACCTGGTGCGCGACGAAATCGTCGAGGCCGAGCGCCTGCCGCTGCGCATGACCGCGCACTCGCTGTGCTTCCGCTCCGAGGCCGGCAGCGGCGGCCGCGACACCCGCGGCATGATCCGCCAGCACCAGTTCGAGAAGGTGGAACTGGTCAGCGTGTGCCGCCCGGAGGACAGTGCTGCCGAACACGAACGCATGACCCGCTGCGCCGAGGTGGTGCTGGAGACGCTCGGCCTGCCGTACCGCAAGATGCTGCTGTGCACCGGCGACATGGGCTTCTCCGCCAGCAAGACCTACGACCTGGAAGTCTGGTTGCCGTCGCAGCAGACGTATCGTGAGATCTCCTCCTGCTCCAACTGCGGCGATTTCCAGGCGCGGCGCATGCAGGCGCGCTGGCGCAACCCCGCCACCGGCAAGCCCGAGCTGCTGCATACGCTCAACGGCTCCGGCACCGCGGTCGGCCGCGCCATGATCGCGGTGATGGAGAACTACCAGAACGCCGACGGCTCGATCACCGTGCCCGACGCGCTGCGCCCGTACATGGGCGGGGCCGAGCGGATCGGCTGATGGCTCGGGCCCGGGGCGTCGGCTCCGGGCGATCCTCTGGCGTCGCCGCTAGTTGTTGCGGCGACGCGCTGTGTGCGACTGCGCGTGCGGGCTTGATTGCCCATGTTTCACGCGCCGCGCTGTGCACCCGCATGTTTTCGACTTGGCAGGGCAGGGCATTCGCCTGCATGTCCCATTACGCCATGCAGCACGCGCCGCGAACGGCGTTCCGCGTGCACCAAACCCCGCACCCGTCACCTCGCGCTAGCCCGGCCAGGGTTACCCTGCGTTGTCCGTGCGTGCCTGAGTCCTGCGAGCGCGACCGGCGTCCCTGCAGCGCGAATCGTTGTAGGAGTAGAATGAACCGGATCCGATTGTCCCCATCGTTCTAAATATCGAAAGAACATGCACGACCTCAACGATCTCTACTACTTCGCCATGGTGGTCGACCACGGCGGGTTCGCCGCCGCCGAACGCGCCCTGGGCATCCCCAAGTCGCGCCTGAGCCGCCGCATCAGCCAGCTGGAGAGCGATCTGGGCGTGCGCCTGCTGCAGCGCTCCACGCGCCGCTTCGCCGTCACCGACCTGGGCATGAGCGTGCATCGCCACGCCCAGACCATGCTGGCCGAGGCGCAGGCCGCGCGCGAAGTGGTCGACCGGCTCAGCGCCGAGCCGCGCGGGCTGGTGCGGGTCAGCGTGCCGGTGTCGCTGGCGCAGATGCAGTTGCCCAAGCTGCTGCCGATGTTCCTCGACCAGTACCCCAAGGTGCGGTTGCAGTTGAACATCAGCAACCGCCGTGTCGACATCATCAACGAAGGCTACGACGTCGCCCTGCGCGTGCGTTCGCGCCTGGACGACGACGGCAGCCTGGTGATGCGCAGCTTCGGCCAGGTCCAGGAACTGCTGGTCGCCAGCCCCAAGTACCTGGACCGCGCCGGCCGCCCCAAGGATCCCGAGGAACTGACCTCGCACGTCACCCTCAGCATCAGCGAGGACGAGGCGCGGCAGCGCTGGGAACTGCACGGCCCGGCCGGCGAAGTGCGCCGCGTCGACCTGCAACCGCGCGTGGCCGGCTTCGACTTCCCGCTGCTGCAGTCGATGGTCAAGGACGGCTTCGGCATCACCCTGCTGCCCGAGACCGTCTGCGCCGAAGCCGTGCGCAACGGCGAACTGGAAGTGGTGCTGCCGGAATGGTCGCTGCCCCAGGGCATCTGCCACGCCGTGTTCGCCTCGCGCCGCGGCCTGCTGCCGGCGGTGCGCGTGTTCATCGACTTCCTCGCCGAACATCTGCCGCGCCAGATCGAGGCTTCGCGCCTGGACTGCGGCGGCAACTGCCCCGAACGCACCAAGGCCAAGCATTCGACCCTGGGCGCGATGGCGGTCGAGGCGGGTTGACCGAGACGCCGGCCGGGTACGTCGGTCGCGCAAAACCGACGCGGGCGTGCGAAAATGCGCGCCCGTGCCGGTCGTTTTGGGTGCGGGGTGCATGCGGTGCTGTCAGCGGCACCGACCGCGCCGAGCGGGACAGGCACTGCAGCGTCGCGCTTCCGCGGCGTTGTGCTTCAAGCGGCTGCGACGCTCTTCCGCAGTACCGCCGCGTTCGCAAACGGAGAGATGGCCGAGCGGTTTAAGGCACCGGTCTTGAAAACCGGCGAAGGGTCAAACCTTCCGTGGGTTCGAATCCCACTCTCTCCGCCAACAAGCTATGCAGCTGTATGAAGCTTAAGGACTTTCCGGCTGAACGGTTGACTGTTCCCCGCTTTGTTCCCTACGTAATGGAATGCAGCCCGTTTCATCCTTGCTGGCGTCGATTCGACAGCTGCAAGCTGAGCCATTGCTCCATGCTCAGGCTGGATTGGCTATTGTTGCGGGCGTCGCCGCTCCCCTCTGGTTCGCCCTGCTGGCTCCGGTAATCCAAGCCTCTTGAACACTCGACCGACCTGGGTCGCAGTCCAGCGCCCACCTCGCCGAGTAGGCCAGTCGTTCTCATTCAACCATTCCGCGTACTCGATATGGAGCATGCCTCCATGTTGGCGGGTCGCCTCCATCAACTTTTCGCCGGTTGCACGCGCGTAGTCGTCTGCGAGCTTCCGCCGCTTGTTGTTCGCTCTCTTGGTGCCGGCGTTGCGCACCTTGAGAAGGTCTGGGTTGCCGCCGGGCCTGGCCAAAGTGGAGTCCGTAATTGCGAAATGTAAATAGTACCAATAAGTATCACATAAGAGCACAAGCGCACAACGCTCTTGAAGGCATAGGCAATGGACGACACGGATTCAAAGTATTCGAGAACTGACTTTCAACAACAGGCCACAGACTGGCTCCTGCGCGGAGAGCATAATGTCATGGTGACATTGACCTTCAGTGGCGAAGATGGGGTTAGCTACAAGTTTGCGGAGAAGACATTCGGCACCTTCGCCCACAAGCTGAAGTGCCACCTATTCGGCCGGAAATCGAAGAAGCGGATTCCCATGTGTCCGATAGTGGAAGACTTCGGTAAGGAGATGACGTGGAGCACATCGCCGCCGAGTGTTCGACAGGGAACACACATCCATTGCCTCATGCGTCTGCCAGATAGCCCCGTGGCTTACAAGGAAGTAGTCCGGAAGCTTTGGCGGTCTTCAGGAAAGTTGTGCGGTGACCCAAAAGTGAACTGTCCGAATAGAGACGATTGGTTCATCGAGTTGGATAACGAGTACGACAGGAGCGAGCTAGCCCACTACGCCCTGAAGAAATGCTACGACAACTTTGATGGAGTGCTTGTTCTGTTTATACCCATCAGACCGACGACTTAAGAACTCGATTCACTTCGTATGGAGGCATGTCGCCTCGGGTATATCGCTGGCTACGGCAAAGGGGAGTAAAGCTCTCCCCTGATTTATTATTGGGGAATTTTGACACGAACAAGTTCCTCACGAAGCATCGAGGTTATCTCAGATATACGAACTGACCTCAGCTTGTATTCCTCGGTAACTTGCTCTTGGCTCTTATTCGCTAGAAAGAACAGCCCTTCCCCCGCAGCTACGACTAACTTAACAAGACGACTTTCCTGGTCAAGTACGTTGACCGCGACCCATCGGTCAATCGCTCGTTTAGACAGGCCAAACAGTTCCTCACGGGCACAAGGAGTCTGGTTGACCAAGCTCAGAATGGTTCGTTGGGCGTCAATCCTATTGCTGAATTCGCTCATTGTTCGACTGCTCGCGTTAATCTTTCCATCCATGCGGCGATGTAATCAAGCTGCGAAATAACGACACACTCGTCTGTCTTGTTAATACTTTTTCCCACGCCACGCGTGCTGAGTATCCGTGCTCGCTCGATAGTGTCAAAAGCATCTTGGTCGATTCGAAGACTATGGGGCCCAAGACGCAGGGCCGAGTACCGTGAAAAGTCTGGGCTGTCGCCAGCGCCAAGAGAGAAGCATGTGGCAAAGTTCCGCACTGCGAGAAAAATAGTGGAAAGTTCAAATACCCGGCTATTTGTTCCTTGGCTCAGCGAGGCGGATGCTCTCTTGAAGAGTGCCGCAAACTTGGCGCAATCAGTTAGGGCTGAGTTGTACCGTGCCGGCCTGCCCAGCATCTTCAAATAGTCGTCCCCATCACTAGAATAGATGAGCTTCGACTCCAAAGAAAGGTGCCACGCAAATGGAGCGCCCTCCACCCACATATCACGTAGCCTGCCATAAGAATAAACCGAATATATGTTAACGTCAAACCTCGAATCGAAACCGTCAGTCACTGCCAGCAAATCAATGTCCGAGCCGAGAGTTACCTCACCTCGACAGACCGAGCCGAAAGCATACAGGTGCATAATTATCGCCTGTTGAACCTCTTAACGATGATTGCCATGAAGAGGGCAAATAGAATCAAACGAGCCAACGCAATGGTGCTCAAATACCAGCCTGAATAGCTTGAGGGGGCCTCAATCCCCAAAAATATTTGTGGAGCAGTAGCCAATCCTTCTAAATAGCTGGTGACTACCGCTGGGTTACGGCGGACAATTGCGTCAACCACTGCTATTCCGACGAAGAGCGCAAGCACAGTGCGTAAGAGCTTCAACGGGCGCTCACCGTTTCCCCAAATTATGTCGAGAACTTTGAAGCTTGCCCAGTTAGCCCATTGCCTCAGCCGATTGATGCCTGAATATTTTTTTCGATAGTAGGACTCGTTCGATCTCCATGACTTGTATAAGTGCGCCTCTGTGGCTGCGAGTTCCACTCCGATAGCTTTGTTAACCGAAGTCGCATCTCCTAGCTGCTGATAATTCATTCTAAGTGAGCGAGCAAATCTCAACTTTAGGTTCTCGCTTCCAGGACATTCTGTGGATAGAATGTCACTACTTATGTCTGTTCGCTCGAATATTGCATACTCAAATTTACAGCCAGTAAAAGATGAGCCATGAAAATTGCACGCAATGAATCGGCAGCCAGTGAAATCACATGAATCAAAAATGCAACTGCGGAGATAGGCTGCTTCAAAAGTTGAGTAGCGAAAATCAACACGAACAAATTTTTGCTGTTTTGCTACCAATCTCACGAACAGCTGGTTTGCGAAAGCTGCGCCTGCCACGTCCGCGGTGAACTTGCAATCCTCTTGCTTAATCTTTCCGCTGCCGGATAGCGCCTTCAGCATCTTCCTTCCCCTTCGAGTTGTGGTCACTCGATAGCTCGGCGCAATGTTTCCCTGAGCACTTCAAGCAAAACGGACTCCTCATGGATTGAGAAGCCCGTAACCGTTGCGGCACAGTTCGACGACAGCAAAATTGTGCCTTTCGTGCCTGGCTTCGGCCGTAGGCGAACCTTTTCCACGACATATGGCTTCCCTGCGACAATTTCCTTAGCTGCGGCGCTCGCGTCGCCACGGCCAGACTTGACGATTGCTCTCGCGGTGGCGCCATCATGAAAAGCAATACCCCCAACTTGGACCGCATCAGGCGTTAGCTTGCTTGGGGATTTCTTCATAAAAGCAGCCATCCAGGCGTCCACGTCGACGCTTATCGACTTCACCGCGAACTTGAAATCTGTAACCTGACTCAGGAGCGAAAAGAAGGGCTGCAGACTTCTCGAGCCATTTTTTAATTCCAAGCCGGGATTCATATTAGAAACAATGAACGCCTGCTCATTAAACGACAGTCTTTGATATGATGACTCCTTACCAAAAGGGTCCATAACCACCTCGGTTAGCTCGATGCGCTGGATGTATCGTGCCTCAATTGAATCCCGTCTGATCCGGTCTATAACGAATCCCTCCGAAGAGTCGTTAGCAAACCGCTCGGTTTTAAGGGCGTTCGCCAGCTGGCGTAGCGTCACCCCCCATTCGGCCTCTAGCCATCGCACACGACTCATGGCCGATTGACCTTTCCGCTAGCAGTCCCTTCGTCTGTATCATTCAACTCCTGAAGATCGTCCAGCGTTTGCCGCGCAAACACTTCTAGTGCCTGCAAATGCTGCTCTCGCTCAATGGAATCGAAAGACCGAAAGGTGGTCGCATAGCTCCCATCTTTTGTTCTTGGAGCATAGCGTACGCTGTATCGGAATCCAGTTCCTGTAGCGCCATTTTCAAATCCCGCCTCAAATCTCACCAAGTGATATGGGGACGCCCGATGTTCAGCCCGCCACGTTATGGCAGTAACGAAATAGCCACTTTCTAAGAGTTGCTTGTATTCTGGGGAAACGGCGAGATTTTCTCCGGACATCGCGACGCTTCGGACATACGAAAGAATCTCTTCCTTAATTTCCTCTGGGGCCTCATCCTCTAGAGAAAGCTCGTCGTCCTCATCGAGCCTTTCGCTGGGCGAGACGCGGACATTCGTCACTGTTCGGTAGGTGTAACCAGGAAGCTTAGACATCAATGTTGTAAAGAACTTCGTTCGAAGTTCGGGCGTCAGTGTTCCCACCTCGATTTGGATGGTGTCAATCTCTTGCTTCTTAAGTCGACTCAGTTTGTCCTGAAGATTGGCTACAACTTCGCGGGCCTTATCGCTAGCCGGCATGCGCACCGAGATAGCGCCGCCTGCCGCCTTGAATTCGATCCTAGCCTCTTTGGGCTGCCGTTGCGCGAGGCGAGTTTTGGAAAAATCAAACTCATCATAGTCAATCTCCAAGACGGCTGATTCCGTCCCTGTGAGATTGAACTTCACCGATTCTGCGTCTTTCTTCTCTTCCTTGTAGGAGCCAAGCACTGCTTTGAGTTCGTCTTGAGTAACCGATGCATCAATCGTAAGCGTGGTTGTTTTCTCGCCTCTGCTTGACGGCTGTCTGCGGTCAATAATGTCCACGATGTCGAAGTAGTCATGAGCAAGAATGGATAGCTTGTCTGCCAACTCTTCTCTCGTTTCCTGAGCGGAAAAGAATATCCCCCGCGCCCTAGCCAATTCACGGAGCACGCCTTCAGTTATGCGCTGCTTACTGGAAACCAGGAGATCATGAATTTCGCGATCCGTGGCGCTTAGATGCTCACTTGTTCTTCTCATAGTCCATTCCAATTTCGACAGTAGAGAAAGTTGACCTGACTTGCGGTATATTGGAGAAATCAACCGCGGCTATCCGCTTGCCCAAGTCATTCGCGCCATCGCCATCGCTCATTTCCTCGACATACCTCTGCGCGGCCTTCTGAAAATTTGCGGGACATGTCTTATCCGCATCGAAAGACTTTATGCGAATGGTACGCTCCTCATCGAACACTCCATGCTGCCTGAGGTAATCCAATAAGTACATGAACTCGTCTGTTGTCTTCCCCTCCCTTTTGTAGAAAATGACCATGCCCGGCTTCTCGCCGGGCGCTCTGTGTTCAAGAATGACCCATGGAGAGGTAAGCATCTCCAAAGTCGCAGCAATTGCACTCTCCGTTTGGAGGTTTGCTCGACTCGCGAGTTGGGGGAAGAAAAAGCGGCAATGCTCTGCGACGGGTATCTTGTCACTCCCGGAAGAGCCGCGCATTTGCCTTATTTCGTATCTTATGTTGTCGAGCCAATAAACTTCCTTAGGCCCCAGAACTACTAGTTTCGAGTCCTTCGGGATTTGTATATCTTCGGTCTTGACGTGTGCGAGGTTGTCGGAGAAGTTTGCGTCATACCCTCCGTCATGGTTATAAATTACCAGGAGGCCGGTAACTGCATAGGTGACATGGTCATGAGCATAAAAAGAGCGCCACTCGTCGCTCATTTCCGCACACGCCACTTGCATCGCCAGGCTCTCAAGTGCTCCTCGGACGGCGGTCGATGTGATGCTGCCCTTCGCATAACTCTTGAGGTCGCACTGAAGGTAGGTGCGCCTCAGTGAGTAGGGTTCATCGTAGAAATAGACCACATCCGTGGGATGGGTCGTAACTTCATGAACATCGGGAGTGGCGCATTTCCAATTGGCATTGGTGGGACCAACCTTCGTCCAGAGAAACTCTCCGAACAGTTCGTCGCACAGCTTTTCCGCCATCCTCGCCGTATTGCCTGTCTCGGCCATTCCTTTGTCTCGCTTGTGTGGGCGCGGATGTCCCAGTCTTCATCTAAAGCTAACAGGCCAGAGCATAGGAGTCACCTCAAAATGTATACGAATTGGGATGTCCTTGTTGGAGTTCCAAAAGTCGTTTCAAAATGATAATCTCGAAATCTCTAAGAAGATCTGAGACGAGCGAATGGCTAAAGTCGGCTACGGAAGGGTTTCGTCGCAGGGGCAGTCGCTGGATGTGCAGCTTGAGAAGTTGGCAAAGGCCGGCTGCACCAAGGTGTACCGGGAGAAGCGCTCGGGCAGACAGGCAGACAACCGGCCGGAGCTTCAGGCGGCCCTTGAATACGTCCGGGAGGGGGATGTGTTGGTCGTGAGTCGCCTCGACCGCATTGCCAGAAGCGTCATTGATTTGGCGAAGATTGCCGACCTGCTGAAGCGTAAGGGCGTCAGCTTGCAGGTACTGGACCAAGGGTTGGACACATCGACATCCGAAGGGAAGTTGATGTTCAACTTGCTGGGTGCGTTCGCTGAGTTTGAGGCGGACATTCGTGCCGAACGCCAAGCTGACGGCATCGCGCTGGCAAAGCGGAAAGGTGTGAAGTTTGGCCGTAAGAAGGCGCTCACAGAAGCTCAGGAAGAGCGCATCCGCAAGATGCGAGCCGAAGAAGGCTTCAGCATCGAACAACTAGCCGAGCGATTTGGAATCAGTCGCAGTAGCGTGTATCGGGCATTGCAGCTACAAGCGGCTACTGTTTAGCTGCGCCTTTCTTCTTTGCCCTCAATTCGGCGGCCAGCTTCCGTTGTTCGGCGGGAGGCATGCTTGCTGCCGCAAGAATGATATCTGCAAGTGCGTCGTTGTCGGCCAGCAGATAGGCCAATGGAACGCCAAGCTCCTTGGCGAGCTTGCTTGCTGTCGCGAAGTCGGGTTCCGAAGTCCCTAACTCGTATCGCGTGACCCTGCTGGACACGACTTCCTCCAAGAGGCCAATCCGTCTGCCAAGCTCACGCTGGGAGATGCCCAAGCCCAAGCGCGCCTCCTTCAGGCGCTTGGCGAACATGCTGCGGAGATTGGAGGACAACATGGGCCGTGGAAGAGCAGTCCTGTAGCGCCCTACAGGATGGCCTTGCCGGCTTAGCTTGTATGCTACATTATTTGTAGCAAGCGACATGGAGGGACTTTCTTGTTCCTATGCGAGCGGGTAGCACCATTTGGCCTGAAAGCCCTGCCCAGCAGGGTTTTCAGGGTGTTCGGCGGTTTTTAGGGTGCAAGTGAGTTAGTCGGCTGTGCCTATGGCGTGTTGCATGGAATTGCCAACTACAGGGGAAATTGATGAGTCAGAACGAGCCTAGCGGAACCCCCGCTCAATCCGGCGTCCTGCCCGAGCACATCAGGCAGAACCTGAAGAAGTACCGTCAGCATGCTGAGCGCATCACTTGCCTCGAATGCGGCTACGTCGGCCCGATGGGCATCAAAGCGCGCATCAAGCCTTGGTACGCCACTTGGTGGGGAAGCATTCTGTTGGCCGCGATTGCGGCAAGTATTTCGTCCGCCCTGTTCGGCGGTATCGGGATGATGGCTGCTGTCATCGTTGGCAGCTTGGCAAGCGCTCTGGCGCTCTCGGGTGGCCGGGATATCCATTCTTGCCCCAACTGCGAAGCTGACCTGCAACGACGTTGAGTTTTGGCTGGTTCGGCAGTTATCCCTATCTCGTACCGATGAGGAACATCATGGGCGCCATCCGCTCGCTTTCTCTTGTTTTTCTTCTTCTTTCGCTGGCCGGATGCGACAAGCTGGCGGCGATCGCTGGACCTAATGAACTAGTCTCATTCGGATACGTGCGTGCAGCTTCATGCGAACGACGCGGACCTGTTAGCTACAACTGCGTCATGAAGAACGCCAGCGACGGACCGCGAGAAGTGAGCATGGAATGCGCATCCTTCGACGGGCAGGGGCGCGTGATTGGCCGGTCCTACAGCGCATCAGGCATGACCGGGGTCACCTTTCATCCGGGCGAGGAACGCATAGCAGCAGTGCGCTACGAAGAAGGTGCCGCGACGTTGGTGTGCGCTGACGTACGAGGCAGCATTCCCGCCTACAGGGTGGTCCGCGAGCTGGTCTCAGAGCCGAGCGCAAAGGACATCGTGTCTACGCTCTCCTTCTAACTACTCAGCAAGAGTGAAGGCGAACCGCAATGGCAACGTACGAAGTGAAGATGGGCCGCTCGGGTGGCGGTAGTGGCACGTTTGTGGTGACGGTCCACGCAAGCACTCCGGACCAAGCCCGACGTACCGCCGAAGCCCAGAACCCCGGTTACAAGGCGCAGTCCGTTTATCGCCTGCCGTACTCGAACTGACCCGATACAAGAACGAACATATGTTGAATCGAATCGTACTGGCAACGGCTCTTGCGCTGTTCCCACTGGCATCGCAAGCTCAGGTTTCCCCGTTAGTGGTCAGTGGGCAATGGGAGTACCGCGACGCATCGCAGAAAGAGACGGACGAGGGGGTAAACCTCTGCTTCCAGCTAGATGCTGCATCGACCTCACGGAGTCCCCAGCTACGGCAGTTCGGCGGTGCCCTGTGCGTATCCAATTCTGCCGAGGGTTCCAAGCTGCTTGGTATTGCCCAAGCGCCGCAACGAACCGGATGCGGCTACAGTGCCAAGGGCGAAGCGACCGTTGTCCTGTCAGGCTTGCGGGTGCTGCCCGAGGACGAAATGTACGATGAGCGACTGGAAGCCCGTCTGGCGGACGTGAAAGCCAAGCGAACTATGTTGCCGCTGACTTCGGATTGCGGCAACAACAGTGGATTGGCGGCCTCTGCGGGCTTCAAGAGCATCTACGACGCCATCGCGGCCCTGAAGGCGCATTCGGATTACGCTAGTCTGTCGGTATCGGACTTCGTGCTTGTGGATGCTGCCAGCGGCCTTGCCGAGTTGGATGCAAGTACTCAGATTTTCTTGCCGCCCGGCTCGACCGATACGCTTGTCGTGTATACCGAGAACAATACCGGTACGCCTTTGCTGACTGTGGAGCGCTTCGACGGCCGGCAATGGCGGGATGTCAGCGCTGCGACTCTGCCCGGATACGTTAACAGGAATGGCAGCAGCTACTACCTTGATGTGAATGGCGGTACTGTCAAGGTCCGAAGTCTTCCGGCAAAGAAGGCTTGGCGCTATAGCGGTAGTCGGTTTGTCCAAGAGGGTTAAGGTTTTGATGCTACAAGTTTGACTTCCTGGGGACTTGAGTGCTTAGGTACTTGCGGTGGTCGTGGGGCATGGTGCTATCGGCTGTCTGTGATTTTGAGGCAATAGTTTCCCCAGTCCTCCATCAGCGCTGCTCGCTTCTCAAGCATCTTGGTCCGTAGATAGGCCGCCTCGACTCTCCCGACTACCTTGTGTGCAAGTGACATCTCAATGATGTCTCGCTCGTGCTTTGTCTTGTCAGCTGCCCAGTCGCGGAACGAGCTACGAAATCCATGGCAAGTAGCGTCTTCGGCGCCTGGAATCGTTCGCAGAACCTTTAAGGGCGATGCGGTGACGATTGGCCTGTTCGCCTTACCCGGGAACAGATGTGGCTTTCCTTCATTGGGTATTTTTTTCAGAAGCGCTATGGCGTGTCCGCTTAGCGGAACTTCGTGCGCTTTCTTGGTCTTTGTTCGGTTCGGCGGCACTGTCCAGAGCTTTTGTTTCCAATCAATTTCTTCCCACTTCGCGCCTGTTGCCTCACCTGGTCGGGTGGCTGTCAGGACTTGAAATTGTAAGGCAAGCGCTGACAACTCCCTACGTTGCTGGAGCTTCTTCATGAACTCGGGCATTTCTGCATATGGGAGGGCGGGGCGATGCTCAACCTTCTTGAGTGGCTCAGGGGGAGGGAGCAAATGTTGCAGATTTCCCTTCCATCTGGCTGGGTTGTCGCCTGAACGAAGCTTGTTGACGCTAGCCCAGTCCAGAACTCGCTCTATGCGTCCACGCAATCTTGTCGCGGTCTCTGTCGTGCTTTCCCATATGGCATAGAGAGCGCTATACACGTGGTTGGTGTCGACTTCAGAGACGGGAAGATTGAGAAACGCGCGGCAGTGGGTGTCGATGGTCGATTGCCACTGGTCAGCGTGCTTTGCGTTTCGCCAAGAAGGCTGGTTGGCGGCAATGAACCGTTTGGCGCATTCACCAAACGTCAGCATCCTGCCTTGCTCGGCCTTGGCACGCTCTAGAGCAACCCTTCTGGACGCAATTGGGTCGATGCCTAGCCTGAGTTGCGAACGGCAGCCAGCAGCAAGCTCACGGGCTTCAGCAAGCTTGATGTCTGGGAAGGGGCCCAAACCCTTGTCACGTTGCCTCCCTGTTGTCCGGTCGCGATATCGGAACACCCATGTCTTGCGTCTGTCCTGCTTTACAAGCAGGTAGAGTCCACCGCCGTCACCATGCCTGCCGGGGGGGGCTTTGCCTATAAACGGGACGGTCAGCTTCATCTTGTTCCCTACTTTGTTCCCATCATTGTAAGGACATCTTGATTTGTTGGCTACATCCTGGAGCTAAATTTATTTGAAATAAGTCATTGAATTTATTTGTTTTATTTTGCAGTTTTGGCGTTCTGGCTTTAAACATAAAATTTTCTTGACTGCCACTCTCTCCGCCACGCTGGCGGTGAAGGCGTGATGGCATGTGGAGCCTGAGGGCGGGCCGCCTGCGGTGATCTAGCGCCGCGTGACTTCCGTAGCGTTTACGTCCTGGAGACATCCACAACGTCAAGGCTTGGCCGGCACCGATTGCGCGCGATACTGGCTGGGCGACGCATCAAAGCTACGCTTGAATGCAACCGCGAACGCGCTTTCGGACGAATAGCCGACGGAAATGCCGATCGCACCGACGGATAGCGTGGACGTCAGCAGACGATGAGACGCCAGGGTCATGCGCCACCGGGTCAGATAATCCATCGGCGTCTCGCCGGTGACGCGCTCGAAATGGGCGGCGAAGCTGGAGCGCGACATCCGTGCGGCAGCAGCCAGTTCTGCGACCGTCCAGCGATGGCTGACGTTCGCGTGCATGGCCGTCAGGGCACGATTGAGTGCGGGCACGCCGAGCGCGGCCAGCCATCCCATCTGCTGCTGGCCTGCCTCCAGATGTGCGCGTAGGGCCTCGATCAAGAGCGCCTGCGCAAAGTGTCCAGCGAGCAGATCGCTGCCTGGCCGAGGTTCGCGCAGTTCGACGATGAGACGCCGGACGCTGGCTTGAAGCGCCGCCTTGTGGTCTTGGGAACGAATGTGGACCACCGGCGGTACGGCTGCCAGGATGGCCGCGGCATGGTGGCCGTGCAACGAAAAGAACCCCCCGATGCCTTGACACACTCCGCCGCCGTTGAGTTCGGCGACGTGGCCAGGCGGCACCTGTGTCAGGAATGCGATGGCGTCTTGCCACGTCAAAGGAGTGCCTGCATACAGCTGCATGGCGGCGCCTCCTTTCACAAGAATCACATCACCCGGTTTTAAGGCAACAGGAGAGCCGGCGTCCTGCAACGCGAGCCTGCATTCCCCCGAATCGATGGCAAAGCATCGGATGCCGTCGGCTGGCGGGAAACGCAGTCCCCAGTCGCTCCCTGCGTCCAATCCGCGAAATCCATACGAGTTGAGCTGAACGAGGGTGAGGATGTCGGAAAGCGGATCGGTCATGTCTGGACGATAGCGACAGATGTTTCGACGATCGAACATGGGGTCGGTTGCGTGGCGACGATATTGTTGCACCTGAAGGACGTGGCGGAACGCCACGGCTTGCAGTCCGGCCGATGGCCGCCTTTTGTCTCCTCGGGAGCAGCATGATGAATTCGGCGTATCGGTCGCAGGCAAGCACGACAGCGAAATCCAGACGGTCGAGCTACGCATGGGGCGTGCTCGCCGTGTTGAGCGGCGCGGTCGCCCTGGTGTCCTATCGCTATCTGTTCGACCGAGGTCCCGTGCCGCCTGGGGTCGCAGCCAACCGGCACGTGCATCCATGGTTGATCGTGCACGCGACCAGCGCCGCGACGGCGCTGCTCTGTGGGCCCTTCCAGTTCGTTCGCCGTCTTCGTCTGCGTCACCCCGGGTGGCATCGGGCGACTGGACGCGTCTATGTCGCGTGCTGCATGGTCGGAGGCGTCTCCGCCCTGTTTCTTGCCGCCGGGATCTCCACCGGGCCTGTCGCTGGCGCGGGGTTTGGTGCGCTTGGGATCGCGTGGATGGCGACAACGGCCATCGCGTTACGCAAGGTCCTGACAGGCCGGCTGGCTGAGCATCGGCACTGGATGATGCGCTCTTTCGCCTTGACCCTGTCTGCGGTGACGCTGCGTCTTTACCTGCCTGTCTCCACGTTTGTCTTGGGCATCGAATTTGTCGCGGCCTATCGGGCGATTGCCTGGTTATGCTGGCTACCGAATCTTCTGGCCGCCGAGTGGCTGATTAAGACGCTACCGTCGGCCCTTCGACGAGACGACGTGAGTTCCGATTTCGAGCGCTCAGCATAGGCATCTGACGCGAGGGATCGGTCAATTGGCGTTGCGCACGCCAATTGCACGTATCCCCTTGGCGAAGGCACGGGCGCGCGTCATGACGGAGTCAGAAGATGGCTCGGCGGAAGCGGCAGGTATCGTAGTTGAGCGCCTCGGCATTGATCGTCAGGCTGACGTGTTTTGCCGACGGATGTTGTTGCGCGATAAGCGCCCCTGTTCTCGCCTGCTGATTTGCAATTAGGCCTGTCAGTAGGAGCTACGGTTCGGCCGGACTGCCAAGTCTTCTTCATTCAGTTGCCGGTTGCATGTTTTCGCAACCCGGTGATACCGTCCGGCCGAGCTTCCAGAAGGGTCACCCGGTTTGGCGAGCAAAGCGTCTCTAGGACAGTGGCGGACACGGATGCTGGCCGGGATCGGTGGCGTTGCCGCGATCGTGGTGGGATGGGGCATCGGGTTGTTTGAAGCCAAGGACGTGCCCGTGCCGCCCGCGCTGCAGGCCGACAAGGACGTTGCCGCCGGCGAGTGGTCGCTGCGCTTCGAGCGTGTGGAGGCGAGTGATCGGCTGCCGAACGGCGAGCCGGTGTCGCGCGACGGTCGCAAGGCGATCGTGCTGTATCTGCAGGCCACCAATCGCACCACGCAGACCAGCGGCTCGCTGGTGCAGGCAGTGGCGTGGAAGACGCCGCCACGCGGGGCCGATGCGCGGCCGACCGCGTATCTGTTGCGCGATCGCGCGGTGACCACCGAATTGCAGCCGGGCCTACCGGAACAGATCGCCTTGGTCTGGACCTATCCGGCAACAGAACAGGTGCCTGGCCGCGCGCGCTTCGACATCACCGCCAGGACCTTCAAGGCCTTCGACAATCTCTACGCGCAGCCGCTGTGGACCGATCCGCATCCGGTCGGCGTCGTGGCGTTGCCGCTTGACGCATCGCGTTCCGGCGCGCCGGCAGGTGCGCCGTGAAGCGGCTGGCCGCCATCGCGATCCTGCTGCTGGGCTTCGTGCTGCTCGCCGGCATGCGCTGGACGATGCCGCGCTACGAGCGCATCACCGGCCCGATCGCAGTGTCCGGTGCGCCGGGGAGCTGGGTGCAGACCGACAATCTGGCGGTGAACGCCGGCACGCCGCAACTCGCGCGCACGATCCGCTTCAAGGCAGCGGGCGCGGTGCAGCAGCGCGACAGCGGCGGTGTGTGGCTGGTAGTGCCGGTGCGTTCGAAGGTCGCGCGCGCGACCGCGCGCGTGTACGGCCGGGTCTGGGCGACGCCCGACGGACGTCGTTATCGCGCCAGCGGCCGCGCGGAGATGGGCGATGCGGTGCTGTCGTCGATCAAGACGCTGCAGCCCGGGTTGGAGCGCAAAGACGTGCTGGTGTTCGAACTGCCATCCGCACTCGCCACCGCAGGCGGCACGCTGGTGCTGTCGGAAGACCGCGATCCGCAGCTGACGGCCGAGGCGCAGGTGCGCTATCCGCCGCTCCCGCCCGCCGCGGCGGTCACCGATGTGCTCGATCTGGATGCGCTGCATGCACACCTCTGACCGCAACGTGGCCCCGGCCGTTTCCGAGCGCCGCATGCGCTGGCTGGCGCTTGCGGCGCTGCTCGTGCTGGTGCCATGCACGATGGCCGCCACCGGCTGGCGCGATGCGCGGGAACTGCTGCATGCGCGCGAATGGCGGCCGGTCGATGTGGCGATGGCGCAGACCGTGGACTATGACGGTGCCGCCGTCCGGCTTGCGTCGGTCGACGTGCTGGCGCTCGAAGCGGGGCTGCCCGCCGATCGCACCTTCGTGCGCACGCGCCTGTCGCTCGTACCGGGCGCATCCGGCGCGCAGTGGAGCGATTGCACGCTCAAGCTGGCCGATGGCACCGGCCGTTCCTGGTCCGCGATCGACACCGTGCCGGACCTGTTGCAGCGTGCCCTGGCCAAGCCAGGCGAGCCGCCCGGTGTCGCCTGCGACGGGCTGGCCGTGTCGGCGGCCAAGCCAGGCGTGCCGTTGGCGATCGACGGCTACTACCTGGTCCCGCGCGCGGTGGCCGCGCAGCTGCAACTCACCGTAAGCACGCGCGGCGGTCGCCCGCATTACCTGCGTTTCGCGCCGGGAGCAACGCCATGACCGAGATCGCGCTGCGCGGCGGGCCGCTGGGGTTGATCGGCGACACGCTGCGGCTGTGGACCCGCTATCTGCCGCAACTGCTCGCGGTGGCGTTGGCCGGCGTGTTGCTCAACGAACTGCTGCTGCAGGCCGCGGTGTGGATCGGCTACCAGAACCGGTTGGCCGGCCTGCTGTCGCTGACGCTGGTGGTGCTGGTCAAGCTGGTGGTCTTCGTCCTGCTGTTCGAGACGCTGCGCCCGGCCTTGCCCGGAATCGCCAGCGCGGCGCTGACCGAGCAGGCCGACGTGTCTTCCCATGAGGACCAGGGCAGGGCGCGCTGGCGCCGCCTGTCGGCGGTCGTCTCGCAGGCGCTGGTGCCGTTCTTCGCCTACTACGCGGCCTGGGGTTTCCTCGGCGAGACGATCCGCGCCTACGGGCGCGAAGGGTTGGGTCAGTTCAACCCGTTCGACCCGACCTACCGCGGGTCGTTGTTCGAGGTGTCGGGCGGCTGGTGGCTGGCGGCATCGGTTGCGTTGCTGTGGCTGATCCGGCGCGCGGCGAAAAAACAGAAGCAGCGCAGCCCGCATCCGGCGTGGAACGTGCTGATCGTGCTGTGCGAGGCCGGCTGGACCTTCGTCGGCATGTACGTGCTCACCGAATGGAAGGGCGGGGTGTTCCGCTGGCTGGCGCATCTGCGCATCGCCGATCTCGGCCAGCAACTGTGGCAGGGCATCAGCCATCCGATCGGCGTCGCGCATGCCGCGCTGCCGGGCGCGGTGGAGCAGGCGCCGCCGGGCGTGGCGGACACGCTGGTGGTGATCTTCTTCTCGGCGTTGTTGCCGGTGGTCTGGCTGGCCTTGGCCGCGCTGATCTACCGCTACGACGTGCACAACGCCGAATTGAACGCGCCGGCCAAGTGGTCGCGCAAGGTCGACGGCACGCTCGGCCTGTGGCGGAAACTGCCGACCTGGTTGCGCGACTTCATCGGCCATTTCTGGGCCGGTACCGTCTCGCGTTATCGCGCCGCGGCCAACAGCGTGCAGTTGGCAGGCGCCACCGGGCTGGCGGCGCTGGTGACGCTCATCGTGCTGTATCGCGCCCTGGACTGGGCCTCGGCCTGGGCCTGGATGGGGTTGACCCGCCTGATCGGCCCGCACCCGCAGGTGGTGTGGCAGGCCATCGCTAATCAGTTGTCGGTGGTGCTTGGCACGCCCAGCGATCCCGGCGACGGCATCCTGCCGCAGACGCTGAAGATCTGCCTGCTTGCGGCGACGCTGGAGCGCGCCTTCCGTGCCGGGCGGAGCTGGCGGGCGTTGAAGTAGTCCGCGCCGCCCGAGCCGTCGGCATCGGGCGGGCGACGCGTCAGCCGGCGGTCGGCGCCGATAGAATCAGGGCTGCGACGACTGCGTGGCGAACTCGTCGAACAGCGCCTGCAGGACCGGCGTCCTGGGCATCCTGTCCAGCGGGATCTCGGCTTGTTCGAACCAGCTCCGGTCCGCTTCGGGATGCGGACCGCTGAGCACGACGGTGCCGCGGCCGAAGCTGTAGCGCGCCGCGGCCACATCGCCATTGGCGTAGGTGGCGAGCGCACGGAAGCCACCCTGTGTGCTCTTCGGGAAGTAGGGGCCGTCCTGGAAGAACACGCTGTCGGGGTGGCCCTTCCAGCGAACCGCGACGGCCTCCTCGTCGATGGTGGTGACGGGGAAGCCGGGTCGGCCGACCTCGCCATCGAGATCGTCGCCGATCAGGCCCATGTTGGTGTCATCGGCAAGATAGGCGCCCATGCACAGACCCAGATAGCCGCCGCCCCGCGCGACGAAGTCGCGGATGGCGGCGATCCGGCGCTCGCCCATCGCCTGCAGCGCGGCCGGAATGTCCTGCCCGCCGCCCGGTTGCACATAGATCGCATAGCCGCGCAGGGTGGCGGGCGTGACGTCTTGCGCCTCCTTCGGGCCGATGATGTCGACCTTGTACTGCGGACTCAGTGCCTCGATCGCGTCTTTCGCGGTTTCGGAGCAATCGTCGCAGCCGGCTGCGCCGCGATAGACCGCGACACGGATCGTGGGTTGCGCGTTCGCCGCGGACACGCAGGCGAACGCGAGGCAGCACAGCGCCGCCAGTCGCAATGGAAGTTTCATGGTCGGCGCTCCTGGCGCAAGTCGGAGATTCAGTGTTTGTGCGAACGCGGCAATGCGACCAGTCGGTAGTCGCCGTCGCCGATCGACGGCCCGATCTTGCAATCGGTGAGGCGAACCGCTTCCTTGCCGGCCACCTTGCGCGGCAGGCAGCTGCCGCCATGCGTGCAGAACGCGCCACCCGACGGCGTGTCGCGCGCGATGTCCACCGGCAAGATCTGGCCCTTGTTCCAGGTGTTCTGCATGTCGTTCGTCACCGTGGCAACCATCACCGCGTGACAGTCGGGCGCCGGCGTGCGTGCGCTCGCCAGGGCGGGTACTGCCGCCAGCGCGATGATCGTGGCCACAAGGGTGTTGCGCATGGGTGTCTCCTGTTCGTTGTGGGTAGGCACGGCACGGACGCAAAGAGCGGCGCGGCTGTCGCTGGAGACTGGCCTGGGCGACGTACATTCAGCCGATCGGCCTGCAACCAGGCATGAACAGGCCAGTGCCTCGCTGCGCAGACAACTGTTCGGAGGGTGGATCGTGCCGCGGCAAGCGCCGACGCGCGCACATGAAAAACGCCGCGACGGGTCTCGTCGCGGCGCTTGGAACAGGACCGGGATGCTCCCAAAAGCGACGCTGGGCGTCGCCATCAGGAAAGGCGCGTTCAGCCGGCAGCCGGCGCCTTGGTATCGCCCGCCTTGACGTCGCCCGGCTGGCACTCGCCCAGGCGCTTGCCGTCCAGCTTCATGTGCGTCTTCATCGACATGCCGCCGGGCAGCCCGCTGACCGTGGAGTGCGATTCCGACGCCATCTCGGTGGCGCTGAAGGTGCCGGTGCTGGTGCCTTCGATCTTGATGTCGCCCATCGCGCAATGCATCTTCGCGTCGATCTTGCCGTCCTTCATGTTGAAGGTGTCGTACACGCAGTTCTTCTGCATCGGCGAGGCGCTGCCGAAAATGCTCGACGGATTGTTGATCTGCTCGGCGGTCAGGCACACCTTGGTGGTGCTCGGCGGCACCTTCGGCATCTGCGGCATGTTGCCGGAGCCGCCGGTGGTCTCGCTGCTCACCTGCTCGATCCGCATCTCCCATTCGCCGGGCTGCAGCTTGGCCGCCTGTACCTTGGCCACGTCGGCGACCGAGGCGTTGGACATCGCGACACTGTCGCCATTCTTGTCGCCGCTCTTGCTGCAGGCGGCGAGCAGCACACACACAGCAAGCGTTGCCGGCATGGTCAGACGCATGAACTTCTCCCTAAGTTATGTGAAGTGCGCGGAGCATAGCCGGGGGCGTGATTAAGATCACGTCGACGCCGTGGATGCCGCCGGGGCACGCATGGTCACGCAGCAGGCGTCCGGGAAGGGGAGGGATCGATGACGGCAGACTCGCTCCGCTGCCCCGAAGACCGCCCCCTGGTCCATTGCACAGGTGCGCGAGCCCGCCGACAGCGGTGCGCAGTGCGAATGCGTGCGTGCCGTGCACGGGCCATTCCGTTCGGCTCTGCTAGCGTCTGCGACGCCGCGCGTGAGCTCCACGCCATTTGCTCCAGGTCCGACCTTCGATGCCCAGTCTCGCCGAACGTCCCGTCATCCTCGAACGCAAGCGCACCCTGAAGATGGCCCGCTCCGCACACGCCTACGTGCGCGGCAACACCGCCCGGTTCTACGAATGGCTGGCGGCGTCGCCGGCGGCGCGCCGCGTGCCGATGGGGCCGGCGATCTGGATCTGCGGCGACTGCCATCTCGGCAACCTCGGCCCGGTTGCCGACGGCGAGGGACGTGTCGACATCCAGATCCGCGATCTCGACCAGGGCGTGATCGGCAATCCCGCGCACGATCTCATCCGTTTGGGCCTGTCGTTGGCCACCGCGGCCCGCGGCTCGGACCTGCCCGGCGTCACCACCGCGCGCATGATGGAGGCGATGGTCGACGGCTACGGCGCCGCCATCGAGGATCCGGCCCGCGACCACCCCGGTGCCGAACCGGAGACCGTGCGCAGCATCCGCCGCGAGGCCTTCGGCCGGCGCTGGCGCCACCTGGCCAAGGAGCGTCTGCAGGCGGTGGAGCCGCGCATCCCGCTGGGCGAGAAGTTCTGGGCGTTGGCGCCGGAAGAGCGCGAGGCGCTGGAGCGGCTGTTCGCCGATCCGGCGGTGGCGCAGATGGTGCTGTCGCTGAAGGGCAAACCCAAGGACCGCGAGGTGCGCCTGGTCGATGCCGCGTACTGGATGAAGGGCTGCAGTTCGTTGGGCCTGCTGCGCTACGCGGCGCTCGTCGCGTTGAAGACCGGCAAGGGCCACTGGTCGTATGCGCTGGTCGATCTGAAGGAGGCGATCGCCCCGATCGCGCCGGCGGCGCCGGATGCGCGGATGCCGGCCGACAATGCCGAACGCGTGACCGCCGCGGCGCGGGCGCTGTCGCCGTACCTGGGAAGCCGGATGCTGCCGGTGCATCTGTTGGGCCGCTCGCTGTTCATCCGCGAACTGTCGCCGCGCGACCTGAAGCTGGAGGTCGACCAGTTCAATCACGTCGAGGCGGTGCGCTCGGCGCGCTATCTCGCCTTCGTCGTCGGCAAGGCGCACGCGCGGCAGATGAAGCCCGGCACGCGCGCGGCGTGGCTGCAACTGCTGGATGCCGACCGGCGCAAGGCCATCGACACCCCGTCGTGGCTCTGGGAGAGTGTGGTCGCGCTCGCCGGTCATCATGAGGCCGGCTATCTGGAGCACTGCCGTCGCTACGCGCTGGCCGCCTGACGGCGAATGCCACGCGGCGCGTCCTTCAGCGCAGCGCCAGTGCCACCGGCACGCCCACGGCGAGCAGGATCAGGACGATGCCGGAACCGCGTTCCAGCCACGGCAACGCCTGCGCGAAGCGGTGCAACACGACCCGGCTGCCGACCAGTACGGCCACCAGCAGGTCCCATAGCAGCACCACGCCGAACATCCAGGCGCCGTAGAACGTCTTCCAGCCGGCGCTGGCATGCGGCCCGGTCAGCATCGCCGCCAGGCTGGCGTAAAACAACGCGTTCTTTGGATTGAGGAGGCCGGACAGCGCGCCCATGCCGGCCGCGCGCCACCACGCGGCGAGCGACGCTGCGGGAGCCGCGTGACCAGGCTGACCGGAGACGTCAAGCGTGCCATGGCCGGCGTGGCGCAGGAACAGCACGCCCAGATACAGCAGGTAGGCGCAACCTGCCAGTTGCAGGACCACGAACACGCGGCTGTCCGCGCGCAGGGCCGCGGTGCCGGCGAAGGCGGCGACGATGAACACGCCGTTGGCCAGGGCGATGCCGATGCAGGCGCCGCTGGCGATGCGCCAACCGGCGGACAGCGAGGTGCGGGCAACCAGGAAGAAGTCGGGGCCAGGCGAGAGCAGCGCCAGGAAATGCGCTGCGGCGATCATCAGGAACTGTTCCATCGGGCCACACGTGAACGCGGTGCGGCGCAGTGTGCCGATCGCAGCCGGGCGCGGATTGAACGAAATTGCGCGGCCGCTACGCAGGCGAGCGCCGGAAGCGGCCCGGCGAGACGCCCGCATGCGCCTTGAACACGCGCTGGAAATGCGCCTGGTCCGCGAAGCCCAGTTCCTGTGCCAGGTCCGCGAACGGCGTGCCCTGGCGGATCCGCGCTCTGGCGAGAGTGATGCGTGCATTGAGCTGCCAGGCATGCGGCGTCATGCCGGTGAGGGTGCGGAATGCACGGATCAGGCGAGAGCGGCTCATTGCCGCCAGATCGGCCAATTCCTGCAGGGCGATGTCGGCGGCAGGGGCGCTGCGCAGGCGTTGCAGCGCCGGGCGCAGCTGCGCGGCGAGATGCGCCGGTGCGCAGGAGGGCTCGATCCGCATCCCTTGCGCGGTGTCGTGATCGCCGATGAACGCGATCAGCGCGGCTTCCTTGGCACCGGGATCGACGTCGGAAAACAGCAGCGCGTTAAGCTGGCAGAAGCGCGTGTAGGTCGCCGGCGCATCGACGATCCGGATCGGCTCGGCCGCGCGTGTGGGGGCACCGGCGTTTTCCTCGCGCAGCGCGTGCAGCCAGTCCGCTTCCAGATGCAGCATCTGGTAGCTCCACGCCGAATCCGGCGCGGGATTGCAGGCGTGCACGCGCTCGGCCGGGACAAACACCAGCGTTCCCGGGTGCAGCGCGATCGGGCCGACGTCGGCACCGCTGAAGAGGCTGTTGCCGCTGTCCACCGCGCCGATGGAGTAGGTCGGATGCAGGTGCGGCCGGTAGCAGGCGCGACTGTCGCAGGCACGGCGACTTTCGACGAACGGCAGCGCCGGGTCGCGCCAGAACAGCGCGGTTGGATCGTCACGAGAGAGCCGTGCGGAAGGAGCGGAACGGGTCATGGCGATGCGTCGCGGGGAGGGGAGGGCGCGCTTGCGCAATGCCGCCATAGTACCGAACGGCCCCAGCAGGGCTTGGGTACCGCCTGGGACGATCGTGCATGCGCATGGGCGGTGCACGAACGAATCTACGTGCGGCGCAGAGTGTCGATCGCGCAACGCCGACTGCGGATGTCGTTGACGGGAAACAGACCCCAACGAGCATGCCGCAGGTTGCCGCATGCGGGTGGACACGGCGTCAGTGATCGCGCGCGCTGTCCAGGTCCAGCGCCATGTCCCAACGCTCCAGCCCCGGACCGTAGCCGTCCGCCACGACGCGTTCGACAGTGAAGCCGAAGCGCGCGTAGAACGCCTGGGTGTGCTGGCTGGTGTCCAGTTCGATCCGCGCCAGACCGGGGCTGCGCCGGCAGGCATCGAGCCGGGCCTCGGTCAGTGCGCGGCCTAGGCCCTGGCGGTGCAGGCGGCAATCGACCATGCCCCAGCCGAAGCTGGCGACGTGGCCGTCTGCGCTCAGCGCGTGGCCGCCGCATGCCACGATCGCGCCCGCGCGGACGATGACCAGATAGTGCCAGGCGCTGGTTTCGTGCTGCAGGAAGTGCTCGAAGGCGGCGCGTTCGCTGCGATCGAAGAACTGCGGGACGTTGCTGTCGAACAGCGCCAGGCAGGCGGCGTAGTCCTGTGCGACATACGGACGGAGGATGTTCACCCGGGCAGTGTGCCGCAGGCGGCCGGCCATGTCGTGGTGCGTCGGGTGCAGGTGCTCGCATCGGCCATTTCCGACGCGGTTGTCGGAAAATTTCGCTAGCCCTGTCCGGGATCCGCTGCGGGGTGGTGTCCGGAAGCGGGAAGGGGGAGGGTCAGATAATTCTGACGTGAGATCAGGATTGTCCTGATAACGCTTTTTCCGCCGTGCCAGCATACTGGCCTCGGCCTGACGCAGGGACCGTCGCGCGCCTTTCGAGGACAGCGCTGGCAGGTCACTCGACCCTGCGTGCCGAGCCTTGAGTAAGCTCGGCAGGGTTTTGATGACGACAGCATGACGTTTCGCGAGGTGCGGATGAGCACATCGTGAAGCGTCGTCGTTTGTCTACGAATTCGTATTGCCCTGAATAATTCACGCAGATAGTCTGATCGTGCGGTATCCGCTGCGTTGGGGTTATACGAGATGGCCATCAGGGTTTTTCTGGTCGACGATCACGCTCTTGTCCGCACGGGCATGAAGCTGATCCTGTCGAATCAAACGGATATCGAGATCGTCGGCGAGGCCGACAGCGGCGAAACGGCCCTCCCGCAGATCCGCCAGCTGAAGCCGGACATCGTTCTGTGCGACCTGCACATGCCCGGCGTCAGCGGGCTGGAAGTCACCGAGCGCATCGTCAAGGGCGACCACGGCACCAAGGTCATCATCGTCTCGGTGCTGGAAGACGGCCCGCTGCCCAAGCGGCTGCTGGAAGCCGGCGCGTCCGGTTACGTCGGCAAGGCCGGCGATGCGCAGGAATTGCTGCGCGCTGTGCGCGACGTGGCGATGGGCAAGCGCTATCTCGGCGCCAACATCGCGCAGAACCTGGCGCTGGCCAATCTGGAGGGCGGCGGTTCGCCGTTCGATGCGCTGTCGCCGCGCGAATTGGAAGTGGCCCTGCTGCTGACCCGCGGCCTGCGCCAGGAAGACATCGCCAAGCGCCTGAGCCTCAGCGCCAAGACCGTCAACACGCACAAGGCACGGTTGTTCGAGAAGGTCGGCATCCAGGACAACATCGCCCTGGCGCGCCTGGCCACGCAGTACGGCTTGCTGGATCCGACGCACCCGCTGTAATCGGCGGCGCCTGTCGATCTGTACAAGGGCGGCCTCCGGGCCGCTCTTGCGTTGTGCTTGCGCGAACGCGCGGACCTGTCCGCAGTGGATCGACTGTGGCCATGTGTCTTCCGGTATCGCCGACGTTCCCTACACTCGCGCGTGCCGCGGCCGGAATGACTGAGTGCCACCGCGGCATTACGTGGTGCAAGCATGGGGAGGAGGTGGGCACACGCGCTGCGCCCAGCATCATTCACGAACGCAGCGAACCTTCAACCACACGGACATGCATGCATTGGTGTGCCTTCAAGACACTTCGGTCGCCTGGCTTCCGTGCAATACCTACTCCACCCACCGTCCGTTTTCGTAGGAGCGGCTTCAGCCGCGACAGCCGTACCGGTGATGGTTGTCGCGGCTGAAGCCGCTCCTACGAGTGGTGGCGTATCTCGTTGAGCCACGGCAAAGCGCGCTTCGGCGAGGCTTCGAGCCACTGCCACTGCCACTGCCACCGTCACTGCCACTGCCACTGCCACTGCCACTGCCACGCCACGCCACGCCACGCCACTGCCACTGCTGCGCCGAACGGGATGCGCGGAGAGCGTGCGCGTGCAGACGAACGTCTTGCGCCGTAGCGACGGACGGGTTTCACGGGCGCCCCCAAGAAAAAAGCGGCCCGAAGGCCGCTTTTCTCATGTCGCGACAGGAGGAGCGAGGATCAGCTGCGATCCTTTTGCTCGTCGCCATCCGCCTTGTCCGCGGCATGCGGCGCATGCGTTGCGGACTGTGCTGTGGCAACAGCGCGTTCGCGTTCCTTCCGCGCCGCCTCGTCCGCAGCCGCGCTCTCCGCCTGCGTCGGCGTCGCCTGAGCCGGAGCAGCGACGGAGGTTGCGGTACCGCCGATTGCCGGCGTGGCCGATGCGGCCTCGGTCGGCGCGGCGGCCGCTGCATCACCACCGTGGGGGACCTTCGCCGGTGCATCGGCGAAGGCGTCGAGCATGGTGGTCTGCACGGGCGCGTAGGCCGGCTTGGCCGGGGCAGCTTCTTCCGCGCGTGGCTCCGCGAAAGCGGCGGGCGTGGCGGTGACGGCCGGTGCTGCGCTCGGCGCGGCTGCGGCTGCCGCCGGCGCGGTCACGCTCGCCGGATCCTCGACCGTGGCCGTGGCATCCGCGGCGTCCGGCTCCGCGACCGGCGCCTTGGCGGCGGTCGCGGTCGGTTGCTCGACGGCGGTGGTGACCGCCTGCGGCTGCGGCGCGGCCGGTGCGGCGGCTGGCGTTGCGCGTTCGGCCGGTGCCGCGGCGCGCTCGGTGCCCACGGTCTGCTGCGCTGCCGGCGTCGTCTCGGCGACCGCTGCCGGTGCCGCAGGTGCGGCAGCCACCACCGTGTCGGCGTGGGCGACGGCGGCATCGCTGGCGCCCTGGGTCGCAGCGGCCGGCGCGGCCGGCGCAGGCGCTGCGATCACGGCGTCGGCCGGCGCGGGCGGCTGCATCGGTGCGGTGGCCGGCGCAGGCACGGGGTCGACGGCGATCGGCGCGGGGGCCTGGGCTGCGTCGTCGGCCGGTGCCGGTGCACTGGCGGCAGCTGCACGCTCGCGGCGCGGTTCGCGCTTTTCCTGCGGCTCGCGCTGCTCCTTCTGCACGGGCGGCTGCGGCTTGGACGCGGGCGCGTCGCTGGCAGCGTCGTCATCGAAGTCGAACTCCGGCTGGCTGCGGCTCGGCGCCTGCGCGCTTTCGCCGTCGCTGTCGCCGGCATCCAGATCGGCATCGTCCAGACCGGCGGCATCGCCGGCGGCGCCGGCTTCGCCATTGCCACGGCGGCGGCGGCGGCCACCACGACGGCCGCGACGGCGGCGGCCGCCGGCATCGCCGGTGCCGTCCTCGCCCTCGGCGCCTTCGCCGGCAGGCACGGCCTGGGCGGTTTCGGCGGCGCTTTCGCGCTCATCGATGCTGGCCGCTGTGGCGGTCGGCGCCGATTGCACCGGCGCGGCTGCAGCCTCGACGGCCACTGCCGGCTCCTGGGACGCGGCGATCGCGCCACCGGCGACCGCCGCGGCGGCCAGGGTGGTGGCGTCCTGCACCGGCGTCACCGGCGTGGTCGCGACAGGCGCGGCCTGCTGCTTGGCGACGGCCTCCTCGGCGCGCGGCTGACGCGGCGGCTTGTCGCCCTGGGCGGCGGCCTGTGCCGGCTCCTGCTGCGGCTTGGGCTGGCGCGGCGGGTTCTGCGGTTGCTGCTGCTTCGGCGGCTTGGGCGTCTGCGGCTGCTGTTGCGGCTTGGCCTGTTGCGTGGCCTGCTCGTTGCGCGGCGCCTTGGGCTGCTGGTTCTGCTGCCCGGCCGGCGCGGCGGCACCATTGCCGTTGCCGGCGCGGCGCTCGTCACGGCGCGCGTTGCCGCCGCCGTTGTGGCCGTTGCCGCGGGCAGCATTGCCGCCCTGGCCGCCATTGCGGTTGCCGTCGCGGCGCGCGTTGCGATCGCCACGGTCGTTGCGGTTGCGGTTGCCGTCCTGCGGGCGCTGGCGCTGCGCAGGCTCGGCGGCGGCCGGGGCGGGGGCCGGGCTGTCGCCGGCGCCGAAGATGCGCTTCAGCCAGCCGACCACGCCGGTGGCCGGCGGTGCGACCGGGGCGGGCGCGACGACCGGGGCCGGTGCCGGCGCGGCGGCCGGTTCCTCGACCACTTCGCGCACCGGGGCCGGCTGCGAGTGCTTCACATTGGTCACCGCAGGCGCCGGAATGTTCAACTGCGCCTTGGTCAGCGCATGCACCGGCAGCTTGCGCGGGGTGCCGCGCTGGTAGCTGGGCTTGGTGCTTTCCTCGCCCAGCTCGTTCTCGCGCAGGCGGGTCACTTCGTAGTGCGGGGTGTGCAGTTGCTCGTCGGCCACGATCACGATCGGCGCGTCGTGGCGCTTCTCGATCTCGCTGAGCGCGCGGCGCTTCTCGTTGAGCAGGTAGTTGGCGATCTCCACCGGGGCCTGCACCAGCACCTGCCCGGTGTTCTCCTTCATCGCGTGCTCTTCGGCGACGCGGATGATCGACAGCGACAGCGACTCGACGCTGCGCATGCGGCCGTGGCCATCGCAGCGCGGGCAGACGATCTGGCTGGATTCGCCCAGCGACGGACGCAGGCGCTGGCGGCTCATCTCCAGCAGGCCAAAGCGCGAGATGCGGCCGATCTGCACGCGCGCGCGGTCGTACTTGAGCGCGTTCTGCAGGCGGTTCTCGACCTCGCGCTGGTGCTTGTTGGAGGCCATGTCGATGAAGTCGATCACCACCAGGCCGCCGAGGTCGCGCAGGCGCAACTGGCGCGCGACCTCTTCGGCCGCCTCCAGGTTGGTCTGGAACGCGGTGTCCTCGATGTCGCTGCCCTTGGTGGCGCGCGAGGAGTTGACGTCCACCGCGGTCAGCGCCTCGGTCTGGTCGACCACGATCGAGCCGCCGGAGGGCAGGCGCACGCTGCGCTCGTAGGCGGCCTCGATCTGCGACTCGATCTGGAAGCGGTTGAACAGCGGGATGTCGTCGGTGTAGTGCTTGAGCTTGCGCAGGCTCTGCGGCATCACCTGCTGCATGAATTCCTTGGCGTCGCCGTACATCTCCTCGGTGTCGACCAGGATCTCGCCGATGTCGGCGCGCAGGTAGTCGCGCAGGGCGCGGATGATCAGCCGCGATTCCTGGTAGATCAGGAACGGCGCCGGCTTGGCCAGGGCGGCCTCGGCGATCGACTTCCACACCTGCAGCAGGTAGTCCAGGTCCCACTGCAGCTCTTCGGCATCGCGGCCGACGCCGGCGGTGCGGATGATCACGCCCATGTCGTCGGGGATGTTCAGCTTGTCCAGCGCTTCCTTCAGCGCGGCGCGGTCCTCGCCCTCGATCCGGCGCGAGACGCCGCCGGCGCTGGGCGAGTTCGGCATCAGCACCATGTAGCGGCCGGCCAGGGAGATGAACGTGGTCAGGGCCGCGCCCTTGTTGCCGCGCTCCTCCTTGTCCACCTGCACCACGACTTCCTGGCCCTCGCGCAGCAGTTCGCGGATCGTCGCCTTGTTGTGGTCGACGCCGGCCTGGAAGTAATCGCGGGAGATTTCCTTCAGCGGCAGAAAGCCGTGGCGCTCGCCGCCGTATTCGACGAAGGCCGCTTCCAGCGAGGGTTCGAGCCGGGTGATGCGGCCCTTGTAGATGTTGGACTTCTTCTGTTCCTTGGACGGCTGCTCGATGTCGATGTCGTACAGGGTCTGGCCGTCCACGATGGCCACACGCAGTTCTTCTGCCTGCGTGGCGTTGATCAGCATTCGCTTCATTGTTGCGTTCCTCGCGCTGCTACCGCGCGGAACGCCATGGGGTTTCGCTTCTGGTCACGCTTCGTCGCCCATCGCGCAGGCGCGGGGTGGGCGTCTTGGGTTTCCAGCGCTACGACACCACGGCGAGCCGCGGGAGCGCTTTTTGCTTTTAGGTGGTTCAGGACCGGCGGCGACTCCAGCCAGGCTGGGCGCCGCACGGGGCATGTTCAGCGCGGACGCTTGCGGCATCCGGCGATGGCCGGGCAGGCCGGTGAGCCGCTAACATGGCCGCCCCGGGGGCGGTGGTCGCGCACTGTGCCGGAATCGTCGTAAGCCGGGCTTCTGGCCCTCAACTAACTTCCAACGAAATCAAACCCTTATCTCGCCCCCCGAGTGTAACAGAATAAACTGCCTGATGACTTCCCCCCCGATCCCTCCGAAGCCGCGCGATGTCGCGACCAGCGCGGTGCGCATTCTCAAGGTCCCGGAAGACAGGGCCGGACAGCGCGTAGACAATTTCCTGCTCGGCCAGCTCAAGGGCGCGCCGCGCAGCCTGATCTACAAGCTGATGCGCAGCGGCCAGGTGCGGGTCAACGGCGGCCGCACCAAGGCCGAGCGCAAGCTCGAGGCCGGCGACGAGGTGCGCATCCCGCCGGTGCGGCTGACCGAGGAGGGCGAGAAGAGCGCGCCACCGGATGCGTTCATGGCCCGGCTGGAGGCGGCGATCGTGTACGAGGACGCGCGCTTGCTGGCGCTGAACAAGCCGTCCGGGGTCGCCAGCCATGGCGGCAGCGGCATCAGTTTCGGTGCCATCGAGACGCTGCGTGCGCTGCGTCCCAATCAGTCGCTGGAACTGGTGCACCGGCTCGATCGCGACACCTCCGGGCTGCTGATCGTGGCCAAGAAGCGTTCGGCGCTGACCGAACTGCAGGCGCTGATGCGCGAGGACGACCGGGTCCAGGGCCGCGGCATCAGCAAGCGCTATCTGACCCTGCTGGTCGGGCGCATGCCCGACGGCACCATGAGCGTGGACGCGCCGCTGCACATCGGCCTGCGCCAGGGCGGCGAGCGCCACGTGCAGGTGAATGCGGCGGGCAAGCCGTCGCTGAGCCATTTCCGGGTACTGGAGCGGCGTGGCGGGCATTCCTACTGCGAGGTGCGGATCGAGACCGGCCGCACCCACCAGATCCGCGTGCATGCGCAGCACCTGGGGCACCCGGTCGCTGGCGACGACAAGTACGGCGATCCGGCAGTCAACAAGCGCCTGCGCGAGCAGATCGGGCTCAAGCGCCTGTTCCTGCATGCCGCCTCGCTGGAGTTCGCCCTGGACGCCGGCAAGACACCTTATCTATTGAATGCGCCGCTGGCCGACGAACTGGCCGAGGCACTGAACCGCCTCGGCTGAGGCCGGCGCGGCGGGAGCGGCATGCGGCCGCCCCCGCGTTGCGCTCAGCTGTCGTGATGGTCGTGGTCGCGGTGCCCGTCATGGTGGGCCGGGGCCGGCCGTTGTGCCGGGTGCGATTCGGCTGGCCGCGGCGCCGGCATGCGCGGCGGCGGGGAGAACCGGGCCACGCGCTGCTCCTGGCGCGGTTCCGGCATCGGCGCACGCATCGCCTCGCGCGGCATCTCCGGCGCGCGCGTCTCGCGCTCGGGCGCCGGCGCGTGCCAGGCCTGGGCGCGCGGCGCTTCGGCCGGCATCGCCGCGCGCGGCGGCTGCGCGCGGGCCATCTCGCGGGCGAAGCCGGACGGCTGCATGCCCGGGTCGCCGTGCCGCGGCGGTTCGGCGAAGCGCGGCGCCGGCATGCCGCCGTGGTTGGCGACCGCTTCGCGCGGCGTCGGGGTGGGCGACAGTGCCTGTGGCACCGGCCGGCCATGGAACTGCGGCACCGGCATCGACGGCGTGGTGCGTGGCGCATTCGGCTGCGCCATCGCCACACTGCGTTGCGGTGCCGCGGCACGCTGGGCGAAACCGGGCAGCAGGCGCTGGTCACGCGCGGCGGCCATGGCCGCTGGCGTGCCCGGAGCCGGCAAGCGCTGCACCGGCGGTGCCATCGCTGCCACCGGGCGACCGGCCTGCAGCATCTGGCTGGTGAAGTGCGGCATGGTCTGCGGCATCGCCGGCGGCTGGGCGCGGGCCGGCCCGAACGCGGCCGCCGGAGTGCGCGCCGCCATCGCCGCAGCGGCCATCGCCGCTCCCGGTGCATGCGCGGCGGCGAAGGCCTGCTGCCCGGCCGGCCCGCCCATCGGCATCGCCGGCGGCGGCGCGCCGCGGTAGTCGTTGTGCACGTAGCTGCGGTTGTCGTAGTGGTTGTTGATGATGGTGGTGCGCGGCGCGTACACGCTGTTGCGGTAGACCACGTAGTTCGGCGCCGATGGCGGCGCGTTCCAGTTCACCCCCCAGTTGTTCCAGCCCCAGCTGTGCCACGGCGGCGCCGGTTCCAGCCAGCCGAACACGCTGTGGTGGTGGTGTTCGAGCGCGTCGCCGACCAGCACGCCGACGCCGAAGGAGATGATGCCGGCGGTGACCAGGTCGCCGGTGTCGTAGTAGGGGCGCGGCGGACGGTAGCGGTATTCGCGGTAGACGTTGACCGGGGCGCCGTAGACCACGTCGGGGTCGTAGCGCGGCACGTAGACCACGTCCGGCTGCGCCGGCTCGATGACGATGGTGCGGGTCGGCGGCGGCACCGCGTCGGCATAGGCCGGCGCCGGTTCCACCACGGTGCGCTGCACCACCTGCACGCGCTGCTGCGGGGTGCTGCGCAGGTGGCCCTGCGCCTGCGCGCGCTGGCGCATCACCTGCACCGCGTCCAGCACCTGATTGGGATCGTGGGCATAGGCATCGCCCAGCGCGCGGGTCCAGTCGCCGTTGCCGGCCAACTGGTCGACCACGTCGGGGAAGGCGGTCAGCGCCTTGACGCTGGGGTCCCAGGGCTGCGCCGCGGCCGCCTGCAGGCGGTCGGTGGCGGACAGGGTGCGGTTGTTGCGCAGCCAGTCCTGCGCGGACACCACCTGGTCCGGATACACGGAGGCGGCGAGGGTCTGCGCCAGCAGCTTGTCCGGGAACAGCGCGATCGGCGCCACCAGCTGATACAGCTGGTCGGCGGTGGGCGGGACGTAGGGCGCAGCCGCGGGCGTCGCGGCGGGCGCGCCGGCATCGGCCTGTGCCGCGGGAGCGGGCGCGTCTTGTCGCTGGCAGGCACCCAACGCCACCACGCTCAGCGCGGTGAACAGGGCCAGCCTGGCCGGGGGCAGGGGGCGGAGATCCATGCGACACCTCATCGAGCGGGGCGAAGGTGGCCGCAGCATGCGCCGCCTTGGGTGTCTGCGACCTTTCTGCGCGGCGCGGTCGCGCAGGCCAGCGAGCGCGCGTTCAGCCGACCTCGGCGCGCCCGCTCAGACCGGTGCGGACAGGCGGAACAGCACCAGGCTGAGCGCCAGCGTGGCCATGCCCGCGACCAGGCCGTACACCGTTTCGTGCCCCTGCGCATAGCGCTTGGCCGCCGGCAGCAATTCGTCCAGGGCCAGGAATACCATCACCCCGGCGATCAGCCCGAACACCGCGCCGAACACCGCATCGGACAGGAAGCGCGCCAGCGCGACATAGCCGATCAGCGCGCCGAGCGGTTCGGCCAGGCCGGACAGCAGGCTGGCGCCGAACGCATAGGACTTGCGTCCGGTGGCGTAATGCACCGGCACCGCGATGGCGATGCCTTCGGGAATGTTGTGCACGGCGATGGCGAAGGCCAGCGGCATGCCCACCGCCGGGCTTTCCAGCGTCGCGAAGAAGGTGGCCAGGCCTTCGGGGAAATTGTGCGCGGTGATCGCCACGGCGGTGAGCAGGCCGACGCGCTTGACGTAGGCGCGGTTGTCGTCGCGGAACAGCGGATCGCGGCTGTTGAGGCTTTCGTGCGGATTGGGCACCAGCCGGTCGATGGTCACGATCATCACCATGCCGGCCAGGAACGCCAGGGTGGCATAGGCCTGGCCCAGGCGCGGATCGAAGGCCTCGCTGAAGGCGGCGATCGACTTGCCCAGGATCTCGGTCAGCGACACGTACACCATCGCGCCGGCGGAGAACGCCAGGCCGAAGGCGAGCAGGCGCGGATTGGGTCCCTTGCTGAACAACACCAGCACGCTGCCCAGGCCGGTGGCCAGGCCGGCGGCGAGGGTCACGCCGAGCGCGACCAGGACATTGTGCAGTGGGATGTCCAGCATGCGCCGGCGGCTCCGAGGAAGGGGCGTCGATCACACCCGGCGCGGTGCGGGTGCCGCGTGAAGGCGCGGCGCGCGCGCCCGTGGGTCAGCCGGCCTTATGCGCCTGCGCGTCCAGCGCAAAGCAGCGGTCCGGGCGCGGCTGCGGCGGATTGAAGTTCACCGGCACCTGGATGGTCCACGGCACCGCCTGGCCGTTGCGGGTGGCGGGCTTGAAGGTCCAGCCGCGCACCGCGTCCTGCGCCGAGGCGTCCAGCTTGGCCTGGCCGCTGCCGGTGACCACGGCCACCTCGGTCGGCTTGCCCTGCACGCCGACCACCACCTTCAGCACCACCGTGCCGCCGAGTCCGGCGCAGGCCACGTCGATCGGGTAGTCCGGCGGCGGCGTCTTCACCGCGGCGACCTCGGTCGGCGGCTGGGCCACGGTCTGTTGCTGCGATTGCTGGGATTGGCCGCAGGCGCTGAGTAGCACGGCGCTCAGGCAGGCCAGGGGGACCAGACGGCGGACGGCATCGGTAGCGGTCATCGGGATCATTCCGGAAGGGCGGACGCCTTGGCGGCGCAGATGAAGTCGTTCTCGCTGAGGCCGCCGACGTCGTGGGTGGAGTAGCGCACCACCACGCGGTCGTAGTGCACGCCCAGGTCGGGGTGGTGGTCCTCGCGGTGCGCGATCCAGGCCAGCGCGTTGACGAAGGCCAGGGTGCGGTAATAGTCGGGGAAGCGGAAGGTGCGGCTGATCGCGTTGCCGTTCTCGATCACCTCCCAGCCGGGCACCTGCGGCAGCAGTTCGGCCAGGCGCGCCTGGGTCAGTTTGTACTCGCTGCCCTTGCAGGGCGAGCAATGGGCCTGGGCGAGCGGGATCAGGTCGTTCATGGAGAGTCTCTGCGGTGGAACGGACAGGGCCGATCAACATACCGCCCGCGATGAGCGCAGGGCGTGGAAGGGTCTAGAATACCCGCATGATCCAGATCTCAGACAACGCACAGGCCCATTTCCGCAAGTTGCTCGAACGCGAGGCCGTGCCCGGCATGGGCGTGCGCCTGAGCGCGGTCGATCCCGGCACCCCGCGTGCCGACGCACGGCTGGAGTTCGCCGAGCCGGCCGACCTGGCCGGCGACGAATGGGCGATCGATTGCGCCGGCTTCACCCTGTACGTGGCGGCCGACAGCGTCGGCTGGCTCGACGGCGCGGAAATCGACTACGTCACCCAGGGCACCGGCCAGCAGCTCACCATCAAGGCGCCGAAGATCAAGGGCGAAGCCCCGGGCGAAGCGGCCTCGCTGGTGGAGCGGGTGCGCTGGGTCGTGGAGAACGAGGTCAATCCGCAGCTGGCCCAGCATGGCGGCCGCGTGGCGGTGCAGGAAGTCTCCGCCGATGGCGTGGTGTTGCTGCGCTTCGGCGGCGGCTGCCACGGCTGCGGCATGGCCGACGTGACCTTGAAGCAGGGCATCGAGAAGACGCTGATGGGCCGGGTGCCGGGGGTGACCGCGGTGCGCGACGCCACCGACCACGACAGCGGCAGCGCTCCCTACATTCCGCGCGATTCGGCCGCCTGACGTCCCGCTGCCGGTGACGCGCGCCACCGACATCCTTGATGTGTTGTTGGCGCGCACGCCGCGCAAGCTGCTGCGCGACCGCCGCAGCGGCCTGCCATACGCATGGGCGCACTGGATCGCGGCGCAACCTGCCGTGCCGCGGCCGTTCGCCGCCCCGGAGCTGATTGCGGCGATGCCGCCGGCGCAGCCGCCGGTGACCACGCGCCTGCCGGCCTTGCCGCTGTGGCAGGCGTTCCGCCGCCTGTGGTGGCAGCACTGGGATCCGGCGCCGTACGACCAGCGCTGGTGGCGGCGCCTCGCCGTGCTGCTGAGCCTGCTGCTGCATCTACTGTTTGCCATCTTCCTGCTGTGGGTGGCGTTCGTACGCTGGCTGCCGCCGCGCACCGACGCGGACGCCGCCGGACGCGTGCAGGTGGAATTCGTCGGCCGCGGCACGCCCGCCGAGAGCGGTGGCGGGGCGCCGGCCGAGGCGGCCGCGTCCACGGAGGCGACGTCGCCGATCCCGCCGCGTGCGCAGCGCGCCGCGTCCGCGCGGCCGCGCCCGACGCCGCCAGCCGCTGCTGCACCTGCACCGGCCGCGGAGCCGACCCCGACAGTGCCGGCGCCCGCGCCGACCACGGCCAGTGCGCCACCACCGCCACCGGCGGAGCAGCCACTGCAGGTGACCGAAACGCCGACGCCCACGCGCGACTTCGTGCTGCCGCCGCCACCGAGCGTGCGTGTCCCGGTGCCCACACCGCGCCCGGTCGTGCCGCCCGACGTGCAGGTGCCGGTGCGCGAGGTCGAGGTGGTCACCGACGTGCCGACCGTGGCGCAGTTGCGTCCGCGCGACATCGCGGTGCCGCGCCCCGCCGCACCGCAGGTGCAGGTGCGCGAACGCGAGGTGCCGGCCCCGCTGCCGCAGGTGCAGGTTCCGGCACCACAGCTGCGCACGCCGGCGCCGACGCCGGTGCTGCGCAGCGCCGACGTGCCGCAGGTGCGCCAGATCGAAGTGCCGACCCCGAGCACCGCCACGGCGACCGCGCCCACGCCGGCGCCGGCGGCCGCCAGCCCGGACACCGCCCCGGCCAGCGCGCCGACCCCGCCGCAGGCACCGGCCGCCTCGCCCGGCGCCGCCGCCAGCGCGTCGGCCAAGCCGGTGGCGCCTGCCGCCGGCACCGCGCCGCCCGGCAGCCAGGCGCCGAGCCCGGGCAGCGGCCCGGCGCCGGTCGCCCGCGATGGCGGCTGGGCCACGCCGCAACGCGGCGACGACTGGGGCGCGGCCGCACGCAACCGCCCGGGCGATGCCGGTGCCGGCGCCAGCAAGGGCGGCGGTCTGTTCAATGCCGACGGCAGCGTGCGCCTGGCCGATGGCCGCGGCAACGAGCAGGCGCCGGCGCGCAGCGCGCCCGGTTCCGAGACCGACACCTGGACGCGCGATCGCATCGAAAAGGCTGGCGAGTGGCTCAAGCGTCCGCCGTACGACTACACGCCGACTTCGTTCGACAAGTACTGGCTGCCGAACGCGACGCTGCTGGAAGAGTGGGTGCGGCGCGGCATCAAGTCAGTGAAGATCCCGATTCCCGGCACCACCAGCAGCATTTCCTGCGTGATCTCGATTCTGCAGGTGGGCGGCGGCTGCGGCATCACCGATCCCAATCTCAACGAGCAGCCGGCCGGCGCGCGGCCGCCGCCGAACGTGCCGTTCAAGCGCGAGCTGCAGGAAGACAACGGCAGTCGCTGAGCGGCGGGTGCGGGCTCGGCGTCAGAAGAGGGCGCTGCACATCACCAGCTTTCAGCGCACGCGAAACGGACGCGTGGGCGGCTTCAGCCGGCACGGCGTTCTCCGAGAGCCTCGTCGCGGCGTGCCGCGCACGACGCGCTGTTTCGTAGGAGCGGCTTCAGCCGCGACGGGCGTTCCCGGGAACGCCCATCGCGGCTGAAGCCGCTCCTACGTGTGTGCCTCACGTCGTCGGATAGGGGCGGAGCGATACCGGTTTGCGCACCACGCGAAAGTGGCGGTGAGCTTGTCACGCCTCGACGGCGGCGCATCCGCAGCGCGCTGAGCGCCATCCCGTCGCCGCTGCTCGGCGCAGCGTGGTGCGCGCCGCCGCGCACGTCATCCGACATGCCTGGTCCGGCGGACGTCGCCCGCTCAGTTCACACCGTGCAAATCGCGCAACTGGCTGCTGCGCGAGCCGAAGTAGGCGGCCAGGTCGGCGATGTCCTGGTCGCTCAGTTGCGCCGCCTGCGGGCTCATCAGCGGATGCGTGCGGGTACCGCCGCGGTAGGCCTGCAGCGCATGCGCGAGATAGTCGCCGTACTGGCCGCCGAGCTTGGGGTAGGTCGGGTCGATCGGCGCGTTGCCGTCGGCGCCGTGGCAGTCGATGCAGCTCTGCCCGGTGGCCTTGCCCTTGGCGTGGGCCAGTTTGTCGCCGGCCTCGATGCGCCCGCCGGGCAGGCCGGCGGAGGAGCCGGACCCGTGCTCGCCGCTGGCGTGGCCCGGGTCGCCGGCGGATTTACTGGTGGATTCCACCTGCGATTGCGAACAGGCCCCCAGGCACAGGGCGGCAAGCAGGACGAGGGCGGGACGCAAGGCGTGCGCGGCGTTCGGCATGGGAGGCCTACTTGAGGGTGGACAGGAAAGCGGCGATGTCGGCGATCTCCTGGTCGGAGAAGCTTTCCGCCTGGGCCTGCATGGTCGGATGCTTGCGCTTGCCGAGCCGGTATTCGGTCAGCGCCTGGGTCAGGTACTGCGCCGATTGCCCACCGATCTTGGGGATGCGGTAGCTGGGATAGGCGTTCTTGTAGCCGGTGACGCCGTGGCAGCCCTGGCAGGTGTAGGTGAGCACCCGGCCGTTGGCGGCATTGCCCTGAATGGGCGCGGGTGCCGCGGCTGCGGCGGCGGGAGCGGCGGGCGCCGGCGCGGTCTGCGCCACGGCCGGGGCGGCCCCAACAGAAACGAGTACGGCCAGAGCAAAACAAGCGGCTAGCGGCTGCGTGCGCATGGTTTCGTGGTCCGGAGGACGGATTGGGGTTCCGGCGTGGGGGAACACGGAACGGCCCGAGTATAGCCTCACCTTTCGCGGCTCCGAAACTGGCCGCCGCGGCGGACCCGTGACCTTTGGGGCATTCGGCACGGCGTTTATTGGTGATCTACTTATCTACAACACCATTTACGCCATCCACCGGGGATACGACGATGACGCGACCGCTTCCGCGCCGCACTGCCACTTGCGCTGCCGCGCTGCTGGTCACCACCACGCTGCTGCTCGGCGGCTGCAAGCCGGCGGCGGAGGCCAAGGCCAAGGCGGCCGACAGCGAGAAGGCGCCGGAAGCGGTGCCGGTGGAGGTGGCCGCGGCCAGCCGTCGCGCGGTGGCGGCCAGCTACAGCGGCACCGCGGCGCTGGAGGCCCGCGCCGAATCGCAGGTGGTCGCCAAGACCTCCGGCGTGGCGCTGGCGGTGCTGGCCGAGGAAGGCCAGCAGGTGCGCGCCGGGCAGCCGCTGGTGCGGCTGGACCCGGACCGCGCGCGGCTGGCGCTGGCGCAGAGCGAGGCGCAATTGCGCAAGCTGGAGAACAACTACCGCCGCTCGCAACAGCTGGTGGGCCAGCAACTGGTCAGCGCGGCCGACGTCGACCAGATCAAGTACGACCTGGCCAACGTGCGCGCGCAGCACCAACTGGCCTCGCTGGAGCTGTCCTACGCGACGGTGGTGGCGCCGATCTCCGGGGTGATCGCCTCGCGCTCGATCAAGACCGGCAACTTCGTGCAGATCAACACGCCGATCTTCCGCATCGTCGACGACTCGCGCCTGGAAGCCACGCTCAACGTGCCCGAGCGCGAACTGGCCACGCTCAAGACCGGGCAACCGGTGACCCTGCTGGCCGACGCGCTGCCGGGCAAGCAGTTCCGTGGCCGGGTCGACCGCATCGCGCCGGTGGTGGATGCCGGCAGCGGCACCTTCCGCGTGGTCTGTGCCTTCGACGAAGGAGCGGAGGCGCTGCAGCCGGGCATGTTCGGCCGCATCCGCATCGATTACGACCAGCGCGCCGATGCGCTGGTGGTGCCGCGCCTGGCGCTGCTCGACGATGGCGAGCCGGCGGTGTTCCGCGTGGTCGCCGGCAAGGTCGCGCGGGTGCCGGTGACGCTGGGCTATGCCGAAGGGCCGTGGGTGGAGATCCGCCAGGGCCTGCAGGCCGGCGACCAGGTGGTCACCGCCGGCAAGGTCGCGCTGCGCGACGGCAGCCGCGTGCAGGTGATCGCGCCGCAGCGCGCGGTCGCCGACGCCGCGCCCGCCACTGCCACCGGAGCGCGCTGATGCACGGCGCCGGCCCCGACCCGCACGCACCGCCTGCGCCCGCTGCTGCGCACGGCGGCGGCCTGGTCGAGTTCGCCACCCGTCGCCGCGTGACCATCGCGATGATCACGCTGACCATGCTGCTGTTCGGCGCGATCGCGCTGCACGGGCTCAAGGTCAACCTGCTGCCGGACCTGAGCTATCCGACCCTGACCGTGCGCACCGAATACGCCGGCGCCGCGCCGTCGGAGATCGAGACGCTGGTGACCGAGCCGGTGGAGGAAGCGGTCGGCGTGGTCAAGAACCTGCGCAAGCTCAAGTCGGTGTCGCGCACCGGGCAGAGCGACGTGGTGCTGGAGTTCGCCTGGGGCGCCAACATGGACCAGGCCAGCCTGGAGGTGCGCGACAAGATGGAGGCGCTGTCGCTGCCGCTGGAGGCCAAGGCGCCGGTACTGCTGCGTTTCAATCCCTCCACCCAGCCGATCATGCGCCTGGTGCTGTCGAGCAAGACCGCCGCGCACAGCGACGCCGAGGCGGTGCGCGCGCTGACCCAGTTGCGTCGCTACGCCGACGAGGACCTGAAGAAGAAGCTGGAGCCGGTGGCGGGCGTGGCGGCGGTCAAGGTCGGCGGCGGCCTGGAGGACGAGATCCAGGTCGACATCGACCAGCAGCGGCTGGCGCAGCTCAACATGCCGATCGACACGGTGATCGCGCGGCTCAAGGACGAGAACGTCAATCTCTCCGGCGGGCGCCTGGAGCAGGGCACGCAGCGCTACCTGGTGCGCACCGTCAACCAGTTCGCTGACCTGGACGAGATCCGCAACCTGTTGCTGACCACCCAGGGCGCCGGCGGCAACGCCGCCGACGCGGCGCTGCAGCAGATGTACGCGATCGCCGCCTCCACCGGCTCGGAAGCCGCGATCGCGGCCGCGTCGGCGGCGCAGAGCGCGACCTCCAGCACGACCACCACGGTCGCTGGCGGTCTGCCGATCCGGCTCAAGGACGTGGCGCAGGTGCGGCAGGGCTACAAGGAGCGCGAGGCGATCATCCGCCTGGGCGGCAAGGAAGCGGTGGAACTGGCTATCTACAAGGAAGGCGACGCCAACACCGTGGCCACCGCGGCGGCGCTGCGCCAGCGCCTGGAGCAATTGCAGGCGCAGATTCCCGCCGACGCCGAATTGACCACGCTGGAAGACCAGTCGCGCTTCATCGAGCACGCCATCGGCGACGTCAAGAAGGATGCGGTGATCGGCGGCCTGCTGGCGATCCTGATCATCTTCCTGTTCCTGCGCGACGGCTGGAGCACCTTCGTGATCGGCCTGTCGCTGCCGGTGTCGATCGTGACCACCTTCTTCTTCATGGGCCAGCTCGGGCTGAGCCTCAACGTGATGTCGCTGGGTGGGCTGGCGTTGGCCACCGGCCTGGTGGTGGACGACTCGATCGTGGTGCTGGAAAGCATCGCCAAGGCGCGCGAGCGCGGCCTGAGCGTGCTCGATGCGGCGATCGTCGGCACCCGCGAGGTCGGCATGGCCGTGGTCGCCTCGACCCTGACCACGATCGCGGTGTTCCTGCCGCTGGTGTTCGTGGAAGGCGTGGCCGGGCAACTGTTCCGCGACCAGGCGCTGACCGTGGCGATCGCCATCGCGATCTCGCTGGTGGTGTCGATGACCCTGATCCCGATGCTCAGCTCGCTCAGAGGCCGTGCGCCGCTGGCGTTCCCGGTGGAGCCGGCGGCACCGCGCTGGCAGCCGCAGCGCGGCTGGCTCAAGCCGCTGGCCTGGAGCCGGCGCGGCGCCGGGGCGGCGGTGCGCGGCATGTGCTTCGGCGTGGCCTGGCTGTGCGTGCGGCTGTGGCGCGGCGCGGTGGCGGTGGTCGCGCCGGTGATGCGCAAGGCCAGCGACCTGGCGATGGCGCCGTACGCGCTGGCCGAGCGTGGCTACCTGCGGCTGCTGCCCGGCGCGCTGGCGCGTCCGGGCTGGGTGCTGGGGCTGGCGGCGCTGGCCTTCGCCGCGACCCTGGCGGTGGCGCCGCTGCTCGGCGCCGACCTGATCCCGCAGCTGGCGCAGGACCGCTTCGAGATGACCGTGAAGCTGCCGGCCGGCACGCCGCTGCGGCAGACCGACGCGCTGGTGCGCGAGCTGCAGGAAGCGCACGGCAAGGACGCGGGCGTGCAGGCGCTGTACGGGGTCAGCGGTAGCGGCACCCGGCTCGACGCCAACCCCACCGAGAGCGGCGAGAACATCGGCAAGCTGACCATCGCCATGGCCGGCGGCGGCAGCGCGCAGTTCGAGGCGCAGCAGAGCGAGCGGATGCGCGCGACGATGCGCAACCACCCGGGCGTGCAGGTCGGTTTCAGTCGGCCCGAACTGTTCAGTTTCTCCACGCCGCTGGAGATCGAACTGCGCGGCCAGGACCTGCAGACCATCCAGCACGCTGGGCAGAAGCTGGCGGCGCTGCTGCGTGGCAATGGCCACTTCGCCGACGTCAAGTCCACGGTGGAGGAGGGCTTCCCCGAGATCCAGATCCGCTTCGACCAGGAGCGCGCCGGTGCGCTGGGCCTGACCACCCGGCAGATCGCCGACGTGGTGGTGAAGAAGGTGCGCGGCGACGTCGCCACCCGCTACAGCTTCCGCGACCGCAAGATCGACGTGCTGGTGCGCGCGCAGCAGAGCGACCGCGCCAGCGTCGACAGCATCCGCCGGCTGATCGTCAATCCGGGCAGCAGCCGGCCGGTGACCCTGGACGCGGTCGCCGACGTGGTCGCCACCACAGGCCCCAGCGAGATCCACCGCGCCGACCAGATCCGCGTGGCGATCGTCTCGGCCAACCTGCGCGACATCGACCTGGGCGGCGCGGTGCGCGAGGTGGGCGCGATGGTGGCGCGCGATCCGCTCGGCGCCGGCGTCGGCATGCACATCGGCGGGCAGGGCGAGGAACTGGCGCAGTCGGCGCGCTCGCTGCTGTTCGCGTTCGGCCTGGCGGTGTTCCTGGTGTACCTGGTGATGGCGTCGCAGTTCGAATCGCTGCTGCACCCGTTCGTCATCCTGTTCACCATCCCGCTGGCGCTGGTTGGCGCGGTGCTGGCGCTGCTGCTGACCGGCAAGCCGGTGTCGGTGGTGGTGTTCATCGGCCTGATCCTGCTGGTGGGCCTGGTGACCAAGAACGCGATCATCCTGATCGACAAGGTCAACCAGTTGCGCGAGGAGGGTGTGGCCAAGCGCGCGGCCTTGATCGAAGGCGCGCGCTCGCGGCTGCGGCCGATCGTGATGACCACGCTGTGCACGCTGTTCGGCTTCCTGCCGCTGGCGATCGCCAGCGGCGAGGGCGCCGAGGTGCGCGCGCCGATGGCGATCACCGTGATCGGCGGGCTGCTGGTGTCCACGCTGCTGACTCTGCTGGTGATTCCGGTGGTCTACGACCGCCTGGATCGCCGCGCCGATGCGTACTACGCCGAACGCGGGCGGCGCGCGCGGCAACGCGAGCACGGCGAGCGGCGCCTGCACGACGGCGAGGGCGCACCGGCATGAGCGTCGCCGAGTTCAGCATCCGTCGTCCGGTCACCACCATCATGTGCTTCGTGTCGCTGGTGGTGGTCGGGCTGATTGCTGCCTTCCGCCTGCCGCTGGAAGCCTTGCCGGACATCTCCGCGCCGTTCCTGTTCGTGCAGTTGCCGTATACCGGCTCGACCCCGGACGAGGTCGAGCGCAACCTGGTGCGGCCGACCGAGGAAGCGCTGGCGACGATGACCGGGATCAAGCGCATGCGCTCGACCGCCACCGCCGATGGCGCCAACATCTTCATCGAGTTCTCCGACTGGGACCGCGACATCGCCATCGCCGCCTCCGACGCGCGCGAGCGCATCGACGCGATCCGCGCCGACCTGCCGGCGGACCTGCGGCGCTACAACGTGTTCAAGTGGTCCAGCAGCGACCAGCCGGTGCTGAAGGTGCGGCTGGCCGGCGCGGCCGACCTGACCGGCGCGTACGACATGCTCGACCGCGAGTTCAAACGCCGCCTGGAGCGCATTCCCGGGGTGGCCAAGGTCGAGGTGTCGGGCGCGCCGCCGAACGAAGTCGAGATCGCCATCGCCCCGGACCGGCTCAGCGCGCACAACCTCAGCCTCAACCAGCTCAGCGAGCGCCTGGGCAAGCTCAACTTCTCGCTCTCGGCCGGACAGATCGACGACAACGGCCAGCGCCTGCGGGTGCAGCCGGTCGGTGAACTGCGCGACCTGCAGGAGCTGCGCGACCTGGTCATCGACGCCAAGGGCCTGCGCCTGGGCGACATCGCGCAGGTGCGGCTGAAACCGACCCGGATGAGCTACGGCCGGCGCCTGGACGGGCGCCCGGCGGTGGGCCTGGACGTGTTCAAGGAGCGCAGCGCCAACTTGGTCGAGGTGTCGCGCGCGGTGCTGGCCGAGGTCGAGCAGATCCGCAAGCAGCCGGCGCTGAGCGACGTGCAGGTCAAGGTCATCGACAACCAGGGCAAGGCGGTGACCTCTTCGCTGGCGGAGCTGGCCGAGGCCGGTGCGGTCGGCCTGCTGCTGTCGGTGACGGTGCTGTTCTTCTTCCTGCGCCATTGGCCGTCGACGCTGATGGTGACCCTGGCGATCCCGATCTGCTTCGCCATCACCCTGGGTTTCATGTACTTCGCCGGGGTCACCCTCAACATCCTGACCATGATGGGCCTGCTGCTGGCGGTGGGCATGCTGGTGGACAACGCCGTGGTGGTGGTGGAGAGCATCTACCAGGAGCGCGAGCGCATGCCCGACCAGCCGCAGCGCGCCTCCATCGTCGGCACCCGCAACGTCGCCATCGCGCTGTCGGCCGGCACCCTGTGCCATTGCATCGTGTTCGTGCCCAACCTGTTCGGCGAGACCAACAACATCAGCATCTTCATGTCGCAGATCGCCATCACCATCTCGGTGTCGCTGCTGGCGTCGTGGCTGGTGGCGGTGAGCCTGATCCCGATGCTGTCGGCGCGCATGCGCACCCCGGCGCTGGTGCATTCCCCGCATGGGCTGATCCCGCGCCTGCAGCGCCGCTACGCGCGGGTGCTGGCGTGGTCGCTGGCGCACCGCGGCTGGAGCGTCTGCGCGATCGTGCTGATCAGCGCGCTGAGCGTCATCCCGATGATGCAGACCAAGAAGGACATGTTCGGCGGCGACGGCGGCGAGCAGGTCTTCATCGGCTACCAGTGGAAGGGCGCCTACACCCGCGAGCAGATGGCAGAGGAAGTGACCCGGCTGGAACGCTTCATCGATGCGCGGCGTGCGCAGTACCACGTGACCCAGGTGTATTCCTGGTTCAGCGAGGAGGAAGGCAGCAGCACCACGCTGACGGTGGACCTGAAGCAGGTCCGCGATCTGCCGGCCCTGATGGAACGCATCCGCAAGGAACTGCCGCGCTCGGCGCGGGTGGATTTCCACGTCGGCAACAGCAACGGCGGCGATGGCGGCAACGGCGGCGGGCAGACCGTGCAGGTGCAACTGGTCGGCGATTCCACCGAGGCGCTGCGCGCGCTCGCCGACGACGTGGTGCCGGTGCTGGCGCGGCGCAAGGAACTGCGCGACGTGCGCGTGGACAGCGGCGACCGCAGCACCGAGTTGGCGGTGCGGGTGGACCGCGAGCGCGCCGCCGCGTTCGGCTTCAGTGCCGAACAGGTCGCCAGTTTCGTCGGCCTGGCGCTGCGTGGCGCGTCGCTGCGCGAGTTCCGCCACGGCGACAATGAAGTACCGGTGTGGGTGCGCTTCGCCGGTGCCGAGCAGACCACGCCGGAGGATCTGGACAGCTTCAACGTGCGCACCCAGGACGGGCGCAGCGTGCCGCTGCTGAGCCTGGTCGATGCGCAGCCGCGCGCGGCCGCCACCCAGATCGCCCGGACCAACCGGCAGACCACACTGACCATCACCGCCAACCTCGGCGCCAAGGTGACCGCGCCGGAAGCCAAGCAGGCGATCGAGAACACGCTCAAGGCGGTCAGCTTCCCGGTCGGCTACCGCTACAGCTTCGACGGTGTGGAAGGCCAGGACGACGACCAGGCCAGCCAGCAGATGCTGTTCAACCTGTTGATCGCGCTGCTGATGATCTACGTGGTGATGGCCGCGGTGTTCGAATCGCTGCTGTTCCCGGCGGCGATCATGAGCGGCGTGCTGTTCTCGGTGTTCGGCGTGTTCTGGCTGTTCTGGATCACCGGCACCAGCTTCGGGATCATGGCCTTCATCGGCATCCTGGTGCTGATGGGCGTGGTGGTGAACAACGGCATCGTGATGATCGAGCACATCAACAATCTGCGCCGGCGCGGCCTGGGCCGCACCGAAGCGTTGATCGAAGGCTCGCGCGAGCGCCTGCGGCCGATCATGATGACCATGGGCACGGCGATCCTGGCGATGGTGCCGATCTCGCTGACCACCACGCAGATGTTCGGCGACGGCCCGGCCTACTACCCGATGGCGCGTGCGATTGCGGGCGGCCTGGCGTTCTCGACCGTGGTCAGCCTGCTGTTCCTGCCGACCATCTACGCGATCCTGGACGATCTCAGCAATGGCGCGGCGAGCCTGGTGCGGCGCGCGCGTGGGCAGCGCGCCGCGGCAGCGCATCCGGCGTCCTGATGCGTGGGCGGCGTGCCCGCTCGAAAACCGACCGTGGGAGGGGCGTCAGCCCCACGCCGTACCGTTGAAGCGTCGGGGCTGAAGCCCCTCCCACAAGGGCGAAACGTGCGCGGCGACGTCGGCCGCCGCGCGGGATTCCTCAACCCGCCAGCTTGCCGAAGATGCGGAAGCCGGCCAGCCACACGCCGAGCATGCTGCCCAGGTTGGTCAGCAGGAAGGTCAGCACCACCCGCGAGACGCGGTTGCGGTACCAGCCGCGCAGGTTCTGCGCGTCGTCGCGCAGCGCCAGGAAGTCGCCGTAGGCCGGCTTGCGCATGTGCACTTCGACCAGGGCGCTGAACGCACCGGCCGGCACGCCGGGGCGGAACGGCTTCAGCGGCGCGGCGATGGCGCCGGCGATCACGCTCAGCGGATGGCCGCCGGCGAGGATGCAGCCCAGCCCGGCCAGGCCGCCGGTGAACAGCACCCATTGCAGCAACAGGTCGGTGCCCAGCGCGAAGCCGCCGTGCCAGTAGCCCCAGGCCACGCCGCCCAGCACCAGTGCGGTCAGGGTCAGGGTGATCCACGGCACCTTCTTCTTGGTCGGCACGTCTTCCAGTGCCTTGCGCAGCGTCGCCGGGTCGTCCTGGTCGCCCTGCAGGTGCCGCGCCAGGCCGGCCAGGTGGCCGGCGCCGACCACCGCCAGCACCTCGCGCACGCCGGCGCCGGTGGCACCGTCCAGCGGCTCGGCGTTGTCGGGCAGCGGCAGCGCGCGCTGCTGCGCCTGTTCCTCGCGCAGGCGTGTGGCCATGTAGCGGTCGCGTTCGGCGATGATGGTTTCGTACAGCGCCGGGCTCTCGCTGGCGAAGTCGCCGAAGCTGGCTTCGAGCATGTCGCCCTGCTTGAGCTTCTCGATCTCCGCCTCGCCGACCTCGTCGGAGGCGAACAGGCCGCCGAGCAGGCCGCTGGCCAGCTTCAGCTTGCCGAAGAAGCCGAGCCGGCTGGAGGCGCGCTTGAAGGTCAGGCCCACTTCGCGGTCGATCAGGTACACCGGCAACTGCCGTTCGCGCGCCAGCAGCACCGCACGCTTGAGCTCGGCGCCGGGCTCGATGCCCAACTGCTCGGCCAGGCGCCGCTGGTAGGCGGCCAGCGCCAGGTTGGCGGCGAACAGGGCCACGCGGCCCTTGCGGATCACCTGCACCAGGTCCAGCTTGGTCAGCGCGTCCGGATCGGTCAGCGCCTGCAGGCGTTGCGGGTCCAGTTCCACCGCCACCGCATCGAAGCGGCCGCTGCCGATCGCCCGTTCCACGGCGGCAACGCTGGCCAGGGACACGTGCGCGGTGCCGAGCAGGGTGTAGCGGATGCCGTCGCGTTCGACGATGCGGTACGGCTGGCCGTCGAACAGCGCGTCGTCGCCATCGGCCTGGGAAAGTGCGTTCATTGCGTTACTCATCGGAGGGTGCCTCGTCGGCACCGGGGCCCAGCGGGCGTTGCATCTGCAGGGTGTCCAGCCAGCGCCCGTGCTTGCGGCCGAGTCCGCGGAATACGCCGACCGGTACGAAGCCGAAACGCTGGTGCAGGCGAATCGAGGCGTGATTGTCTGGATCGCCGATCACCGCGACCATCTGTCGAAAGCCGCGCGCCTCGCAGGCGGCAATCAGTGCTTGCAGCAGGACCGAACCGACGCCGCGGCCGTGCAGCGCCGGATCCACATAGACCGTGTTCTCCACGGTCCAGCGATACGCCGCGCGCGGCCGGTAGCTGCTGGCGTAGGCATAGCCGGCCAGACGACCATCGGTGGTGTGCGCGACCAGATAGGGATAGCCCTGCGCAGTCACGCCCTGCATTCGCCGCAGCATCTCGGCCTGGTCGGGTGCCTGTTCCTCGTACGTGTTGACGTGGTGGCGCACCTGGTCGGCATAGAGCGCGGCGATCGCGGGCACATCCGCGGCCTCGGCCGCACGTAGCTGCAGGTCGTCCAAAGCGGCGTGACTCAGTCGATGTAGCGCTTCAGCAGGTCGCCGTAGGCATCGATGCGGCGGTCGCGCAGGAACGGCCAGATCCGCCGCACGTGCTCGCTGCGCTGCAGGTCCACGTCGCACACCAGCACGGTGGGCTCGGCGCCGGCCTCGGCGATGAACTCGCCCTGCGGGCCGAGCACATGGCTGTTGCCCCAGAACTGGATGCCCGACGCGCCCAGCGGCGAGGGCTCGTGGCCGACCCGGTTGCAGCTCAGCACCGGCACGCCGTTGGCTACCGCGTGGCCGCGATGGCTGAGGATCCAGGCGTCGCGCTGACGTTCCTGCTCGGCCTGTTCGTCGTTGGGATCCCAGCCGATCGCGGTGGGATACAGCAGCAGCTCGGCGCCGGCCAGCGCCATCAGTCGCGCCGCTTCCGGGTACCACTGGTCCCAGCACACCAGCACGCCGAGGCGGCCGACCGAGGTCTGGATCGGGGTGAAGCCCAGGTCGCCCGGGGTGAAGTAGAACTTCTCGTAGAAGCCCGGATCGTCGGGGATGTGCATCTTGCGGTACTTGCCCAGCAGGCTGCCGTCCTTTTCGAACACCACCGCGGTGTTGTGGTACAGGCCGGCGGCGCGGCGCTCGAACAGCGAGCCGACCAGGACCACGCCATGGCGCTTGGCCAGGGCGCCCAGGCGCTCGGTGCTGGGGCCGGGAATCGGCTCGGCCAAGTCGAACTCGTCCACCGACTCGTGCTGGCAGAAGTACGCGCCGTTGTGCAGTTCCTGCAGCAGCACCAGCTGCGCGCCCTGCGCGGCGGCCTCGGCCACACGCGATTCGATCGCTGCCAGGTTCGCCGCGGCGTCGCCGTGGTTGCGCTCCTGGATCAGCGCGACGGAAAGAGTGGTTCGGGTCATTGCGGAATCAAGGTTCGCGGTAAACCGGCATGGTAGCGCGGATGGCCGCGCGGCAGGTTCCGGGGAGATGAATCCCGCGCCGCACGCGGCGGCGGCACGGGTGGGGTCTGCGCCGCGCCGGCGTGCGGCGCAGGCGCGGCGGCTCAGTCCGCCAGCAGGCCGGCCGGCAACTGCATGGTGATGCAGTGCAGGCTGCCGTTCTGCCAGATCAGCGCGCGGCAGGGGATCGGCACGATCTCGTGCTGCGGGAAGGCCTGCGCCATCACCGCCTGTGCCTGCGCATCGGCCGCGTCGCCGTAGGCCGGCATCAGCACCGCGCCGTTGACGATCAGGAAGTTGGCGTAGGACGCGGCCAGGCGTCGGCCGTTGTCGATCACCGGCTGCGCCCACGGCAGCGGGAACAGCCGATAGGGTGCGCCGTCGGCGGTACGCAACGCAGCCAGTTCGGCACCCATCGCCTGCAGCTCGGCGTAGTGCGAATCGCCGGCGTCGTCGCAGGCCTGGTAGACGATCGCGTCGGTGCTGGCGAAGCGGGCCAGGGTGTCGATGTGCGCGTCGGTGTCGTCGCCTTCCAGGTAGCCGTGGTCCAGCCACAGCACGCGCTGCTGCGCCAGCCAGTCGGCCAGGTCGTGGCTGAGCGATTCGCGGCTGCGCTGCGGATGCCGCTCGTGCAGGCACTGCCAGGTGGTCAGCAGGGTGCCGGCGCCGTCGCAGTCGATGGCACCGCCTTCCAGGGCGAAATCGATGCGGCGCACGTCGCTGTCGGCGAACAGCCCTTGGTCGGCCAGCACGCTCACCAACTGGTCGTCGCGGCCGGCCTGGAACTTGCCGCCCCAGCCGGTGAAGCGGAAATCCAGCAACTGGAAGCCGCCGCCGGCGCGCGCCAGGGTGATCGGGCCGGAGTCGCGCAGCCAGGTGTCGTCGTACTCGGCCTCGACGAAGCGCACCCGCTGCATGTCCACCCGCGCCGAGCGCAGCCGCGCCTCGGCATAGATCTGCAGGTCGGCATCGGCCACGCAGATCAACACCCGCTGGAAGCGCACGATCGCCGCGACCAGGGCGATGTAGGTCTCCTCGACCTCGGCCAGGCGCTCGGCCCAGTCGGTGCCGGCATGCGGCCAGGCGATCAGGATGGCGGACTGGGGCTCCCATTCCGCGGGAAGGCGAAGACGATCAGACATTGCGACCACTGCTCACGTGCTGCCAGGCCGAAGCCGGCTGTTATTTACGTCCCCGCACAGGGATGTGCGGGCTCTTGCGACGGATTCGCCTATATCGGGCGCTTGCGTGCGACCCGTCTCAACGGATCGCCGGCTTCGGGCCGATCTCGTTGGCGTCGGCCTTGTTGGCGACCACGTCCACCACCTTCTGCTTCTCGAAGTACACGGTGAAGGCCGGATAGACCCAGCGGTTGATGGTCGGCCACTGCCGCTTCTGGCCGCCGCGCGGCTCCAGCTTCTGCTGCGGGGCGCCGTAGCGCGCCTGCACCTGGGCCATGCTCAGGCCACGCGTGGGCAGCGCCGCCGCGGGTTCCTCCTTGACCCGATCGACCAGCAGGGTCTCGGCGTGGGCGCCGCCGGCCAGGCCCAACACGGCCAGCAGCGGCAGGACGGACAGACGATGCTTCATCACGTGTACTCCCCAGAGGACGAACGCCGATTACAGCAAACTTCGGCAACAAAAAACCGCCCGAAGGCGGCTTTCGTCGACGACCGGCCACCGCTGCGCGCGGCGCGGCAGGGCGGGCCGGGTCGGATCAGCGCTGACGCGCCTTGAAACGGGGGTTGGACTTGCAGATCACGAAGACCTTGCCGCGGCGGCGGACCACCTTGCAGTCGCGGTGACGGGCCTTCGCCGACTTCAGGGAGGACAGGACTTTCATGGCACACCTCGGCGTAAACTTGTGGATTCGAAGGAGGGCGGCACGGCCGAAACCATGGCGCGGGATCAGTAAGCCGGCGATTATAGCCTGGTTTTCTTCATGGTTTCAACTGCTTGCGCCAGCAGGGTCGGCGTCGGCGCTACAATGCGCCGCCCCCCGTCCGAGGAACCGCATGAACGAGCCCGCTCCCGTCCTGACCATCGATGGCCCTTCCGGGGCCGGCAAGGGGACCGTCAGCCGCATCGTCGCCGCCCGCCTGGGCTGGCATTACCTGGATTCGGGGGCGCTGTACCGGGCGGTCGGGGTCGCGGCCAGCTGGGCCAATCTGGACATTTCCGATGCCGCCGCCCTGGTGCGCTGCACCTTCGACACCCGGGTGGACTTCGACGAGGTCGCCGGCGGCGGCCTGCGGGTCCGCATCAACGGTGCCGACGCCACCGACGAATTGCGCCTGGAGACCACCGGCGCGGTCGCCTCGGCGATCGCCGCCATTCCCGAGGTGCGCGCGGCGCTGAAGCAGCGCCAGCGGGCCTTCCGCACCCCGCCGGGGCTGGTCGCCGACGGCCGCGACATGGGCACGGTGATTTTCCCGGACGCCCCCTACAAGGTGTTCCTGACCGCCAGCGCCGAGGAGCGTGCCCAGCGCCGGCATAAGCAGTTGAAGGAAAAAGGGGTTTCGGTTATATTCGACGACCTGCTGCGCGAGATCATGGCCCGCGACGCACGCGATGCCCAACGCGCGGTGGCCCCGCTGAGGCCGGCAGACGATGCCGTCCTCCTCGATACCACCGGGATGGACATCGACCAGGTGGTGGGCCGCGTCCTGCAGTTGCTGCCGCTCTGAGCGGCGCGCAGGGCAGGGCAGCAGGGTGGCGTCGTCATGGAGCCGCCGGTTCCTCGCAACACCCGCAACATGCATGTTCCATCGATCGTTCCAAAGGCTCCGCTGCGCAATTCCGCGCTGCGGTTTTTCCATTCCACACCCGGCCGCTGTTCGGGCCGACTAACCAGGTGGGCAGTCGCTGTTTTCCAGAAGAAAACGCCCTGTCCGTGTGTCCACTAGAGTAATTTCAAATGACCGAATCTTTTGCCGAACTGTTCGAAGCCAGCCAAGCCAACCTGGCCAAGCTGAAGCCCGGCGCCATCGTCACCGGTACCGTCGTGGAAGTCCGCGGCGACGTGGTGGTGATCAACGCCGGCCTGAAGTCCGAAGGCATCGTGCCGATCGAGCAGTTCCGTAACGACGCTGGCGAAATCGACGTCGCCGAAGGCGACCTGGTCAAGGTCGCGCTCGACTCGCTCGAGAACGGCTTCGGCGAGACCGTGCTGTCGCGCGAGAAGGCCAAGCGCGCCATGGTGTGGGACGAGCTGGAAGAAGCGTTGGAAAAGAACGAGACCATCACCGGCCGCATCAGCGGCAAGGTCAAGGGTGGTTTCACCGTGGACATCAAGGATGTCCGCGCGTTCCTGCCCGGTTCGCTGGTGGATGTGCGCCCGGTGCGCGACCCGGCCTACCTGGAAGGCAAGGAACTGGAGTTCAAGCTGATCAAGCTGGACCGCAAGCGCAACAACGTGGTGGTCTCGCGTCGCGCGGTGGTCGAGAGCGAGCACTCGGAAGAGCGCGAGCAGCTGATGGACAAGCTGCAGGAAGGCGCGATCCTGAAGGGCGTGGTCAAGAACCTGACCGACTACGGCGCGTTCGTGGACCTGGGCGGCATCGACGGCCTGCTGCACATCACCGACATGGCCTGGAAGCGCGTGCGCCATCCGTCCGAAGTGGTCAACGTCGGCGACGAGCTGGACGTGCGCGTGCTGAAGTTCGATCGCGAGCGTAACCGCGTCAGCCTCGGCCTGAAGCAGCTGGGCGAGGATCCGTGGGACAACATCGCGCGTCGTTACCCGGCCAACAGCCGCGTGTTCGGCAAGGTCTCCAACGTGACCGATTACGGCGCGTTCGTCGAGATCGAGCCGGGCGTGGAAGGCCTGGTGCACGTGTCCGAGATGGACTGGACCAACAAGAACGTCAACCCGTCCAAGGTCGTGCAGGTCGGCGACGAAGTCGAAGTGATGGTGCTGGACGTGGACGAAGAGCGTCGCCGCATCTCGCTGGGCATGAAGCAGGTCGCCGCCAATCCGTGGGAGACCTTCGCCGCCACCCACAAGAAGAACGACAAGGTGTCCGGCCAGATCAAGTCGATCACCGACTTCGGCATCTTCATCGGCCTGGACGGCGGCATCGACGGCCTGGTGCACCTGTCCGACATCAGCTGGAACACCACCGGCGAAGACATCGTGCGCAACTTCAAGAAGGGCGACACGCTGGAAGCCGTGGTGCTGGCAGTGGACCCGGAGCGCGAGCGCATCAGCCTGGGCGTCAAGCAGTTGGAGCAGGATCCGTTCGGCCAGTACATGGCCGCCAACCCGAAGGGCTCGAAGGTCGAGGGCGTGGTGCGTGAAGTGGACGCCAAGGGCGCCACCATCGACCTGGCCGACGGCATCGAAGGCTACGTCGCCGCGCGCGACATCGCCAACGAGCGCGTCGACGACGCCAGCCAGCACCTGAAGGTCGGCGACAAGATCGAAGCCAAGTTCGTGGGCATGGACCGCAAGGGCCGCACCCTGCAGCTGTCGATCAAGGCCAAGGACGATGCCGAAATGCGCGAAGTGCTGGAGGAATACCAGTCCGCGTCGGGCGGCACCACCCAGCTGGGTGCGCTGCTGCGCGCGCAGCTGAACGGCAACAAGTCCGAGTAATCCGCCACACGCAGCGTTACTGGCACGGCCCGGTGTTCCCGGGCCGTGCCAGGTTGCGACCCCACTGCACGCATCCGTAAATGACCAAATCCGAGCTGATCGAAATCCTGGCGCGCAAGCAGGCGCATCTGAAGTCGGACGACGTCGATCTGGCGGTGAAGTCGTTGTTGGAAATGATGGGCGGCGCCCTGTCCGGCGGCGATCGCATCGAGATCCGCGGCTTCGGCAGCTTTTCCCTGCATTACCGGCCGCCGCGCCTGGGACGCAATCCCAAGACCGGCGAGTCCGTCGCGCTTCCCGGCAAGCACGTGCCGCATTTCAAGCCCGGCAAGGAGCTGCGCGAGCGCGTGAGCGGCGTCGTCCCGGTCGAATCCGACACGCCCTGAGCCCGGCGTCCGGCGTTTGCCGGAATCCACGCCTGTTCGGCTAATCTAGTGTCTCCCGACGCTGGAGTTGCTCATGAAGATTGCACGACTGCTGATCCTGCTGGTATTGCTGTTGGCCGGCCTGGTCATCGGGTCGCTCAATTCGCAGCCGATCCAGATCAACTTCGTGTTCTCCAGCATCGCCACCACCTCCGGCATCGCCATCATCGTCTCGCTGTTCGCGGGCGTGCTGATCGGCGCCTCGCTGGTGCTGGCGGCCCTGGTGATCCCCCTGTATGCCAAGCTGCGTCGCGCCAACAAGGCCGCGAACGCCGCTGCGCCGGCCGTCGCGCCGGTCTCTCCCCATGCCCACCAGCCCTTGGACGGACGCTGATCTTCGATGGACTTTCTGACCGAGTGGTTCTGGTTCTTCCTGTTCCTGCCGCTGGCGGCGCTGAGCGGCTGGGTGATCGGCCGCCGTGGCGGCCAGCGCCATGGCGATACTCAGGTCAGCCGGCTCTCCAGCACCTATTTCCGCGGCCTCAACTATCTGCTCAACGAGCAGCCGGACAAGGCGATCGAGCTGTTCCTGCACATCGCCGAACTGGACAAGGAAACCTTCGAGACCCAGGTCGCGCTGGGCCACCTGTTCCGCCGGCGCGGTGAAGTCGACCGCGCCATCCGCCTGCACCAGGGCCTGGTCCAGCGCGGCGACCTGAGCGATGCGCAGCGCGTGCAGGCCTTGCTGGCGCTGGGCGAGGACTACATGAAGTCGGGGCTGCTGGATCGCGCCGAAACCGTGTTCACCGAGCTGGCGCAGATCGACCAGCGCGCCCCGCAGGCGCTCAAGCACCTGATCGGCATCTACCAGGCCGAGCGCGACTGGGAAAAGGCCATCGACAACGCCACCCGCTACGAAGAGGTGACCGGCGAGCCGATGGGCAAGCTGATCGCCCAGTTCGAATGCGAACTGGCCGACCGTTATCGCGCCTCGGGCAAGAACGACCTGGCACGGGCGGCGATCGCGCGCGCCTACCAGGCCGACGCCAAGTCGGTGCGCGCCGGCATCCTGGAAGGGCGCATCGACGTCGACGACGGCAACGACGAAGCCGCCATCCGCGCCTTCGAGCGCGCCGCGCGTCATGATCCGGACTACCTGCCGGAGATCATGCCGGCGCTGATGGACTGCTACCGCCGCGGCAACGATCTCAGCGGCGCGCGCGCGTTTCTCTCGGAAATGACCGAGCACTACCGCGGCATCGCTCCGGTGCTGGCGCTGACCCGCCTGATGGAGTCGCAGGAAGGCATTTCCGCCGCGCGCTCCTACCTGGGCCGGCAGCTCAAGGACCGCCCGTCGGTGCGCGGCGAGTCGGCGCTGATCGACCTGACCCTGGCCGAGGGCGCCGATTCCACCGCGACCCTGCAGGATCTCAAGCACATCACCGACCAGTTGCTGGTGCGCAATCCCAGCTACCGCTGCACCCGCTGCGGCTTCGGCGCGCGGACCCACCACTGGCAATGCCCTAGCTGCAAGGAGTGGGGCACGGTCAAGCCGCTGCTCAACTACGCGGTGGTGTAGTGCCCATCGCAGGAGCCGCGCTGCTCTTGGCGCTCGGGGTGTTCAGCGCGGCCGGCACCTGGCTGTCGCGCCAGTACGCACTCAAACGCGAGTTGATGGATGCGCCCGGCGAGCGGCGCAGCCACACCGTGGCGACACCGCGCGGCGGTGGCGTGGCCATCGTGGCGGCGGTGCTGCTGGCCTGCGGCTGGGCGGCGCTGCAATGGCCGCAGCAGGGTGCCGGGATCGCCACCTTCGCCGCGGGCCTGCTGCTGGTCGCCGGCGTCGGCTGGTGGGACGACCACCGCTCGCTGTCGGCGGGGCTCCGATTGCTGGTGCACGCGGTGGCGGCGACCCTGCTGGCTGCACTTGTCTACAAAGCGAACCAACCGCTGTGGATGGTCGCGCTGGTGTGGTTGGCGACGGTCTCGCTGATCAATATCTGGAATTTCATGGACGGCATCAATGGCTTGGCCAGCAGCCAGGCGATGCTGGCCGCCGTCGGATTTGCCTGCCTGCTGCCGGCGCCGCTGCGTTGGCCATGCTGGGTCCTGCTGGTGGCCTGCGCGGGATTTCTGCCGTTCAACTATCCCCGCGCACGCATTTTCCTCGGCGATGTCGGTAGCGGCGCGCTCGGCTACCTGATCGCTGCGCTGTTCGCCTGGTGCATCGTCGCCGGCGAGCAGGCGCCTTGGCTGCCGGCATTGCCGCTGTCGACCTTCGCCATCGACGCCGGCTTCACGCTGGCCTCGCGCATGCTCGCCGGCGAACGCTGGTGGCAACCGCACGCGCAACATTTCTATCAGCGTTGGGTACACACCGGCAGTAGCCATACCGTCGTCACGCTCGCCTACGGTCTGTTCAGCATTGTCGCGATTACAATTGCGCGGTTGGGCAGACCGCTGGATGCGGGTACGCAGGCCGGTCTGACGATCGCCTGGTTCTGTTCGGCAGGTGTGCTTTGGCTGGCTTTGCGCAACCGGATGCGCCGAACTCTTACGGATTACTGATGCTTTCCACGCGCGACCGAGTCACCGAATTGTTTCCCAAGGCCTCCGTGGTCATCCACGATCTGGCCATCGTCTGGGTCTGCTGGCAACTGCTGCACGCTGCGCGTTACACCATGCTCCCCGGCGAGCACCCGCTCCCGTTGTGGAACCTCAACACCGCGATCGTGTTGGCGGCGCAGGGCCTGGTGTTCTGGAAGGTCGGCCTGTACCGGGGCCTGTGGCGCTTCGCCAGCGTTCCCGACCTGCTCAATATCTTCAAGGCCAGTTTCTATGGCCTGGTGGCGATCGTCCTGGGGCTGGCCTACAGCCGCTTCGATGCGATCCCGCTGTCGGTGCTGATGGTGTACCCGTTCGCGCTGTCGGCGCTGCTGGGCGCGCCGCGCCTGCTGTACCGCGCCTGGAAGGATTATCAGATCGCGCACTCGGACGATAGCGCGCGGCGCGTGCTGATCGTTGGCGCCGGCCGTGCGGCCGAGGCGCTGGTGCGCGACCTGCGCCGGTCCGGTGCCTATCAGCCCGTGGGCTTCGTCGACGATGCCGGCCATCTGCATGGCGCCAAGCTGCAGGGCCTGCCGATCCTGGGCCGCATCGACGAAGCCGGCGCGATCGCCAAGGAGACCGCGGCCAAGCTGCTGGTCATCGCGATCCCGTCGCTGGACGCGGCCGGCATGCAGCGCGTGGTGGCGATCTGCGAAAGCACCGGCCTGCCGTTCCGCACCGTGCCGCGCCTGCTCGACGTGCTCGAAGGCCACTACCTGCCGGGCGAGCTCAAGGAGGTCGCGATCGAGGACCTGCTCGGGCGCAAGCCGGTGACGCCGGACTGGAAGCTGATCAAGGGCTGGCTGTCCGGGCGGACCGTGCTGGTCACCGGCGCCGGCGGCTCGATCGGCTCGGAACTGTGCCGGCAGTGCGCGCGTCACGGTGCACGCAAGATCGTGCTGCTGGAGATCAACGAACTGGCGCTGATCACCATCCATGCCGACTTGCGCCGTACCTTCCCCGATCTGGAGATCGACTGCGTGCTCGGCGACTGCGGCGATCCGGCGGTGATCCGCCATGCCATGCGCGTGGCCGAGCCCGACGCCGTGTTCCATGCGGCCGCCTACAAGCAGGTGCCTTTGCTGGAGCAGCAGTGCCGCGAGGCGGTGCGCAACAACGTCCTGGCCACCGAGAACGTGGCGCGCGCCTGCGTCGCTGCCAAGGTCTCGACCTTCGTGTTCATTTCCACCGACAAGGCGGTCAATCCGGTCAACCTGCTCGGTGCGTCCAAGCGCTACGCCGAGATGGTGTGCCAGTCGCTGGACGACCAGGCGGTGAGCACGCGCTTCGTGACGGTGCGCTTCGGCAACGTGCTGGATTCGGCCGGCAGCGTGGTGCCGCTGTTCCGCGAGCAGATTCGCCAGGGCGGCCCGGTGACCGTCACCGATCCGCAGGTGACGCGCTACTTCATGACCATTCCCGAAGCCAGCCAGCTGATCGTGCAGGCCGCGGCGTCCGCGTCGCATGGCGCCATCTACACCCTGGACATGGGCGAGCCGGTGCCGATCCGCCTGCTGGCCGAGCAGATGATTCGCCTGGCGGGCAAGCAGCCCGGACGCGATATCGCCATCGTCTACACCGGCCTGCGGCCGGGCGAGAAGCTGCACGAGACGCTGTTCTACGCCGACGAGAACTACCGGCCGACCTCGCATCCGAAGATTCTGGAAGCGGGCGTGCGCAGTTTCTCGCGCGAGGACGTGCTGCGTGGCGTGCAGCAGTTGCGCGCCGCGGTGGCCGACTACGACAGCGAGACCATCGAGAAGGTGCTGCGCATGACCATGCCGGAGTTCGCGCCCTTGCGTCAGCAAGACGATCACGACGGCTCCGCTACCATCGTTCCATTCCCCGCACGCGAGGCCAGAAGGCTCTGATGAGCAAGAGAATCCGCAAGGCAGTATTCCCGGTGGCAGGTTTGGGCACCCGCTTCCTTCCCGCCACCAAGACCGTTCCCAAGGAGATGCTGCCGATCATCGATCGGCCGTTGATCCAGTACGCCGTGGACGAGGCGATCGAGGCCGGTTGCGACACCCTGATCTTCGTCACCAACCGCTACAAGCACGCGGTCGCGGATTACTTCGACAAGGCCTACGAACTGGAGCAGAAGCTGGAGCGTGCAGGCAAGCACGAGCAGCTGGAAATGATCCGCCACGTGCTGCCCGACGGCGTGCGCGCGATCTTCGTGACCCAGGCCGAAGCGCTGGGCCTGGGCCATGCGGTGCTGTGCGCCAAGTCGGTGATCGGCGACGAGCCGTTCGCGGTGCTGTTGCCGGACGACCTGATCTGGAACCGCGGCGACGGCGCGCTGAAGCAGATGGCCGATCTCAACGAGCGCAGCGGCGCCAGCGTGATCGCGGTGGAAGACGTGCCGCACGAGAACACTGCCAGCTACGGCATCGTCGCCACCGAGGCCTTCGATGGCCGCAAGGGCCGCATCGCCCAGATCGTCGAGAAGCCCAAGCCGGAAGACGCGCCGAGCGACCTGGCGGTGGTGGGGCGCTACGTGCTCAGCTCGAAGATCTTCGAGCTGCTGGAAAGCACCGGCACCGGTGCCGGCGGCGAGATCCAGCTGACCGACGCCATCGCCGCGCTGCTGAAGACCGACGAAGTCGACGCCTACCGCTTCGAGGGCACCCGTTTCGACTGCGGCACCCATCTGGGCCTGGTCGAGGCGACCATCCGCTTCGCGCTGGAGAACAAGAAGCTGGCCAAGCCGGCGCGCGAGAAGCTGACCCAGATGCTCGCCGAGGAGTGAGCCTGGCGCCGCGCGCCGCTGCAGGGCGGTGCGCGGGTCGCGTGCTGATGCAGTAGCTTCAAGCAACTGATTCGACCGGATAGGTTGAATCGAATGACCCACAGAAAAGGCAGCCGTGAGGCTGCCTTTTCTGTGTGTGCGCGGGTCTGTACAGCAATGCTTGATGCCTGACCCTTACCCCAACCCCTCTCCCGGTGGGAGAGGGGCTATGTGCTGCTCCCTTCTCCCATCGGTTGGCCCGCAGGAGGGCCGGATGAGGGGAGGGTGCCGCCGCTTACAGCGCCTCGATGATGCCCGCGGCGCCCATGCCCGTGCCGATGCACATGGTGACCATGCCGTACTTCTGCTTGTGCCGGCGCAGGCCGTGCACCAGGGTGGCGGTGCGGATCGCGCCGGTGGCGCCCAGCGGATGGCCCAGGGCGATGGCGCCGCCCAGCGGGTTGACCTTGGACGGATCCAGGCCGCTGTCGCGGATCACCGCCAGCGACTGCGCGGCGAAGGCTTCGTTGAGCTCGATCCAGTCCAACTGGTCCTTGCTCAGGCCGGCCTGCTTGAGCGCCTTCGGAATCGCCTCGATCGGACCGATGCCCATCACTTCCGGACGCACGCCGGCGACCGAGAAGCTGACGAAGCGGGCCAGCGGGGTCAGCCCGTAGTCCTTGATCGCCTGCTCGGAGGCCAGCAGCACCGCACCGGCGCCGTCGCTCATCTGCGAGGAGTTGCCGGCGGTGACGCTGCCGCCGAACTGGCCGTTGCGGAACACCGGGCGCAGCTTGGCCAGGCCTTCGATCGAGCTGTCCGGGCGCGGGCCTTCGTCGGTATCGACCAGCTTCTTGCGCAGCGCGATGACGTTGCCGGCCAGGTCGGGCTGGTGCGAGACGATCTCGTAGGGACTGATCTCGTCGCGGAACTCGCCGGCGGCGATCGCGGCGATGGCCTTCTGGTGCGAGGCGAGGGCAAAGGCGTCCTGGTCCTCGCGCGACACCTTCCATTCCTCGGCCACCTTCTCGGCGGTGATGCCCATGCCGTAGGCGATGGCGACATGGTCGTCGGCGAACACGCTCGGCGACAACGCGACCTTGTTGCCCATCATCGGCACCATCGACATCGATTCGGTGCCACCGGCCAGCATCAGGTCGGCGTTGCCCAGGCGGATCTGGTCGGCGGCCAGCGCCACCGCCTGGATGCCGGAGGAGCAGAAGCGGTTGATGGTCTGCCCGGCCACCGAGTTCGGCAGGCCGGCCAGCAGCACGCCGATGCGCGCCACGTTCATGCCTTGCTCGCCCTCGGGCATCGCACAGCCGATGATCGCGTCGTCGATGCGCGAGGTATCGATGCCCGGCGCCTGCGCGACTACCGCGCGCAGCACGTGCGCGAGCATGTCGTCGGGACGGGTGTTGCGGAACATGCCCTTGGGCGCCTTGCCGACCGGGGTACGGGTGGCGGCGACGATGTAGGCTTCCTGGATCTGTTTGCTCATGGCTTTCTCCGAAAGCCGGGAATAGGGAATGGAGAGTCGGGAATCGTGAAGCGATTCGCGCGATCTGCGGCAGTCCTACTTCCGGCAGAAAATTAGGGGGAGAAGGAGGAGCCGGGAATGCGTTTCCATTCCCGATTCCCCATTCCCGATTCTCAGTTCCTCAGCGGCTTACCCGTCTTGAGCATGTGCCCGATGCGTGCCTGGGTCTTTTCCTGTTGGGCCAGTTCGACGAAGTGCTTGCGCTCGAGCTTGAGCAGCCACTCCTCGTCCACCAGGGCGCCGCGATCGACCTCGCCGCCGCAGACCACGGTGGCGATGCGGGTGGCGATCTCGTAGTCGTACTCGCTGATGAAGCGGCCTTCCAGCATGTTGACCAGCAGCATCTTGAAGGTGGCGATGCCGACGTCGCCGGCGACCTGGATGCGGCGCGCCGGCAGCGGCGGACGGTAGCCGCCCTCGGCCAGGGCGCGCGCCTCGGCCTTGGCGATGTACAGCGATTCGTAGCTGTTGAACACCACCTTGTCGGTGCCGCGCAGCAGGCCCAGTTCCTTGGCGTTGACCGCCGAGGTGGAGACCTTGGCCATCGCCACGGTCTCGAAGGTCTTCTTCAGTTCGGCGAACACGTCGCCGCCCGGACCCGCGGCCTGGGCCGCGCGCACCGCGATCTCCTTGAGACCACCGCCGGCCGGCAGCAGGCCCACGCCGGCCTCGACCAGGCCGATGTAGCTCTCCAGCGCAGCCACGGTCTTGGCGCTGTGCATCTGGAACTCGCAGCCGCCGCCCAGCGCCAGCCCGCGCACTGCCGCGACCACCGGTACCAGCGAATACTTGATGCGCTGGCTGGTGGCCTGGAAGTTGGCGACCATCGCCTCGAACGCATCGACCTTGCCGGCCTGCAGCAGGCCCAGCGCGCCGGCCAGGTCGGCGCCGGCGGAGAAGGGCTCCTTGTGCTGCCACAGCACCAGGCCCTTGAAGTCCTTCTCGGCGCGGCCGACCGCCTCCTGCAGGCCGTCCAGCACCTGGTCGGAGACGGTGTTCATCTTGGTCTTGAAGCTGACCACGGCGATGTCGTCGCCGTCGTGCCACATGCGCAGGCCGTCGTTCTCGAACACGGTCTCGCCCTGCGCGAACGTCTCGCCCAGCAGCGGGTCGGGGAAGCGCTGGCGCTTGTACACCGGCAGCGCGGAGCGCGGCAGCTTGGCGTCGCGCGCCGGGCTGTACGAGCCTTCGGCGGCGTGCACGCCGTCGCGGCCGTCGAACACCCAGTTCGGCAGCGGTGCGCTGCTCATGCTCTTGCCGGCGGCGATGTCGTCGGCGATCCACTGCGCGACCTGCTTCCAGCCCGCGGCCTGCCAGGTCTCGAACGGACCCAACGCCCAGCCGTAGCCCCAGCGGATCGCCAGGTCGACGTCGCGCGCGGTCTCGGCGATGTCGGCCAGGTGGTAGGCGCTGTAGTGGAACAGGTCGCGGAAGGTCGCCCACAGGAACTGCGCCTGCGGATGCTGGCTCTCGCGCAGCTTGGCGAACTTCTCCGCCGGGTTCTTGATCTTCAGGATCTCGACCACCTCCGGCGCCGCGGCGCGGTCGGCCGGGCGGTAGTCCTGCTTCTGCAGGTCCAGCACCACGATGTCCTTGCCGACCTTGCGGAAGATGCCGGCGCCGGTCTTCTGGCCCAGGGCGCCCTTGCCGATCAGCGCCTCCAGCCACTTCGGCGCCTTGAAGAAGGCATGCCAGGGATCGTTCGGCAGGGTGTCGCCCATGGTCTTGATGACGTGGGCCATGGTGTCCAGGCCGACCACGTCGGAGGTGCGGTAGGTGGCCGACTTCGGACGGCCGACCAGCGGGCCGGTGAGGCCGTCGACCTCGTCGAAGCCCAGGCCGAACTGCTCGGTGTGGTGGATGGTGGACAGGATCGAGAACACGCCGATGCGGTTGCCGATGAAGTTCGGCGTGTCCTTGGCGTAGACCACGCCCTTGCCCAGGGTGGTGACCAGGAAGCTCTCCAGGCCTTCCAGCACCGACGGCTCGGTGTGCTTGGCCGGGATCAGCTCGGCCAGGTGCATGTAGCGCGGCGGGTTGAAGAAGTGCACGCCGCAGAAGCGGTGGCGCAGCTGCTCCGGCAACACGTCGGACAGGGCGTTGATGCCCAGGCCGGAGGTGTTGGACGCCAGCACCGCGTGGTCGGCCACGAACGGCGCGATCTTCTTGTACAGGTCCTGTTTCCAGTCCATGCGCTCGGCGATGGCTTCGATGATCAGGTCGCAGCCGCGCAGCTGCTCCAGGCCGGAGTCGTAGTTGGCCGGGGTGATGGCCTCGGCCAGCGCGCTGCTGGCCAGCGGCGCCGGGCTGAGCTTGGTCAGGTTGGCGATCGCCTTGAGCACCACGCCATCGGCGGGGCCTTCCTTGGCGGGGAGGTCGAACAGCACGGTGTCGACGCCGGCGTTGGTCAGGTGCGCAGCGATCTGCGCACCCATCACGCCCGCGCCCAGGACGGCGGCACGGCGGACGAGCAGGGGATTGGACATAGCGATCAGCCTCTGTGGGTCAACGTTTGCGGGATCAGGGAGCCGAGTGGGCGAGGAAGCCGGCTTCGGCGAAACGGATGAGTTCGCGGGCGGCGTGGGCACGGTGCGCGCCCTCGCTGACGCCGGCGGGGCGCTTGATCAGGCCGAAGTCGGCCATGGCGTAGGTCAGGGCGCCGGCCAGGAAATCCAGGCGCCAGTACAGTTCCTGCTTGCTCAGCCCGGGCACGCAGGCGGCGATGGCCTTGCCGAACTCGCGCAGCACGTGGCCGTAGTGGTCGGACAGGAACTGGCGCAGGCTGTCGTTGTTCTCGGCGTAGGCGCGGGCGATCACCCGCACGAAGGCGCCGCCGCTCTGCCGCTCCTGGGCCATGGCCAGGGCCGGCTCGACGAAGGCGGCCAGCACCGGGCCGAGCTGGCCGGGATGCTGCCGCTGCGCGGCCTCCAGCTGCGCCATGCGCGCGGCGGTCATTTCGTCCATGCGCCGCCGGAACACCTCGTTGACCAGGTTTTCCTTGGACCCGAAGTGGTAGTTGACCGCGGCGATGTTGACGTCGGCCTGGCTGGTGACCTGGCGCAGCGAGGTGCCGGAAAAGCCGTGCTGCGCGAACAGGTCCTCGGCCGCGCTGAGGATGCGGTCCTTGGTCGAGAAGTGCGCTTGCTTTGCCATGCGGCCGCCAGAATCAATCAAACGATTGTTTGAGTCTAGGCCCGGCCGGCAGTGGCGTCATGCTGCTGTGCAGCACGATTCAGCCTGGCCGTGCAAAGCCGGCGCCGATTGGATAGAATTGTCCATCGCAATTCTGGCTAAGCCCGCGTTTTGACGCGGGTTTTTTTCATGTTAACCTCGGGCCTTCAGTGGCCCGCCCAACGGAGAACTTCCCATGGCGCTGGAGCGCACCCTGTCCATCATCAAGCCCGATGCCGTCGCCAAGAACGTCATCGGCGAAATCTACTCGCGCTTCGAGAAGGCCGGCCTGAAGGTCGTGGCCGCCAAGTACAAGCAGCTGTCGCGCCGCGAGGCCGAGGGCTTCTACGCCGTGCACCGCGAGCGCCCGTTCTTCAATGCGCTGGTCGAGTTCATGATCTCCGGCCCGGTGATGATCCAGGCGCTGGAAGGCGAGAACGCCGTGGCCGCGCACCGCGACCTGCTGGGCGCCACCAACCCGAAGGACGCTGCGCCGGGCACCATCCGCGCCGACTTCGCTGATTCGATCGACGCCAACGCCGCGCACGGCTCGGATTCGGTCGAGAACGCCGCCAACGAAGTGGCGTATTTCTTCGCCGCCACCGAAGTGGTTTCGCGCTAAGCGAGGTCGTCGTGAACGAGGTTGTCCATCCTCCCTTGGCCATCGCCGATCCCGTGCGGACCGGCGCGGCGGCCAAGCAGAATCTGCTCGACCTCGATCGCGAGGGGCTGGAGCGTTTCTTCGCCGAGACCCTCGGCGAAGCGCGCTACCGTGCCCACCAGGTGATGAAGTGGATCCATCACCGCTACGTCACCGACTTCGACCAGATGACCGACCTCGGCAAGGCGCTGCGCGCCAAGCTGCAGCAGCATGCCGAGGTCGTCGTCCCCAACATCGTGTTCGACAAGCCCTCCGCCGACGGCACCCACAAGTGGCTGCTGGCGATGGGCGTGGACGGCAAGAACGCGATCGAGACCGTGTACATTCCCGACAAGACCCGCGGCACGCTGTGCGTGTCCTCGCAGGTCGGCTGCGGTCTCAACTGCACCTTCTGCTCCACCGCCACCCAGGGTTTCAACCGCAACCTGTCCACCGCCGAGATCATCGGCCAGGTGTGGGTGGCGGCGCGGCACCTGGGCAACGTGCCGCACCAGATGCGCCGTCTCACCAACGTGGTGATGATGGGCATGGGCGAGCCGCTGATGAATTTCGACAACGTCGTGCGCGCGATGAGCGTGATGCGCGACGACCTGGGCTATGGCCTGGCCAACAAGCGCGTGACCCTGTCCACCTCGGGCCTGGTGCCGCAGATCGACCGCCTGTCCAGCGAGAGCGACGTGTCGCTGGCGGTGTCGCTGCATGCGCCCAACGATGCGCTGCGCGAGACCCTGGTCCCGCTCAACAAGAAGTACCCGATCGCCGAACTGATGGCCGCCTGCGCGCGCTACCTGCGCGCCAACAAGCGCCGCGAGTCGGTGACCTTCGAATACACCCTGATGAAGGGGATCAACGACCAGCCCGAGCATGCGCGGCAACTGGCGCGGCTGATGCGCCAGTTCGACAACGCGGTGCAGTCGGCCAACGCCGGCAAGGTCAACCTGATCCCGTTCAATCCGTTCCCCGGCACGCGCTACGAGCGCTCCGGCGAGACCGAGATCCGCGCGTTCCAGAAGATCCTGCTGGACGCACAGGTGTTGACCATGGTGCGGCGCACGCGTGGCGACGACATCGATGCGGCCTGCGGGCAGCTCAAGGGGCAGGTCATGGACCGCACCCGCCGCCAGGCCGAGTTCAAGCGCGAATTGCAGACGCGGGCGGATCGGGATGCGGCGGCGTAGCCAACGGCGTTCCCTCGCGGTGGTGGCGATCGCAGTGCTGGCCTTGCCGGGCTGCAACTGGATCGCCGCCAAGACCGGCACCGTGCGCACCGCCGAACAGGTGCAGCCGCATTATTCCTTCCGCGACAACCGCGCGGTGAAGGCGCGCGTGGCCTTGCAGGAGCAACTGGGCCTCGCGGCCAATGGGCTCGCCTCCAACGACCTTGACGCGGCGCAGACGCACGCGCGCAAGGCGCTCTCGTTGGACGCCGATTCGGTGGACGCCTTGACCGTGCTGGCGGTGGTCGCCGATCGCCGAGGCGATGCCGCGACCGCCGGCGGCTACTACCGCAAGGCCGCGGAGCTGGCGCCGAGCAACGGCGCGACCTTGAACAACTACGGCGCCTGGCTGTGCGCGAACGGTTCGCCGGCCGAGTCGCTGACCTGGTTCGACCGCGCGCTCGCGCTCCAGGACTACGCCACGCCGGCCTCGGCCCTGGCCAACGCCGGCGGCTGCGCGCTGCAGGTCGGCCAGCGCGAGCGCGGCGAGCGCGACCTGCGCAAGGCGCTGGACCTGGACCCGGACAACGCGTACGCGCTCGAGGCGATGGCCCGCAACGAGGTCGCGCAAGGGCGCTTTTTCGAGGCGCGGGCCTTCTCCGAACGGCGCCTGGCGGCTGCGCCTGCCACCGCTTCCGTGTTACAACTTGCTATTCAGATTGAGCAAAGGCTGGGCGACAAGGCTGCCGCCGGCCGTTACCAACAGCGGTTGCGCAAGGAGTTTCCCGACGCCGCGACCACGACACCCGGGGCTAGTGCATTGTGATCAGTGATTCCAATCCGAACGCTTTCGATGGCGCCAAAGGCTGCGGGCAACAGCTCCGCGAAGCGCGCGAAGCGGCGGGCCTGAGCATCGACGACGTCGGCAGCCGACTGCGCATGCCGGTGCATGTGGTGCAGGCACTCGAGTCGGAGCAGTGGCAGCGCCTCGGCGCGCCGGTGTTCGTCCGCGGGCAGCTGCGCAGCTATGCGCGCCTGCTCGGCGTCGATCTGGAGCCGTTGCTGCAGACCGCGCAGATCGCGCCGGTGCAGCCGGTCGAATTGATCAGCCACACGCATACCCCGCCGCTGCGGCGCATGCTCGAGAGCGCCACCCGGCGCATGGTCTACGTGGTGATCACCGCCGGACTGGCGGTGCCGGTGTGGTACGCCACCCGCAGCCATTTCGCCGACGACAATGGTCCCAGCACCGCATCGCTGGACGTGGTCCCGGGCGCGCCCGGCAGCACCGCCGCCGCGACCGCAACGCCTGCCGCCGGTAACCCCGCGCCGGCACCGGCCGCGCCGGCGGCCGCACGCCCGGCGCCGAGCGCCGCGCCGTACATCGCCTCGCTGACGCCGATGCCGCGTCCGGCGGCGGAGCCGGAGAAGAACAGTCTGAGTCTGTCGTTCCAGGGCGATAGCTGGGTGCAGATCCTCGCGCCCGACGGCACGCCGGTGGAAAAGGCGCTGCTGAAGGCCGGCGAGAGCCGCACCTATGCGCCGGGCCAGGTCGGGCGCGTGGTGCTGGGCAATGCCTCCGCGGTCCAGGTTCAGCATGCCGGGAGTACCGTGGACCTGACCCCGTTCAGGCGCGCGAACGTGGCGCGCTTTGCGGTATCCTCTGACGGTTCCGTGGTGCCCGCCTCCGAGTGACGGCGGCGCGGTTCCTCACTTTCCACATTTCATGTCCCGTCGCAGCGGCGGGGCGAGAGTACGCATGGCGATTGACGACCTGCTCGACGAGCACGAACAAAGCGAACGCGTCCGCACTTGGCTCAGGAAGAACGGCGCCGGCCTGATCGGCGGCATCGTGCTGGGCCTCGGCGCGATCATCGGCTGGCAGTGGTGGACCAAGCAGCGGTCCAACGACCTGGCCCAGGCCAATGCCCGCTACGAAGCGGTGCTCAAGAGCATCCAGGCCAATCAGCTGGACAAGGCCGCCAAGGACATGGCGGAACTGCAGAAGGGCTCGGCCAACATCTATGCCGAACTGGCGGCGCTGCGCCTGGCCAAGGCGCAGGTCGATGCCGGCAAGTCCGATGCCGCGCTGAGCACGCTGCGCGCGCTCAAGGCCGACGGCGAAATGAAGGTGCTGGTCGATCACCGCGTGGCCCGGCTGCTGATTTCCAGCGGCAAGCCGCAGGACGCGCTGCCCCTGGTGGCCTCGGCCACCGACGCGCAAGGCCTGGAAATTCGCGGCGATGCGCTGATCGCGCAGGGCAAGCGCGACGCGGCGCGCGATGCGTACAGCAAGGCGCTGACCAGCCTGGACGTGGCCTCGCCGCAGCGGCGCGTGGTCGAAACGAAATTGATGGATGCGGGCGGCAGCGTGCCGAATGCCGCGGAGCCGATCTGATGAAGGTAGTCATGTTCAAGCGTGTCGCCACCGTGGCCCTGCTGGGTCTGGCGCTGTCCGGCTGCACCACCGTCAAGGGCTGGTTCGCCGGCAAGGATGCGGCCGCCAAGAAGGCCGCCGAGCCGGCCGAACTGGTGAAGTTCACCCCGTCGGTGAAGGTGGTGAAGCTGTGGTCCACCGACGCCGGCAAGGGCGAGCGCCGCATCGGCGTGCGCCAGCATCCGGTGGTGGCCGACGGCAAGGTGTATGCGGCCGCGACCTCCGGCACGGTCTACGCGCTGGATCTGCAGACCGGCAAGACCCTCTGGGAATACGACGCCAAGCAGGCGCGCAAGCAGCAGCTGTCGCAGGTCGAGGACCAGCCGAAGAGCCAGGTCGAGAGCGAGTCCGGCAAGAACCTGTCCAAGGACGAGCGCGCCGCCTACAAGCAGCGCCTGCGCAACGAGAAGCAACAGGCCAAGGAGCGCAAGCGGCTAGAGAAGAAGCGCCCGCTGCCGCGCTTTGCCGGCGGCCCGGGCGTGGGCGACGGCCTGGTGGTGGTCGGTGCGCTGGACGGCGAGGTGATCGCGCTCGATGCTGCCAACGGTACCGAGAAGTGGCGCGCCAAGGTGCCCAACGAAGTCATCGCCGCGCCGGTGATCGCGCAGAACATGGTGTTCGTGCGCAGCAATGACGGCCGCACCACCGCCTTCGATGCGGCCACCGGCCAGCAGCGCTGGTTCAATGCGCAGGAACTGCCGAGCCTGACCGTGCGCGGCAACGCGCCGGTGGTGGCGGGTCCGGGCGTGCTGTTCATCGGCAACGACGACGGCACCCTGGCCGCGCTGGCGATGCAGGATGGCCGCGTGCTGTGGGAGCAGACCATCGGCGTGCCGGAAGGTCGTACCGAGCTGGAGCGCATGTCCGACGTCGACGGCGCGCCGGTGCTCGACGGCACCACGCTGTACGCCACCAGCTTCAAGAACGAGACCGTGGCGCTGGAAGGCCCGAGCGGCCGCCCGCTGTGGAACCGCGATCATGGCGGCGCCGGCGGCGTCGGCGTCAGCTCCGGCAACGTGGTGGTGGCCGACAACGCCGGCACCGTGTGGGCACTGGACAAGGCCTCCGGATCGGCGATGTGGTCGCAGCCGGGGCTGGCGCGTCGCTCGCTGACCGGCGTGGCGATCCAGGGCGATTACGCCGTGGTCGGCGACTACAAGGGCTATCTGCACTGGCTGCGGCTCGACAACGGCGAGTTCGCCGCGCGCGAGCGGGTCGGACGCCAGCCGCTGGTGGCGCAGCCGGTGGTCGCGGACGGGATCCTGCTGATGCAGAACACGAAAGGCGACCTGGCCGCGTTCCGGTTGGGTCAATAACAAGAGAAGGATGTCGCGATGCTGCCGCTGGTCGCCCTGGTTGGACGGCCGAATGTCGGCAAGTCCACGCTGTTCAACGCGCTGACGCGCAGCCGTGACGCGCTGGTCCACGACCAGCCCGGCGTCACCCGCGATCGCCACTACGGGGTGTGCCGGCTGGCGCCGGACACCCCGTTCGTGATCGTCGATACCGGCGGCATCTCCGGCGAAGAGGAAGGCCTGGCCGGCGCCACCGCCGAGCAGGCGCGCGCCGCCGCCGGCGAGGCCGACCTGATCCTGTTCGTGGTCGACGGCCGCGAGGGGTCGTCCGCACTCGACGACGAGATCCTGGCCTGGCTGCGCAAACTGGCGCGGCCGACCCTGCTGCTGATCAACAAGATCGACGGCACCGACGAGGACCAGGTGCGTGCCGAGTTCGCGCGCTACGGCCTCGGCGACGCCATTGCGGTCTCCGCCGCGCACCGCCACGGCATCGACGACCTGCTCGAGGAAGTCCTGGAGCGGTTGCCGGAAGAGGGCGCCGGCGAGACCCTGGACACCGATCCGGCGCGCATGCGCATCGCCTTCGTCGGCCGCCCGAACGTCGGCAAGTCGACCCTGGTCAATCGCCTGCTGGGCGAGGAGCGCATGATCGCCTCCGAGGTGCCCGGCACCACCCGCGACTCGATCGCGGTGGACCTGGAGCGCGACGGCCGCCTGTACCGGCTGATCGACACCGCCGGCCTGCGCCGCCGCGGCCGCGTCGAGGAAGCGGTTGAGAAGTTCAGCGCGTTCAAGACGTTGCAGGCGATCGAGCAGTGCCAGGTGGCAGTGCTGATGCTCGATGCCGGCGAAGGCGTGACCGACCAGGACGCGACCGTGCTCGGTGCGATCCTCGACGCCGGTCGCGCCCTGGTGGTGGCGATCAACAAGTGGGACGGGCAGAGCGACTACCAGCGCGCCCAGGCCGAAGACCTGTTGTCGCGCAAGCTCGGGTTCGTCAGCTGGGCCGAGGCGGTGCGCATCTCCGCCAAGCATGGCTCGGGCATGCGCGAGCTGTTCCAGGCGATCCATCGCGCGCACGCCTCGGCGGTGCGCGAGTTCAGTACCAGCGAAGTCAACCAGGCGCTGGAAATCGCCTACGAGAGCAATCCGCCGCCGAGCATCCGCGGCCACGTCTCCAAGCTGCGCTACGTGCATCCGGGCGGCAGCAATCCGCCCACTTTCATCGTCCACGGCACGCGCCTGAAGGTGCTGCCGGAATCGTACAAGCGCTACCTGGAGAACTTCTTCCGCAAGCGCTTCAAGCTGGTCGGCACGCCGGTGCGCTTCATGTTCCGCGAAGGCGCCAATCCGTACGAAGGCAAGAAGAACGTGCTGACCGAGCGCCAGATCGCCAAGAAGCGGCGCCTGATGAAGCACGTCCGCGGCAAGTAGCCGCACGATGGACCCGCAGCGCGCGATCACCCTCGGCATTCTCGCCGGCGGCCGCGCGCAACGCCTGGGCGGATGTGACAAGGCCTGGCTGCGACGCGACGGGCAGGCGCAGGTGCAATGGCTGGTGCAGGCGTTGGCGCCGCAGGTGGCCGCAGTGCTGGTCAGCGCCAACCGCAACCTGTCGCGCTATGCCGCCATCGGCCTGCAGGCGCTGCCGGACCGCGTCGCAGCGCCGGCCGGGGGCGAACGTTCGCTGGGGCCGATCGCCGGGCTGGACGCACTCGCCGCCACCTGCGCCACGCCGTGGCTGCTGACCGTGCCGGTCGACCTGTGCCGGTTGCCGCCGGACCTGGCCGCCACGCTGGCCGCGGCCGCTGTGGGCCGCGATGGCGCCTGGGTCGAGGATGCCGCCGGCGCGCAGCCGCTGGTGGCGCTGTATCGGGTAGCCGCGCTGCGCCCGGCGCTGGACGAGGCGCTGGCAGCCGCCCGCTATGCGCCACGCGCGGTGCAGCAGCGCCTGCGGATGGCGGCGGTGGCGTTGCCGGAACTCGTGCTGGGCAATCTGAACACGCCGCAGGACTTGGCCGCAGCGGGTATCCTGCCGCCACCATGACCGACTATCCCTCCCGGATCGCCTACACCGACGCGCTGGCGATCGTCGCTGCCGCCGCGCGTGCCCGCCCCGTCAACAGCGAGCGCCTGGCGGCGTCGCGCGCCGATGGCCGCATCCTGCTGGAACCGCTGGAGGCGCCGATCGACCTGCCGCCGTTCGCCAACAGCGCGATGGACGGCTTCGCGCTGCGCCATGCCGACCTGACCCCGGGGGCGCCGACCGACGTGCGCCTGGCCGGCGAACAGTTCGCCGGCGCCGATCGGCAGCAGGCGCTCGCGCCCGGCGAATGCCTGCGGGTGACCACCGGCGCGCCGCTGCCGGCCGGTGCGGATACGGTGGTGATCAAGGAGAACGTGCACGAGCACGATGGTCTCGTGCAGGTCCCGGACGGACTCCTTGCCGGCGCACACGTGCGTGCGCGCGGCGAGGACGTGCGTGCCGGCGAGCGCGTGCTCGAGGCCGGCATGCTGCTGACGCCCTCGCGCATCGGCCTGGCCGCGGCCCTGGGCATGGACCAACTGACGGTGGCGGCACGGCCGACCGTGGCGGTGTTCGCCACCGGCGACGAACTGGTCGAGCCGGGCATGCCGTTGCAGCCGGGCCAGATCTACAACAGCAACCGCGACATGCTGATGGCGCAGCTGCGCCTGCTCGGCCTGGCGCCGACCGCCTGGCCGACGCTGCCGGACGATCCGCAGCGCATCCAGGCCATGCTCGCCGATGCGGCCTCGGCGTTCGACGTGGTGCTGACCTGCGGCGGCGTCTCCGCCGGCGAGAAGGACTACCTGCCGCGGCTGCTGGCCGAGCACGGCCGCATCCTGTTCTGGAAGGTGCGCATGCGCCCGGGCATGCCGCTGCTGTTCGGCGAGTGGGAACGTGCCTTGTTCCTCGGCCTGCCGGGCAATCCGGTGTCGGTGCTGGCGACCTTCCTGGCGATCGGGCGGCCCTTGCTGGATGCGCTGCAGCGGCGCAGCGAGCCGCACCGGGCCTGGCGCGCACGGCTGGCGTCCGGCTGGGACAAGCGCCACGACCGGCTGGAGTTCCTGCGCGGGCGCATGCGCTGCGATGCGCACGGCCAACTGTGGGCGGAACCGAATCCTGCGGACGGCTCGCATCGCCTGCGCGGAGCCGCCGACAGCGACGTGCTGCTGCGATTGGAGGAGGGCGCGCGCCAGTTCCAGGCCGGCGACGTGGTCGAGGTGGTGCCGTACTGAGCGGCGCGGCGGACGGCGGACGCGGGCCCGGTTTGCGCCGATAATGCGCGCATGGGCATTCGAGAACTGACCCCGGCACAGGCGCAGGCGCGGCAGGCGCAGGGTGCGCGCTTGCTCGACATCCGCGAGGAGCACGAGCGCGCCACCGGCATGGCCGCCGGCGCGCAGGGCGTGGCCCGCGCGCAGTTGCAGGCCGACCCGGCCGCCTATCTCGGCACCGACACCGAGGTGCTGCTGATCTGCCAGAGCGGCAAGCGCTCGCACGACACCGCGGTGTTCCTAGCGCAGGCCGGCTACCCGCAGGTCGCCTCGGTGCTGGGCGGCACCACACGCTGGCAACGCGAGGGCTTGCCGCTGCAGCGGCCGGCGCTGGCGCCGGAGCAGGAGGACTTCTTCGACCGCTATTCGCGGCATCTGCGCCTGCCCGAAGTCGGGGTGGAGGGCCAGCGCCGGCTGCAGGCCGCGCGCGTGCTGCTGGTCGGCGCCGGCGGCCTGGGCTCGCCGGCCGGTTTCTACCTGGCCGCCGCCGGGGTGGGGCAGTTGCGCATCGCCGACGACGACGTGGTCGAGCGCAGCAACCTGCAGCGGCAGATCCTGCACGGCGACGCGCGGATCGGCCAGGCCAAGGTGGACTCGGCCGCGGCAAGCCTGGGTGCCCTGAATCCGGGCGTGCGGGTGGAAGCGGTGCGCGAGCGGGTCACCGCCGACAACGTCGAGCGGCTGCTGCAGGACGTGGACGTGGTGCTGGACGGCTCTGACAATTTCCCCGCGCGCTACCTGCTCAACGACGCCTGCGTGAAGCTGGGCAAGCCGCTGGTGTACGGCGCGGTGCAGCGCTTCGAGGGCCAGGTCAGCGTGTTCGACGCCGGCCGCCGGCGCGGGCAGGCACCGTGCTACCGCTGCCTGTTCCCGGAGCCGCCGCCGCCGGAGTTCGCACCGAACTGCGCCGATGCCGGCGTCCTCGGCGTGCTGCCCGGCATCGTCGGCCTGCTGCAGGCCAACGAAGTCTTGAAGTTGCTACTGGACATCGGCGAACCGCTGCGCGGCCGCCTGCTGCATTTCGACGCGCTGGCGATGCGCTTCCGCGAAACCCGCCTGTCCGCCGATCCGCAGTGCCCGCTGTGCGCGCCGGAGCGGCCGTTTCCAGGCTATATCGACTATGCACAGTTCTGTGGCACTGAGCCTTAGCTGTCATTAGGTGTCGCTGTTCGCGGCGGCGTCCGTACCCTCATCCGTCCCTTCGGGGCACCTTCTCCCGATGGGAGAAGGGAGGCGTGGTCTGCACGTTGATCGCATGATCGCGATCGTCCGGTGCATGATCACGTGCACGCATCACGAAGGCGCGTTGGGCGCAGCACGCAGTGCGCCGCGTCTCACCTCGCATCCCGATCCATGGGGATGCTCCGGCCTTGTGCGTAGAATCGGGGCATGACGAGTGCAGCCGACAGCAGCGAATTGATCAAGGTGGTGGCGCTGCTCGGCGCCGCCGTGGTGGCGGTGCCGGTGTTCCGGCGGCTCGGCCTGGGCTCGGTGCTCGGCTATCTCGCTGCCGGCCTAGCGATCGGTCCATTCGGCCTGGGTTGGTTCTCCGATCCGCAGGCCATCCTGCACGTCGCCGAACTGGGCGTGGTCATGTTCCTGTTCGTGATCGGCCTGGAAATGCGGCCGTCGCACCTGTGGAGCCTGCGCAAGCAGATCTTCGGTCTGGGCACCGCGCAGATCATCGTCTGCGCCAGCGTGCTGACCGGCGTCGGCCTGGCCTTCGGGTTTCCGCTGCCGGTGGCCTTCATCGCCGCCTCGGGCTTCGTGCTGACCTCCACCGCGGTGGTCATGCAGTTGCTCGGCGAGCGCGGCGACATCGCCCTGCCGGCGGGGCAGAAGATCGTGGCGATCCTGCTGTTCGAAGACCTGTTGATCGTGCCGCTGCTGGCGGTGGTGGCGTGGATGGCGCCGGTGCCGGCGGATGCCTCGGCGCCGTCGCGCTGGATCGGCATCGGCGTCGGTGCCGCGGCGATCGTCGGTCTGCTGGCGGCCGGACGCTGGCTGCTCAATCCGCTGTTCCGGCTGTTGGCCGCGGCCAAGGCGCGCGAGGTGATGACCGCGGCCGCCCTGCTGGTGGTGCTGGGCGCGGCGCTGCTGATGCAGCTCGGCGGGCTGTCGATGGCGATGGGCGCGTTCCTGGCCGGCGTGCTGCTGTCCGAATCGACCTTCCGTCACCAGATCGAAGCCGACATCGAGCCGTTCCGCGGCATCCTGCTGGGGTTGTTCTTCCTCGGTGTCGGCATGGCGCTGAACCTGGCGGTGGTGGCGGCCAACTGGACCCTGATCCTCAGCGGCGTGCTCGCCTTCATGGCGGCCAAGGCCGCGTGCATCTACCTGGTCGCGCGGCTCACCGGCAGCGGCCATGCGCAGGCGCTGGATCGCGGCGTGCTGATGGCGCAGGGCGGCGAGTTCGCCTTCGTGCTGTTCGCCGCCGCCAGCGGTGCCGGCGTCATCGACGCGCAGATCAACGCCAACCTGACCGCCATCGTGGTGCTGTCGATGGCGCTGACGCCGCTGTTCGTACTGCTGTACCGGCGCTGGGCACCGGTGGAGGCGCCGTCGATGGAAGGCGTGGATGCGGCCGACGGCCTCACCGGCAGCGTGCTGATCATCGGCTTCGGTCGCTTCGGCCAGGTCGCCAGCCAGTCGCTGCTGGCGCGCGACGTGGACGTGACCATCATCGACAACGACATCGAGATGATCCAGAGCGCGGCCAAGTTCGGCTTCAAGATCTACTACGGCGACGGCACCCGCCTGGACGTGCTGCACGCCTCCGGCGCGCACAGCGCCCGCGCCATCGCGGTGTGCGTCGACAACCGCGAGGCGGCCAACCGCATCGTCGAACTGGCCACCACCGAGTTTCCGCAGGCCAAGCTGCTGGTGCGCTCCTACGACCGCGAGCACGCGCTGGAGCTGATCGCCGCCGGCGTCGACTACCACATCCGCGAAACGTTCGAATCCGCGGTGGAGTTCGGCCAGGCCGCGCTGATCGAGTTGGGCATGGACGAGAGCGAAGCCCGCTCCATCGCCCGCGAGATCCGCCGTCGCGATGCCGAGCGGCTGGAACTGGAGATCGCTGCCGGCACGGTGCGCGCCGGCACCGGCCTGATGTACGGCAACATCACCCCGGCGGTGCCCACGCCGACCCCGTTCACGCCGCCGCGGCGCGAAAGCCGCACGCTGAATCCGGAAGGCGTGCCGGTGACGGAGCCAGCGCAGGAGCGTGACGGCACATAGCCGCAATCGTTGGCGGGGAGTTGTACGAGCGGCTTCAGCCGCGACAGTGTCTTCCGGGAACGCCTGGTCGCGGCTAACGCCGCGTCTACGACAGGCGCCCAGCCTCAGCGAAGGAACGCCTGCAGCGCCCGCATGTAGCCTGGATCGTCGCTGATGTCGTTGTGGTCGGCCTGCGAGAAAGCGACCACGGTCGGGCGCTGCGGGAGGGCCTTGAGCAGGGCATCGGTGCTGGCCGGAGGCACCACCTGATCGTGGCCGGCACGCAGGATCAGCAGCGGGCCGCGGTAAGCGCGCAAGGCCTGCGCCGAGTCGTAGCGGTCGCGCAGCAGCCAGCGCACCGGGACCCACGGATAGTGCGCCTGCGCCGCCGAGACCAGGCTGTCGAACGGCGTCACCAGCACCAGCCGCGCCACCGCGCGGCGCGCCGCCAGTTGGCTGGCCACGCCGCTGCCCAGGCTGCGCCCCAGCACCGCGATCTGCGCCTGCGGCTGCGCGGCACGCACGTGGTCGTACAGCGCCACGGCATCGCCGACCAGTGCGGTCTCGCTGGGCGTGCCATCGCTGGCGCCATAGCCGCGGTAGGCGAGCAGGTAGAGGCTGTGGTCGGGCAGGGCGGCCTGCAACTGCGCGCGTGCCTGACGCAGGTCCTCGGCATTGCCGCCGAAGTACAGCAGCACCTTGTCGCGGCCAGGATTGACCTGCCAGCCGCGGACCTGCACGCCCGCACTGCGCCGCAGCGCGAAGTCGGTCTGCGCCGGTGCAACCCGCGTGCCCTGCGGGACATACAGCAGGTCGCGCTGGCCCAGGTAGAGCAGGGCACAGACCACCACATAGGCTGCGGCGAGAATGGCGGCCGCGATCGCGGTGTAGCGCAGCATCGCTAGCCGTGCTTGCGCTGCGCCTCGGCGAAGGCGGCCAGTTGCGCCGGGGTGGCCTCGGCCTGGTGCTGTGCCTTCCAGTCGGCGAACGGCATGCCGTAGACGCGTTCGCGCGCCTGTTCCTTGCTGAGCTCTTCGCCCTCGGCCGCCGCCGCCTCGCGGTACCAGTCGGCCAGGCAGTTGCGGCAGAACCCGGCCAGGATCATCAGGTCGATGTTCTGCACGTCGGGGCGGTCCTGGTTGAGGTGCTGCAATAGGCGGCGGAAGGCGGCGGCCTCGATGCGGGTGGTGTCGGTCATGGCGGAATCGGGGACAATGGACATCCCCCGACTCTACACCCGCCCGCCCCGATGACCGATTCCGTGTCCGCTTCCTCCGTCCCGGCCCGCATCCTCGACGGGCGGCGCATCGCCGACGACCTGCTCGACCAGCTCAAGGCGCGGGTCGACGCGCGGCTGGCGGCCGGGCAGTCGCGCCCCGGGCTGGCGGTGGTGCTGGTGGGCGGCGATCCGGCCTCCACGGTGTATGTGCGCAACAAGCGCCGCGCGGCCGAGAAGGTCGGCATCGAGGCATTCGACTACGACCTGCCGGCCGGCACCAGCGAGGCCGACCTGCTGGCACTGATCGATCGGCTCAATGCCGATCCCAAGATCCACGGCATCCTGGTGCAGTTGCCGCTGCCGGGCATCCCCGATGCCAGCCGGCTGATCCACCGCATCGATCCGCGCAAGGACGTGGACGGTTTCCATCCGGAAAACGTCGGCCACCTGGCGCTGCGCGAATTCGGCCTGCGCCCGTGCACGCCGCGCGGCATTGTCACCCTGCTGGCACACACCGACCAGCCGGTGCGCGGGCGCAACGCCACCATCGTCGGCGTCAGCAACCACGTTGGCCGGCCGATGGCGCTGGAACTGCTGATCGCCGGCTGCACGGTCAGCTGCTGCCACAAGTTCACCCCGCCGGAGGTGCTGCAGGCGCGGGTGCGCGACGCCGACATCCTGGTGGTGGCGGTGGGCCGGCCGGGGCTGATCCCGGGCGAGTGGGTCAAGCCGGGCGCGGTGGTGATCGACGTCGGCATCAACCGCCTGGACGATGGCCGCCTGGTCGGCGACGTCGGCTTCGACGCGGCGGCGCAGCGCGCCAGCTGGATCACCCCGGTGCCGGGCGGGGTGGGGCCGATGACGGTGGCGACGCTGATGCAGAACACGATTGAGGCCGCTGAGGCGGCGGGATGACCAGCCATTCGGCTATGGAAAGCGGGGATTCGGGATTGGGGATTCGTTGAAGGCTGCACGGGAGTCGGGATTCGGGATTCGTTAAAGTAACAGCAACAGCAAAAGCGCATGCGCGGCCCATTCGGGATCGGTAGGTCGTCGAAATCGGCCATCTGATAGGCAGGCAAACGGCCGGCCGCGCAGGGCGCCCCCTTTGCGAATCCCCACTCCCGAATCCCCAATCCCCGCCCCAAATGCGTTAAAATGCCGCGCTTCCCCACACTCGGGTCCGCCGATGCTGCGCATCCAGGCTGAAGCTCTCACCTACGACGACGTCTCGCTCGTCCCCGCCCATTCGACCGTCCTGCCCAAGGACGTCAGCCTGGAAACCCGGCTGACCCGCGACCTGCGCCTGAAACTGCCGATCCTGTCGGCCGCGATGGACACGGTCACCGAGCACCGCCTGGCGGTGGCCATGGCCCAGCTCGGCGGCATCGGCATCATCCACAAGAACCTGACTCCGGCGCAGCAGGCCGCCGAAGTGGCCAAGGTCAAGAAGTTCGAGGCCGGCGTCATCACCGAGCCGTTCACGGTCGGTCCGGAGACCACCATCGGCGAGGTGCTGAAACTCACCCGCGCCCGCAACATCTCCGGCGTGCCGGTGGTGGACGGCAGCGAACTGGTCGGCATCGTCACCAGCCGCGACATGCGCTTCGAGAAGAAGCTCGACGATCCGGTCCGCCACATCATGACCAAGAAGGATCGCCTGGTCACCGTGCGCGAAGGCGCCAGCGACGAGGAAGTGCTGCAGTTGCTGCACCGCCACCGCATCGAGAAGATCCTGGTGGTCAACGACGGCTTCGAGCTGCGCGGCCTGATCACGGTCAAGGACATCCAGAAGAAGACCGACAACCCCAACGCCGCCAAGGACGCCGCCACGCGGCTGCTGGTCGGTGCCGCGGTGGGCGTCGGCGGCGACACCGAACAGCGCATCGAGCTGCTGGCCGCGGCCGGCGTGGACGTGGTCATCGTCGACACCGCGCACGGCCATTCGCAGGGCGTGATCGAGCGCGTGGCCTGGGTCAAGAAGACCTACCCGCAGCTGCAGGTGATCGGCGGCAACATCGTCACCGGCGACGCCGCGCTGGCGCTGATGGACGCCGGTGCCGACGCGGTCAAGGTCGGCGTGGGCCCCGGCTCGATCTGCACCACGCGCGTGGTCGCCGGTGTCGGCGTGCCGCAGATCACCGCGATCGACATGGTCGCCGAGGCGCTGCAGGACCGCATCCCGCTGATCGCCGATGGCGGCATCCGCTATTCCGGCGACATCGGCAAGGCGCTGGTCGCCGGCGCCTCCACGGTGATGGTCGGCGGCCTGTTCGCCGGCACCGAGGAAGCCCCGGGCGAGGTCGAACTGTTCCAGGGCCGCAGCTACAAGAGCTACCGCGGCATGGGCAGCCTGGGCGCGATGGAGAAGGGCAGCAAGGACCGCTACTTCCAGGACGCTTCCGACGCCGACAAGCTGGTGCCAGAAGGCATCGAAGGCCGCGTGCCGTACCGCGGCCCGCTCAGCGGCATCATCCACCAGTTGATCGGCGGCCTGCGCGCGACCATGGGCTACGTGGGCTGCGCCACCATCGAGGACATGCGCACCAAGCCGAAGTTCGTCACCATCACCGGTGCCGGCCAGCGCGAGAGCCACGTCCACGACGTGCAGATCACCAAGGAACCGCCGAACTACCGCATGGGCTGATGCCCATGCGCGGGAGTGGGGATTCGGGATTGGGGATTCGTCGCCCGCCGCGTCTCCACCGGCCGTGCGCAGCGCGGCCACCCGCTGTTGCGAATCCCCACTCCCGAATCCCCAATCCCGGCTCCAGATGACCAACATCCACAGCGACAAGATCCTCATCCTCGATTTCGGTGCGCAGTACACGCAGTTGATTGCGCGGCGCATTCGCGAACTGGGCGTGTACTGCGAGATCTGGGCGTGGGACCACGATCCGGCCGAGATCGCCGGCTTCGGCGCCAAGGGCATCATCCTCTCCGGTGGCCCGGAATCGACCACGCTGCCGGGTGCGCCGGCCGCGCCGCAGGCAGTGTTCGACAGCGGCCTGCCGATCTTCGGCATCTGCTACGGCATGCAGACCCTGGCCGCGCAGCTCGGTGGCGCCACCGAAGCGGCGGATCAGCGCGAGTTCGGCCATGCCGAGGTCGAGGTGGTGGCCGCCGATGCGTTGTTCTCCGGGCTGACCGATCACGCAGGCGCGTCGCGCTTGAACGTGTGGATGAGCCACGGCGACCACGTGTCGCAGGTGCCGCCGGGCTTCACCATCACCGCCGTCACCGACCGCATCCCGGTCGCGGCCATGGCCAACGAGGCCAAGCGCTGGTACGGCGTGCAGTTCCATCCGGAAGTGACCCACACCCTGCAGGGCCAGACCCTGCTGCGCCGCTTCGTGGTCGACGTGTGCGGCTGCGCCACGCTGTGGACCGCGGCCAACATCATCGACGACCAGATCGCCCGCGTGCGCGCCCAGGTCGGCGACGACGAAGTGATCCTCGGCCTGTCCGGCGGCGTCGATTCGTCGGTGGTCGCCGCGTTGCTGCACAAGGCGATCGGCGACAAGCTGACCTGCGTGTTCGTCGACACCGGCCTGCTGCGCTGGCAGGAAGGCGACCAGGTGATGGCGATGTTCGCCGAGCACATGGGTGTCAAGGTGATCCGGGTCAACGCCGCCGACCGCTACTTCCAGGCGCTGGCCGGCGTCAGCGACCCGGAAGCCAAGCGCAAGATCATTGGCAACCTGTTCGTGGAGATCTTCGACGAAGAGTCGAACAAGCTCCGCAACGCCAAGTGGCTGGCGCAGGGCACTATCTACCCGGACGTGATCGAGTCGGCCGGCAGCAAGACCGGCAAGGCCCACGTCATCAAGAGCCACCACAACGTCGGCGGCCTGCCTGAGCACATGAAGCTGGGCCTGGTCGAGCCGCTGCGCGAACTGTTCAAGGACGAAGTGCGGCGCCTGGGCGTCGAACTCGGCCTGCCGCGCAGCATGGTCTACCGCCATCCGTTCCCCGGCCCCGGGCTGGGCGTGCGGATCCTCGGCGAGGTGAAGCGCGAGTACGCCGAACTGCTGGCCAAGGCCGATGCGATCTTCATCGACGAACTGCGCAAGGCCGATTTGTACGACAAGACCAGCCAGGCCTTCGCCGTGTTCCTGCCGGTGAAGTCGGTCGGCGTGGTCGGCGACGCCCGCGCCTACGAGTGGGTGATCGCGCTGCGCGCGGTCGAGACCATCGACTTCATGACCGCGCACTGGGCGCACCTGCCGTACGACTTCCTTGGCACGGTAAGCAACCGCATCATCAACGAACTGCGTGGCGTGTCGCGGGTGGTGTACGACATCTCCGGGAAGCCGCCGGCGACGATCGAGTGGGAGTGAGGATTCTCGCAGGAGTCGGAATCGACTCCTGCGTGCACCGGAGGGTGGCCCTGCAGGGACCTGTCCGCTAGCTCGGCCGAAGCGGGATCCGAGAATCGAGGCTGTCGCCGTAGGCCGAGTTGCCGCTGTGTGCGGTCTGCTGCTCCGTTACACATCTCGGCGTCTGTCTCACCTGCCCAGGTTCATGTCCAGAAGGGCCGCAGGGCGCGAGGACATGCTGCGTCAGGGACACCCGTTTGCATCGTCGTCGCCGCAATCCGCGACGTGATTCGAATGAAAGACGTGTCAGTCAACCGGCCCGACCTGCTGGCCGATCGAACGGTGCACGATCCAGCAGACAGTCGATGAATGCACCGAGCAGCGCCGGTCGATGCTGCCGGTTCGGGTAGTAGAGGAACAGGCCAGGGCGCGAGATCGTCCAGTCAGGCAGGATCTGGACCAGCCGTCCCTGGGCCAGAAGCTCGCCCACGCCATCGCGCTCGAAGTGATAGGCGATGCCTAGTCCATTCAGTGCCGCGGCAATGCCGATGTCGGCATGATTGGTGACGATGGGGCCGTCCACCGCCACTTCGCGTCGCTGCCCGCGTTTCTTGAACTCCCACCGATACTGCCGGCCGTCCACCTGGAGCCGCCAGTTGATGCACGCATGCGCGTGCAATTCGGCCGGTGATTGGGGCGTCCCGCGACGCGCGAGATAGTCCGGTGACGCCACCGCGACCATGTTCAAGTCCGGGGTGAGGCGGACCGCGATCATGTCTTTTTCGAGCTGCCCGCCCACGCGGATGCCAGCGTCAAAGCGGCCAACGACGATATCCGCCAACGCGTCGTCGATCACGATGTCGAGCACCACGTCAGGGTGTATCTGATGAAAGCGGGAAAGCCTGGGCGCAATGATGGTTCTCGCGGCGATGCCCAGCGTGTTGATGCGAAGCGTGCCTTTCATCTGCCCTGTCGCCTCGCCGGCTTCGGCGACCGCAGTGGCCATCTCGCGGAACAACGGCGCGATGCGCCTGTAGAGCAGTTCGCCACTGGCCGATGGTGCGACGCTGCGCGTCGTGCGATTCAGCAGGCGCGCGCCGATGCGGCCCTCGAGCTGCCGGATGGTCTGGCTGAGCGCCGACGGCGACAGGCCGAGCTGTTCTGCCGCGCGGGCAAAGCTGCGGCGCTCCACGACCGCCACGAAGGCCTTCAGTTCGGCGAAGTCGGATCCACGCATTATGTGGAATTTCCTAAATAACCCATCCTGATTCTAAGGCATTCACTGAATGCATGGCGGCGCGCATCCTGAGGCCTCACCGCCCCTGGAACCGACACATGCAGACCTTGCCCCTTCCTGAGCCGATTGCGGCGTACTTCGCGGCCGAACACAGCCCCGACGCCTTGACGCATTGCTTTACCGCGCATGCGGTCTTCAACGACAACGGTCATACCTACACCGGAATCGATGCCATCAAGACCTTCATGGCCGAGGCGTCGGCCAAGTTCAGCGCGACGAGCGAGCCGTTCGCCATCGAGCAGGAAAACGACATCCAATGCGTCCGTGCCAACGTCGCCGGCAACTTCCCTGGCAGCCCGGTCGTGCTGGCCTACCGTTTTCGCCTGGAAGGCGGCCTGATCGCAGCGCTGGAGGTCACGGCATGAACTTCGACCTTCAGCTCAGTGGCCTGCGGGCCCTGGTTACCGGTGGCACGTTGGGTCTCGGCGCTGCAGTCGTGAACGCCCTTGCGCAGGCCGGCGCGCGGGTGATGACTTCCGCGCGCAGCCTGCCAGCGCACCGGGTAACTGGCGTCGACTACATCGCTGCCGATCTGGCGACCGCGGAAGGGACGAGTCACCTCGCTCAACGCGTCCTGCAGGACTGGGGCGGCGTGGACATCCTGATCAACGTGCTCGGTGGTTCGAACACGCCTGGTGGCGGTTTCGCTGCGATCAGCGATGCGCACTGGCTCGCCGAGTTGAACCTGAACCTGATGCCGGCCGTACGCCTGGATCGTGCGCTGCTGCCGGCAATGTTGGCGCAGGGCTCTGGCGTCATCATCCACGTCAGCTCCATCCAGCGCGTGCTGCCGCTGCCCGAATCCACGACCGCATACGCCGCTGCCAAGGGAGCACTCACGACCTACAGCAAGTCGCTAGCGAGAGAGGTCACGCCGAAGGGAGTGCGCGTGCTGAGCGTTGCGCCGGGCTGGATCGAGACCGAGGCCTCCGTGGCGTTTGCGCAGCGGATGGCGGAAGGGGCCGGAACGGATTACGAAGGCGGCAAGCGCCTGGTGATGGATTGGCTCGGCGGGATTCCCGTGGGCCGACCCGCCAAGCCACACGAGGTGGCCGACTTGATCGCTTTTCTGGCGTCCCCGCGGTCCGCTTCGATCGCAGGGGCCGAGTATCGGATCGATGGCGGTACCGTTCCCACGCTGTAGCCGACAGCCCGCCACCGGTCGAATCTTCGCGGAGTGGTGGATCCGATCGTCGCACGATGGCTGCGGCAATGGCGGCGCCGCTCGATGCGGGCGCGTTTCGTTCGGGTGTGCAGGATGGGCGGCATCCTGCGTCACGCAAACGCGGGCGCGGTCGTGCGCGGTGACAGCGCATCGTCCAGGCACGCCTCCCAGTGCAGATCGCCGCCATAGCGCCACGCCATCCGCCCCGCATCGTCCAGCGCGAACAGATGCAGCCACCGATTGTCGAACAGCGCGCGGACCTGCGGGTGGCGTTCGAGGATGTCGGTGATCGCGTCGGCCGGTGCCTCGATCAGCACGGAAAGCCGCAGCGGTTCGTGGATCAGCCGTTCGCCGTCGTGCACCGACTGCCACGGCAACCCACCGCGCAGCAGGCCGGCATTGCCCTCGACCACACCGATGCCGCCGGTGACGTTGTGCAGCAGCTTGTTGCCCGCGCCGAAGATGTCGGGCGCCACCGTCGAGCCGTAGTACTGCAGGCTGATCCAGCTGGCGACCACGACCGGGGCGGTCAGGATCAGTTCCAGTACGCCGAAGCCTTCGTCGCGGCGCCAGTGGTAGTCGTGGAGGAAGGCCCGTCCGGCCAGGTCGCGGCCGGCCGTGCGTGAGCGCGGCGCGGCGATGAAGGCCTGGCAGCCGGCCAACGCCCATTCCGGGCGCAGTTCGGCCCAGTCGCGGGCGCGATGGGCGATGTCCTGACTGCGCTGTGCGCGCGGCAGGCGCAGGGCGCGCTCACCCCGTGCCAGCGCGCCGGCGGCATGCAGCCAACGCGCCGCCTGCTCGAGATCGGCGGCATGCCCGGGCGAGGGATGATCGGCGCTGTAGAGCGTGACTGCGTCGGTCGTGGTGTCGTGCAGTGCCGCCACGAACAAGGTATCCGCGGGAATCGCGATGCCGCGTTCGACAAGGCCGGCGCGCACCTCGGGGGCGTTGAGCAGCCCGGCGAGCAGCCGCGCGTTCACTTCGCCCGAGTAGCCGCCGCAGGCGCCGCAATGCAGGGCGCTGGCATGCGGATTGTTGACCACGTTGGCCCCATGGCCGGCGATCACGACCAACCGAGCGAAATCGGTGGTGAGCGACATCGCCTTGAGGATGCGGGTGGCCATGGTCAACCGCGCGTCGAGATCGAGCGCGTCGGCTGGACGTGGCGTGGGGTCGTTCGGCGCGGGATGACGGGTCAGTCCCAATCCATCGCGCAGCAGCTTGGCGACGTAGATCGGGCCGGTGGCCTCGACGAAGGCGAACGAGGAAATGGCGGCCAGCTTGAAGCGCCCCCAGGCCCGCTTCGCTCGCGCCGTGATCCGCGCGGCGAGGTCGGACTTGGCCTGCGACGACGTCGCCTCTCCTGCGCAGGTATGCAAACCCGGCGTCAGCAGCACCGGAAGGCGCGCCTCGACCACATCCGAGGCGAACCGCCGATGGCCGATGCCCAGCCCGAAGAATCCGGCGAATCCGAGGGTCTGGATGCCGGAATCGAGACTTTCCAGGGCGCGGCGAAACACTTCCGAGCGCACATCGATGCAGAAAGCCATCTGCAACGTCATCCGGTCGGGAACGACCGGGGTTGAAGCCGGCGCTGCGAGCAGGGCGTCGAGTCGCCGTTGTGCCGCGCGTTCGGCTGCTTCCTGCAGGATGCCGTCGACGATATCGTCCGTCGTCGCCGCCACCGGCATGGCGTAGTCGGCGATGGCGCCCCGCCACTGCGGCGCGATCGCCGCGCCAAACTTGCCCAGCAGCGCGGCGTCCCAGCTGATGCGGATGGCCAGCAGGTCGGTGACGCAGGGATCGGTTCCGCCGCTCAATTCCGCTTGCCAGAGCCGATAGCGGGCAACCTGGCTCCAGCCGCCGAGCGTGGTCAGCAGTCGGTGGAAATAGCCGTCCAGCGCGTCCGGCGGGAGGCCGAGGCGGGCAACCCCCTCGACGATCGCGTCCTCGGCAGTCGCTGGCGCATCTGCCACCTGCTGCGCGAATCGGGTGAGTCCGGCGATTTCTGGCGTCAGATCGTGCATCGCGACCTGACGCCAGGCGCTATAGGCGCCACTGGACTGTCCGGCGACCCACAGCGCCTGGCCCTGGTCGAAATAGGCGGCGGCCCAGTGCCCGATGCGCTCGTCAACGATGCCCGGCCAGTCGATCGCCGAGGCAGCGCGCGCCAGATCGGCGACCGTGGGGATCGCGCGCGGGGCAGGGCGCGTGGATTCGGTGGCGCGCTTGAGTGCGGACAAGCTCGGCGGGCGCAGCGCGGCCGGCGCGTGGAGCCAGGCCGCCTGCAAATCCTCCTCGGCGATGTCGCCGGACTGCAGCCGCTGCGCATACCAGGGGCGCGGCATGGTCACCGCGATGCCGGCCGCGCGCCGCAGCCGTGCCGCGGCGATCGGCAGCGGTTCGCCGGCCTGGCCGAGGAAGGGATTGACCGCCACGCTGGAGGCGAGCGGCCACAGCGGGGGAATGGCGCGTGCCGCACGTGCGGCGGCGGCGATGATCGCAGCGTGGGACAGGGGCGCTGCGTCGGTCGTGGTCATCGGCATGGGGGGCTCCTGGCGGTTGAGGGTCACGGGGTCTTGCGGACGGACCAGCCGCCGAGCAGGCGGTCGAGCGTGGCATTGGCATACAGGCCGTTGGCGAGATGCACGCGCAATCCGGCGGCGGCCGGGTGCGTCGCCCAGAGCGGGAACAGCGCCTGCGCCACCGCCACCAGGCCGAAGCTCAGCACCGCCAGCGCCATCAGCGTCCACTCCAGCCGGCCCGGTGCCGGCGTCGCCGGCAGCACGCCGGCGGTCAGCCATTCGGCGGCGGTCTGCAGGGCGAAGTAGCCGATCGCGGCGGCGCTGGCGTAGAGCGCGGTCTTGCGGGTGAGCGGGCGCGGCGCGGCATCGGCCAGGCCCTGGGCCAGCAGATAGGCCACACCGAAGATCAGGATGGCGCCCAGGGCCAGCGCCTGCGGCGACTTGTGCCCGAAGCCGAAGGCGAACCCGAAGGCGGCGCCGATGCCGATATAGATCGCCAGCGCGATCAGGAAGGCGCGGCCCACCGCCGCCCCATTGGGCACGGCAACCGGCCCGGGCCGGCGAATGGATGCCACTTGCTCGACGGCGCCGCCGGAGGCCAGGAAGGCATGCGCCTTGTACAGCGAGTGCGCGACGATGTGCAGCAGCGCCAGCGGAAACAGCGCCAGCCCGCACTGCAGGATCATGAAGCCCATCTGCGCGACCGTCGACCAGGCCAGCGAGGTCTTGACCGCGGGCTGGGTCAACATCACCAGCGCCCCGAACAGCGCGGTGAACCCGCCCAGCATCGCCAGCACGGCCAGCACGCCGGGGGCGGCCAGCATCAGGTCGGCGAAGCGGATCAGCAGGAAGCCGCCGCCGTTGACCACGCCGGCGTGCAGCAGCGCCGACACCGGCGTAGGCGCCTCCATCATCTCGGTGAGCCAGCCATGGGTGGGGAACTGCGCCGATTTCAGCACCGCGGCCAGCGCGAGCAGGGCGGCGGCGGCCGTCAGCAACCAATCGTGCTGGCCGCTGCGCGCCAGCGTGTTGATCGTGGCGATGTCGGTGGTGCCCAGGCTCTTCCAGACAAGCAGCGCCGCTGAGAGCAGGGCGATGGCGCCGATGCTGGAGAACAGGCGCTTCTTGCGCGCGGCGCGCCGTGCCGCCACGCGGTCGGGATAGAACAGCAGCAGGCGATTGAGCGCGATGCTGGTTGCGATCCAGGCCACCACGACCTGGACCAGGTTGCCGGCCTGCACCAGCAGCAGCACCGCCGCAAGCGCGACGCACAGCCAGCCGGTGAAGTAGCCCTGTCGCGCCTCGCCGTCGAGATAGGTGCGGGTGTAGCGCACCACGATCCAGCCGACGAAGGCAACCAGCAGCAGCATCGTGGCGCTCACCGCATCGAGCCGGACCGAGAGGCCGATGCCGCTCCAGCCGATCAAGCCGCTGTCGCCGGCGCCGCGCGCGATCAGCAGCGCCAGCGAGGCGATGGCGACGAGCAGCGCGCCGAGCGCGGTGCCTTCGGCGAAGACCGGCAGCAGGCGGGGACGTCGGCCGCTGCGAACGAAGCCGAACACGGCGGCGACCAGCAGCAGGAACGGTGCAGAGAGCGGCAGCAGATAGAGCGACAAGGCAATCCCCTCGGATCGGGCACGGTGGCGGGCGCCACGATAGCGATCGGTGGGATCCAACAAAAATTCATTGTTTTCACGATATCGTTCGCTATTATCGAACGATGGCTGCACTGAACTACAACCACCTGCGCTACTTCTGGGCCGTGGCCCACGACGGCAATCTGACCCGCACCGCCGAACGGCTCCACCTCACCCAATCGGCCCTGTCGGTGCAGATCCGCAAGCTCGAGGAGCGCCTCGGCCATGCGCTATTCGAGCGGCGCGGGCGGCAACTGCACCTCACCGAGGCCGGGCAGATCGTGCTCGACCATGCCGACGCGATCTTCGCCACCGGCGAGGAGCTGCTGGGCACGCTGCGGCAGACCGGTGCCGCGCGGCAGGCACTGCGGGTCGGCTCGCTGGCCACGCTGTCGCGCAACTTCCAGTTGGAGTTCCTGCGGCCGCTGCTCGGCCGTCCCGACATCGACCTGATCCTGCGCTCGGGCAGTGCCGGCGAACTGCTGCGGGCGCTGGAGGCGCTCAACCTCGACGTCGTCCTGCTGAATCAGGCGCCCCCTGGCGACGCGCTGACGCCGTTCGTCACCCACCGGCTCGCCGAGCGACCGGTCAGCCTGGTGGGCACGCCGGACCGGCTGGGCCATGCCGCCAGCGTCGCCGATCGCCTTCGAACCCATCCCATCATCCTGCCGACGGTGGACAACAGCGTACGCGCGGGATTCGACGCCCTGGCCGATCGCCTGGGCGTGCGCCCGCAGATCGTGGCGGAAGTGGAGGACATGGCGATGATGCGCCTGCTGGCGCGCGAGGACATCGGCCTGGCCGTGCTCCCGCCGATCGTGGTCAAGGACGAGATCGCCGCGGGCGTGCTGGTGGAAGGCGACCAATTGCCGGACATCGTGGAGACCTTCCACGCGGTCACCATGTCGCGGCGCTTCCCCAATCCCTTGGTGCGGCTGCTGCTGCAGCCCACGGCTGCGCCAGCAGATTCGTAGCGCCAGCGACGGACGTGGCAATGCCGCCGCCGATCCGTCGCCGGCGGTCGCTGGGTGGCGGTCGACCCGCCTAAGGCACCGCGACAGTACATGCCGAAGTTCAGCAGTCACGTCGTGCGGAGCCTCGGGGGGCGCTTCGAGGGACACGACGTGGCGAGAGCTATTTGACAATATGCTGTCAAATCGACAGGATGGTGCATGGCTGCGGAAAACCTTCCCTTGCTGGTTCGCGAGCTGGTGCTGGCGGTCTTCGCCACCAACGGCCGCCTGGTCGACATGGGCAACCGGTTGGTGCGCCCGATCGGGCTGACCACCGCCTGGTGGCAGGTGCTCGGTGCGTTGGGCTACTCGCCGGTGCCGCTGCCGGTGGCGCATATCGCCCGCAACATGGGGCTGACCCGGCAGGCGGTGCAGCGCGTCGTGGAGCTGCTGGCCGAACACGGGTTCGTCGTGTTCGAAGCCAATCCGCACCATGCGCGCGCCAAGCTGGTGGTGTTGACGCCGGCAGGGCGCGCGGCCCTGGGCGCCGCCGAGGCCGCGGTCGCGGCGCTCGACCAGCAACTGATCGAACGCTTGGGAGCGGAGCGCGTCAGCACGGCCATCGCAGTGCTCGTGGAAATGCGCGATGCGCTCGACCAGTCCTTGGCGGGATAAGGCAGAGCCCGACACCGCAACGCGTCCATCACCAGGAGAGACCATGGAGCCTGCTTCGCACATCGATGGGTCCGAGACGGATGTCATCATCATCGGCGGCGGACCGGTCGGGCTGACCACCGCGTGTGCATTGGCCCACCACGGAGTGCGATTCCGCATCTTCGAGCAGCGCACGCAGCCCAGGCCGCATTCTCGCGCCAACAATCTGTGGGCGCGCCCGCAGGAATTGCTGGCGAGCATCGGTATCCGTGATGCCCTGGCGGAGCAGGCGTATCGGATCACCCACATCCACACGCTGTTGAACGGCAAGACGGTGGATCCGATCGACATCGCGCAGGTCGACAGTCCCTATCCGGAGGTGCTCTACAGCGGACAGGATGTCATCGAGAACACGCTGGCGCAGCGGATCGCAGCCGGCGGTGCCGCGCTGGAACGCGGGCGCAAGGTGGTCGAGGTCGAGCAGGATGCCGATGGCGTCACCGTGGCGATCGCGACGGTGGACGACGCTGGCGCGGAAATCGCGGACATCCCCCTCGAGCGACTGCGCTGCCGCTATCTGGTCGGTGCGGACGGGGCCGAAGGCTTCGTGCGCACGCGGATTGGCGCGGACTTCGCGACGGAAAAGCTGCCGCACTGCATCAATCGACAACTTGATGCCAGGCTGCGCTGGCGACGTTCCACCGATTTCGATCACCTCTGGTTCTTCTATTACCCCAAGGGCTTCTGCGGCGTGCTGCCGGTGTGGGAGGGCTACCACCGGCTGTTCTTCCTGTCCGACGACGCGGGCATTCCCGATCGCGACCCGACGCTGGAGGAACTGCAGGCCATCGCGCGCGAGGTCACCGAGGACGAGACGCTGGAGCTCAGCGATCCGATCTGGATCACCCACAGCCGCTTCCAGCACGGCGTGACCCCGCGCTACGCCGACGGACGCGTGTTCCTGGTCGGCGATGCCGGCCATCTCACGCTGCCCGCGGGCGGCCAGGGCATGAACGCCGGGCTGCAGGACGCCGTCGGTCTTTCGTGGCGATTGGCGATGGCCTTGCACGGCAAGGCAGCGCCGGTGCTGCTGGAATCCTACGGCGCGGAGCGCGGCGGCGAGCACAGCCGTCTGGACGCCCAGCAGGAAAAGGGCTTCAAGAACAGCGTGTACCGGGGCGCGATCAAGGACGCGGCCATGGGTGTCGCAGCCAGTTTCCTGCCCAACATCGGCGCGCTGATTCAGGGCACCGACGATCTCCAGCAACTTTCCGTCGCCTATCCCGACAGTCCGTTGAACGAAGACCACCTCAACGGATTGCGGGAGATCGTGCACCGACGCGTTCCGCATCCCGGCGACCGCGCACCGGATGCGGCCGTCATCGCCCAGGACGGTGCGTCCACGACGCTGTTCGCGCATCTCTACAACCCCGACGGCGTGACCTGGGGCTGGACCTTGTTGCTGTTCGATGCCCGTCAACAGGACGCCCTGGTTGCGATGCGTGATGCGTTGGCGCAGCTGCATGCGTGGGAGTGGATCCGGCCCCGCTTGATCCTCGGCAAGGCGGTGCCGCAGCCCGGCGACGCCACGGCGCTGTTCGATCTGGATGGGCTGGCGCACGGCGCCTATGGGATCGAGCGTCAGCCTGCGATGGTGCTGGTCCGGCCCGACGGCCATATCGCCTTCCGTGGCCCACTCGACGCGCCGGAACGGCTACGCGCGTACTGCGCCAGGATCTTTGGCGGTTAGGGCGCGCGTGCAGGTCTGCCGCAGTTGGTGTCCCCGCGGCATGCCGCGGGGGCGATGCCAGAGGGTGTTTTAAGGCGCATATTCCAGGTGGATGAGCGGATAGGGCCTGCCCTGGTGGTCGTGCGGGGACCGCCCTGTGCGCCTGAAGCCCATCCTTTCGTAGAAGCCGACAGCCTGATGGTTCTGTTCGTTGACGTCGGTGGTCATGCGCGGATGCAGCGCGAGGCCGTGCCGCACCAGCGCGGCGCCGACGCCGGTGCCGCGATATGCGGGGTCGACGAACAACGCCTGCATATGTTCGTCTTCGATGAGCATCAGCGCCAATGGCCGGTCGTGCCCATCCACGGCAAACCACAGCGGCGCTGTGGGCAGGAATTCGCGCACCAGCGTCTGGATGGCAAGGCGATCCTGCGCCGACAGAAAGTGGTGTGTCGCATCGACCGCCTCCTGCCAGATCTGGACTGCGCGTGCTCCCTCATCGGGACGAGCACGCCGGATCGCGATGGTGGTGTTGTCGGTTTTCATGTCTCGTTGCGTTTCAGGAGTGACCGTCGAAGCGTTGCAGCGCTTCGATGGCGCATTTCAGGGGATCGGTCCGGGCACGTGGGTCGACACGTCGAAGCCCGGCGGGGGGCGCGCCTATCTTAGCGGCCAGTGGCGAAACCGGGGTTGGCAGCGCCTCGCCGCAACAGCGCTCGGCGTTGCGGCGAGTTCCTCCGGCATGGACAGTCAGCGAGACCGTGTCGCGTTCGTCGCCAGCAGTTCTTTTGCCATCTCCAGCGCCTGCTCACGCGAGGCGGTAAGCAGCATGGGGTAACCCCAGAACTTGGCGAACAGCACCGCGAACGCCTTGTAGCCGACGCGTTTGGCCGAGTTGGGTTCGATCTGGATCATCGCCAGCACCAACCTTCGCAGTTCCGCCTTGTGCTTTTTCATCCACAGCGCCGTGCGTTTCTTTTCTTCCGGCGTGTGGTCGTGGTCTTCGCTTGGCGTGCTGTCGCTCAGGATCACGAACGGCTCCCCGCGCCGCAGGTTCGCCTCGAACTCATCGAAGTCCTTCTGGTGGTCATGCCCGGGTTCCTGGGACAGGTTCATCCAGACCAAGGGGAAGTTCGAACTATTCATGGGCATGGCCAACTCCTTGACGCTTGATGTGCCGCCAGGTGATCGCAATGGCGAACGCACCGGGCAGGGTGATGAAGAGCACGGCAGAGAGCGCGACATGCCAGCCGTCGCGCAGCCCGTCCGCGATTCCTCCGAGGGTGTTCAGGACGACGAGCATGCCGCCGAGGACCAGGGCGATTCCTTGCGTCCGGCGGGTCCCGATCAGTGCGAGCAGCACCGTGACGATCCAGCAGCCGTAGAAGGCGGAAAACATCCACAGGATGCCGGGGTCGAACGTGATGGCCGCTGTCGCTCCGTGCGCTCTCACGAAGGTATTGACGTAGAAGAACAACTGGAAGGTCACGAAAAGCACGACACCCGTCGCGGTCGTCAACCAGAACAATGCGACCCTGTTCGGTGCGTACAGGGTCGCGTCTTGGGTAGGGCGTCGTGGGGCGGAGGGCTGAAGTGGCATGGGCGGGTTCTCTGAAATCGATGGCGGGATGAGGGCGGGTGCTCGACCGAATGACGCATTGGCCTGCGAGGACATCAATACGTGTAGTCCAGCGTCACCATCACGTTGCTGGGTGCGCCATAACTCACGGTGTCGAAGTCGCCTTTCTGCAGCGCGTATTTCTTGTCGAAAACGTTGTTGACGTTCACGGCCAGATGGGTCTTCTGCGTGATGGCGTAGCGTGCCAGCAGGGAGGCTAGGGCATAGGAACGCTGTTCCCCGCCCAGCGAACTGGTGCCGGTATTGGGCGCCTCGTAGATGCGGCTTTGCCATTTGACGCCGCCGCCCAGCGTCAACTTGCTCCACGCACCCGGCAATCGGTAGGTGGTGAAGAGCTGGGCCGTGGTGCGCGGGAGTTGCGAATTCAGGCGGACGCCATCGCCGTCTTCCGCGGTGAAGTGCGCGATGCCTGCAGCGATGTTCCAGCCCTGCGCCAACTCGCCTTGCAGGTCCAGCTCGATGCCGCGCGACTTTGTCCCGTCGACGCCTTTGTAGGCTTGCGCGCCGCCTGGCGTATAGGTCCCGGCAACGCTCTGCGCCGCGTTGTCCAGCGTGGTTTCGAACACGGCGATCGACGCATTCAGGCGTCCGTCGAGGTAGTGGCCCTTCAGGCCAAGTTCCTTGGTTTTTCCCTTGGACGGCGTGAGCACGTTGCCCTTGCTGTCCCGGTAATCCGTTTGCGGGTTGAAGATGCCGGTGTAGCTGAGATAGGCCGAGTAGGTCGTGTCGAGGTCGTAGATCACGCCCGCATACGGGGTGAACTCGCCGGTTTTCTTGTAGTGCAACCTGTTGTTGCCGGCGGTGTCGTCGATGTCGTAGTTGCTGACGCGGCCGCCGACGATGAGTTTCAGTGGATCGGCCAGGGAAAAGCGCGCTGCGCCATAGACACCGCTCTGCTTGACCCGGGTGCCGGTGGGTATCCACGTCATGGCCGCGAAGTCGGGCCGGGGGTAGGGTGGGCTCAGGTCATCGACATCGACCGGCATGAAGCCCGCATAGAAGGGCGCGATGTCCCGCTGCCTGGCCGTGCGACGCGAGCTCATCGCCCCCAGCACCAGCGCGTGCTGGCGGCCCAGCAGCTCGAACGGGCCGCTGGCCATCACATCGGCGGTGTTTTGCCGGCTCCGCCCGTCGGACGCCAGCGCGACCGGATACGCCCCATTGGGGGAGACGCCCAGTCCCGTGGCGCGATCGGGGCGGCCGACCAGGCCGAGCAGTTCGGCATCGTCGTCCGTGCGGTACTGGTTGGCGACGGCGCGGAGCGTCCAGCCGTTGCCGAAACGATGCTCGAGCTCGGCAAACCCGGTTTTGAGCGTGTTGTCCCAACGGCTCCAGTCCTGCGCATAGCTGCTGGAGCGCGGGTAGTGCGCCTGAGTGCCGTCGCTGAACCACAGCGGCATGCCGCCCCAGGTGGCGCCTTTCGGCGTGATGTCCTGAGAGTCGACGCCCAGACTCAGCGTCGTGTCCGCGGTCAGATCCGCCTCGATGATCCCGTAGAACGATTTCCTCTGCGGTGTGTAGCGGTCGAGGTACGAATGGCCGTCCTGGTACGCGCCCACCACGCGCGCGCGGATGCGACCGTCCTGGGTCAACGGCGTGGAGACGTCGGCCATTCCCCGGTAGGTGTCCCAGCTCCCCGCGCCCAGCGAGGCGGACGCGGAGAATTCCGGGGTCGGACGTTGCGCACGAGATTGATGGCGGCCGAGGGATTGCCGGTGCCGGTCAGCAGGCCGGAGGCGCCGCGCACGACCTCGACACGGTCGTAGAACGCGGTATCGAGCGAACCGATGCCGCTGCCGTTGACGATGTTGCCGACCACCGTGGGAATGCCGTCGTACTGCAGGTTGTTGATCAGAAATCCGCGCGAGTAGAAACTCGTCCGTTCGCTGTCGGACTGATACGACGCGATCCCGGTGGTGTTCTCCAGCACGCCCTGCACCGACGTCAGTTGCTGGTCGTCCATGCGTTGGCGCGTGATCACCGTGACCGACTGCGGCGTGTCCCGCAGCGACAGCGGCAGGCGCGTGGCCGCCGCCGTCTCGCCCGTGGTGTAGGAGCCGGTCCCTTCGGTCGCCGCCGCATCCGCGCGGTGCGTGACGTTGACCGCCGGCAAGCTCTGCGCTGCGTTGGACGCGTTTTCCCCAGCCTCGTTCGGTCGCTGCGCTGGCTCGGCGGCGCATGCGCCGTGCGTGCTGACGGCGATTGCCGCTGCGAGTGCCGAGCCCAGCAGGCTGCGGGGTGAGGGCGTGTGCTCATGCGCCGGCGGACGGGGGGCGCGCTGACCGATTTGCCGCTGGAGCCCGCCGACATCTGTGAGGCTGCACATCAAACAATACTCATTTGCGTTTGGATGCGCTATTTAACATCGGGGTTGCGCTGGCTTGATGGCGAATTCAGGCCAGAGTGTTTTTCAATTCGGTCAGCTAGTCGCCAAGCACACAGGGTGGCCGGACTGCGACAAGTTCTGGCCTGATGGCGCAATGCACGCTGCGCATCCACGACTAGTCTGTGCAGGCGGCGCTGGCGTCGCACTGGTGCGCAGCAGCGCGACGGCACTTGGCGCGCGTCGTCCGTGACAGCCGGGAGGCCACGCCGTTCCGCGGTTCCATCTGGCATAGCGAAGGGGGAGGAATGGAATCATGCGATGACGCGCTTGCGATCGTGGGCCTGGCCGCATCCTCCGAGCGGCGCGCGAATCGGCTGTCAGACAAACACAGACACAGGACGATGCGCAACGCTGCAGCCAGCCTCGAAAGCGGATGCGTGGTGTCGGCTCAGGATCGGCGCCTGATCGCGCACAGGCTGCGACCGACGGCCGCGCGTGCCGATGTCTTGCGCACCTTGGAGCAGGCGGCGCCGAGTTGTCTCGATGCCAGCCGGGTGTACCGCCTCCTGAGCGGTCGGCGCGATCGCCTTACGCCGGGATCGGTGTATCGGGCACTGCACGATCTGTGGGTCGCCGGCTTGCTGGTTCGCACGGAAGGCACGCGTGGGCGTGCGTTCTACGCGATCAAGCCCGACCTGCTGACCGCCCGCCACGACACGCTGCGCTGTCGCTGCGGCGCGCGACTGGTGTTCATCGAAGACCCGGTGTTGCGTGCGCACCTGCGATCGCTGGCCTGCGAGGAGGGCTTCGTGCTCGACGCGGAGACCGTCTTCACCATCACCACGACGTGTGCGCGATGCGGGCAACCCCGCACTGCGGCACATGGGGTGGCAGAGGACGATCGAAGGTCACGAACCAGGAGGGCCTGATCCGATCAAGGCGAGATGTCATTGGGGAGCACGATGCCGGGCACGGGAGCAAGCTCGGCGCCGTTCCTGCGGTCGGACAGATAGCGTGCCGGCGGCTTGCCGACGGCCTTGCGGAACATGGTGACGAACCCGCTGGCGTTTTCGTAGCCCAGTTCCAATGCCACGGTCTGCACGCTATCGCCCTTGGTCAAGCGCTGAAGCGCCAGGATGACGTGCAGTTGCCGGCGCCAGCGCCCGAAACTCATGCCGATTTCGTGCAGCAGCAGGCGGCTCATGCTGCGCTCGCTCATGCCGATGCGGGTCGCCCAAACGGCCTTCGACGTTTTGTCGGTGGGGTCGGCCAGCAGCAGTTCCGCGAGGCGGCGCAATCGCGCGTCGCGCGGCATGGGCAGATGCAGGTCCTCGACCGGCGCCTCCACCAACTCGTCGAGCAAGGCGGCAATCAGCCGATCTTCCCGGCCTCCCTGCGGGTACAGCGCGGGAAAACCAGCCACCTTCAGCAGCAGCTCGCGCAGCAGGGGCGATACCGCAATGGTGCAGCAGATCGTCGGAAGATCGGCGGCGGCATCGGGATCGACGAACAGGCAATGACATTCGGTTTCGCCCGACCCGCGCGCCGCGTGGGGCAGGTCACCGGGGATCCAGATGGCGCACTGCGGCGGCACGATCCAGACGCCGTCTTCGATTTCGCAATTCAGGACGCCGCGAACGGAGTAGATCAGCTGCGCCTTGTGGTGCCGATGTCGCGCATTCTCCCAGTCCTTCGTCACCGAGGTGGCACGCAGGGCGACGACAGGGCGAGGCACGTTGTCGACGTCCAGGGGTTCAGTGTGTGCGGTGATGGCAACGCTCGACATGGTGCGCTGGAACTCGTGTTGCCGTGGACTGCTGTCTGTTTTGAATAATACTCTTAAAGAACTTTCTGATTGCGTGTGGGCGCTGGGTGCGCACGGTAGGATCGCGGTTTGCCGGGATGTCATGCGGGTCGCACGGGTTCCTGGCCTCGATGGCGTGGGCGCCGCCCGCTTTCGTGTCGACCGCGTGGTGGAAACGGGCAGGGCGGGCGGTACTGTTCTTGCGCGGGATGTGTACTGAATCCGTGGCAGGCATCCGATGGCTGTGCCCTTGGTGATTCATGGATCCGTGGCCACCGCATCCGACGGGGTGACGCGGATCAGCGCGCGCTGATCCGCGGTGATATCGGGTGCATTGCGCCCCGGCTCGAACGCCTCGGTCGCATGGCGCGGCCAGGCAAGCCGCGGGATGTCCACTGTGGTTTCTGCGTGGCGCGTGGGGTGCTCGGCAGCGTATCGCCCGGCGGGGCGGTCGCGAGCGCCTTCGACTGCATCAGCCGTGGCTGGGCATCGGCGCGCCCACTGCCTCGCGAATGGCAGCCGGCGCCGTCGACCAGGCGCCTGCATGGAACGGCGGCTTCGGGTCGTACTGGATCTTCAGCTGTGCCTTCATCGCTTCCGCATCCCCGCGCAGGTGGCCGATGAGCGCCAGCGTCATGTCCAGGCCGGCCGAGACGCCCGCGGAGGTCCAGTACTTGTCGCTGACCACCCAGCGCTCGTCCACATAGGTCGCGCCCTGGTCGTTCAGCATGTTCTGCAAGGCCCAGTGCGTGGTGGCGCGGCGGCCGCGCAGCAGCCCGGCGCGGCCCAGGATGAGGGCGCCGGTGCAGACGCTTGCGGTGATCCGCGATGTCCTGTCGATCCGCCGGATCCAGCCCATGACCTCGGCATCGTTGGAAACGTCGCGCACTCCCATGCCGCCGCCCGGGATGAGCAGGACGTCGGCCGTGTCGATGTCCTGGATCAGCGCATTCGCCTGATAGGTGACCATGCCACTGTCGCTGCGGTAGGGATCGCGGGTCTTGGCCGCGAGCACCAGGTCGATGCCCGGCACCCGATGGAGCAGTTCGTAGGGGCCGACCCAGTCGAGCATGGTGGTGCCCGGGAACAGCAGGATCACCACCTTCGTCGGCGCCGCGGAGCCCGGCGGCGTCGTGCTGTCCGGATGCGTCTTCGATGGCGAGCTCGCCGGCGTGGACGCCGCGGCCATCACGCGGGGGCTGGCCAACAAGGCGCCCAGGCCGAACAGCCCCAACTGGCTGACATACCGGCGCATCGCGTTGTGGTCCATGGGGTCTCCAGATCTGGGCATGCTGCTCTCCTCTTGATGGCGGTAGGTGGTCGCTGGGCCGGCGGTTGCCGACGGGGACTGGCAGGGGGCGGTGCCGTGCAGGCCGCTCAGAAGCCCTCGAGCACGATCTTGCCGCGCGCGCGATGCGTCTCGATCCATTCGTGCGCGCGCCGCAGATTGGCGGCATTCACCGTGCCGAAGTGGCCGGCGAGCGTGGTGCGCAGCACGCCGGCATCGATCAGCGATCCGACGCGGGTCAGCAGTTCGTGCTGGCGGATCTGGTCGGGCGTCGCGTGCAGCGAACGCGTGAACATGAATTCCCAATGCAGCGACACGCTCTTGGTTTTCAGCTTGCGGACATCGATGTGATCGGGATCGTCGATGAGCGCGACGTGCCCCTGCGGGTTGATCGCGGCGACGATCTCGTCGAAATGGCGGTCGGTCTGGTTCAGGCTCGCGACGTAGTCGACGCCGGCGAAGCCGATGCGCCGCAGTTCTTCGGACAGCGGCCTGGTGTGGTCGATCACGTGGTGCGCGCCGAGGTCGCCGACCCATTTGGCGGTTTCCGGACGCGACGCGGTGCCGATCACGGTGAGGCCGGTGAGCCGTCGCGCCAGTTGCACGAGGATCGAGCCAACGCCACCGGCCGCGCCGACCACCAGCAGCGTGGCGCCTTGCGATGGGTCGCCTTCCGGGATGTTCAGGCGATCGAACAGCAATTCCCAGGCCGTGATGGTCGTCAGCGGCAGGGCCGCCGCCGCCGCGAAATCGATGCGTTGCGGCATCCGCCCGGCGATGCGCTCATCGACCAGATGCAATTCGCTGTTGGTGCCGGGGCGCTGCAAGGCGCCGGCGTACCACACCGTGTCGCCGGGCTTGAAGCGCGTGACGGCGGTGCCCACGGCGCGCACCACGCCGGCGGCATCCCAACCGAGCACCTTGGCTTGGCCGGCGTCCGGCGCGACGTTTGCGCGGATCTTCACATCGACCGGATTGACCGAAACCGCGCGGACCTCGACCAGCAGGTCATGCGCGCCGGGAACAGGGTCGGGCAGTGTCAGCTCGACCAGTGCGTCGGCATCGCTGATCGGCAAGTTGCGGTAGTAGCCAATGGCTTTCATGGTGCGCTCCGGACTCAGGACAGGATCGAGCCGGCGCACGGCAGCAATGCGTCGTTGCGCTGCGGGGCCGGTTCGGCTCACGCCATGATCGTCTTGCGCGACCTGCGGTCACAGGCGCCATGCGCGATATCAGTTTCAAAATTATTTTGAAATATACCGGTCGGGCGCGAGGTGCCCGCCTGTTTCATTCCAGATAGCCGTTGATCCTGTGCAGCAGGAAGTCGCGCAGTGCGTTGACCGTGGGCGACAGCATCGCCCGGTGCGCGCAGACCAGATGCAGCGGCGCGCGCTCCCCTTCGAATTCCGTCAGTGCCGCCTCGAGGCGGCCGGCGCGCAGGTCGTCCAGCACATCCAGCCTGGACTTGTAGGCGATGCCGAGCCCTGCGACGGCCCAGCGCCGGACCAGTTCCCCGTCGTCGCTGCTGCGGTCGCCGTGCACGGCCACCACCTCCGGCGTGCCGCCGCCGAAGAAGGTCCAGCGGTCGTGCAGGGCATCGCTCAGGGCAAAGCGCAGGCAGTTGTGCCTGGCCAGATCGGCTGGTGTCGTCGGCCGTCCGTGGCGCAGGAAGTAACCGGGCGATGCGCACAGCACGCGCCGGTTCTCGGGCGCCAGCGGTAGCGCGACCAGCGAGGAGTCTTCGGACACGCTGTAGCGGATGGCCACGCTGACCGGGGCACGGATCATGTCGGTGATCTGGTCGCCGATGCGAATCTGCAGGGAGACGCTCGGGTACTGCGCCTGGAACGCGTCCAGCCATCGCAGCAACACGGTGCGCCCCAGGTCGGACGGCATCGACAGCGACACCGCACCGCCGATCATTTTCCGGCCTTGGGCCACCGCGTTGCGTCCGGCCTCGACCTGCTCCAGCACGTTGCGCGCGTACTGCAAGTAGCGTTCGCCATCCGGCGTCAGCCGCAGGCTGCGTGTCGATCGCGCGAGCAGCCGGGTGCCGAGTTCGGTCTCCAGCCGCTTCAGCGCCACGCTGGCGACCGCCGGCGTGAGGTCCAGTTGGCGGGCGGCCGCCGACAGGCTGCCATGGTCGGCCGCGGCCACGAAGATCCGCACGTCTTCCAGTCTGATCATCCAGGTCGTTCCAGCAGATGCGCCGCACCACGCATGGCACGGGGCGGCGGCGATGGTGTGATTTTCAAAATTATCACAAGACTGCTTGCCCCGCCGGGGGCTGTTTCCGGGAGGATCGGTTCACCACAATCCGGCAGCCCTGTCATCCACACGTCCTGCTGGAGAACACCATGCCACACCACTTCGCCCCATCCCGGTGGGTCTTGCTTGCCGCCGCCTGCTTCGCAGGTTGCGGTGCGTTCGCAGCGTCCGTCGCCGCATCGGTTGCGGCAGCACACCCTGCAAAACCGGTCGTCGTGCGCGAGAGCCAGCAGATGCCGTGGAATGCGGTGGTGCTCGATGGGCGAGGGCGCTTCATCGTCAGCACCCCGCGCTGGACGGGCAACACCGGGCCTGCCGTGGCCATCGCGGGCAAGGACGGCGCGCTCGCCCCTTATCCGGATGCCGGCTGGAACCGGTGGACGCCGGGCAGCGCCGCGGCGCGCGCGTTCGTCAGCGTCAACGCGATCCACCAGGACGCGCGCGGCGACCTCTGGATCGTCGACACGGGCACGCCGGCGTTCGGCGGCACGCCGGTGGCCGATGGCGCCAAGGTCGTTCACATCGATCCCCGCACCGATCGCGTGGTGCGCGTCTACGTTTTCCCGAAAGAGGTGATCCGCAACCACTCCTATGTCGACGACATCCGCATCCACGATGGACATGCCTACCTGACCGATGCCGGCGAAGGCGCGGTGATCGTGCTGGACCTGGACAGCGGCCGTGCGAGGCGCCGCTTCGATGGCGCAGCGTTCGCCCGCGCACGCGCCAACGACAGGATCGTCGTGAACGGCAAGGTCCTCACCGGCACCGATGGCAAGCCGCTGCAGGTCAATGCCGATCCGTTGGAGCTGAGCCCGGATGGCCGCACCCTGTACTTCGGTCCACTGACCGGCCCCCTGGCGCAGATCGAGACGCGCTATCTGGACGATGACGGCATCGACGACGCGGCCCTCGCGCAGCATGTGCGCCCGTGGTTCGACAATCCGCCGATCGGTGGCACCGCGATGGGCGCCGATGGCAGCCTGTACTACACGCCGCTGGCCGACAATACCCTGATGCGGCGTGCGCCGGACGGGACGGTATCGACGATCGCGCACGATCGCGATCTGCGTTGGGCCGATGCGCCGTTCCTCGATGGCCAGGGCCACGTCTACCTGCCGGTTGCGCAGATCGACGGTGCGCCGGCCTTCAATCAAGGCACATCGACCATTCGCTTCCCGGTGAAGCTGTACCGGGTCGATCTGCCGGCAGGCCAGCGCTAGCTGCGTGTCAGGTGCGGCATGTTCGTCGCCGGGCGTGCCGCGCAGTCCTTCCGCCCATCAAAGAGCGCCGGGTGAGTCGGCGCCTCTCTCCTCGGAGTCGAATCCCATGGCCCAACCCCTGCAGGTTCGTCTGCTGACGATCGATCTCTCGTTTCATCGTGCGGCATCCGGTGTGATCCGGTCCGTTCTTGCCCGCCATGGCGTGGACGTGACGGAAACGCTGGCACCGCATGCGCAGGCCTTCGAGCAACTGCGTGCGGGCGAAGCCGACATGTTGTGCAGTGCATGGCTACCCGACAGCCACGGCGTCTATTTCGCTCCGATGGCGAGCAGGTTCGAGAAGGTCGCCGTTCTCTACCGCCCCTATGCGTACTGGGGCGTGCCGGACGACGTGCCGCAGGCCCTGGTGTCCTCGATCGAGGATCTGCGCAAGCCGAAGGTGGCTGCACGCATGCACAAGCGCATCCAGGGCATCGGCGCGGGCGCGGGCATCAGCCGGTTCTCGCGCACGGCGATGACGCAGTATGGCCTCGCAGAGGCCGGTTACCACTTCGAGAACGGTACGCTGGACGACTGCGTGGCGGCGTACGAACATGCGGTGCAGCACGGCCATTGGGTCGTGGTGCCGTTGTGGAAGCCGCAGTTCCTGCATGAGCAATACGCGATTCGACCACTGCAGGATCCGCTGGGGGTGATGGGCGGCGCCGACGAGGCGACACTGGTGGCGCGCCACGAGGTGATGCGCCGGTTGCCTGTGGAGGCAGCGTCGGCATTGCGCAGCACATCCCTCGGCAATGACGCCGTTTCGCGGCTGGATTATCTCGTCTCGCGCGATCGGCTGGATCCGTTGGAGGCCGCTCGTCGCTGGTTGCACACCACGGGCTAGCCAGGTCCCTTCGTCCCGCCAGGAAGGCGTCTCCACGCAGGCGCGCTGCATTGCGTCTCGCTCGTGCAGCAGGGCGAAGGCGCGCGCAATCCTCGAGCACCAAGTGGAGGCCGATGGAGCTCCACTGCACGCCTCGTCACGATCCTCTTCTGCATGACCTTGCTGCGTGGGTGCCGTCCAAGGCGGCGGCTGGCGCTGACATGGAGCACGTGCGCCGCGTGTCCTGCGGTATGCAGATCGCACGGCGCCGGACAGTGCAGGGGCTGGACCTCGCATGAGGAGGGGCGGGACCGGTGCTGGCGCGGAGGTCGGGCGGCAAGTGTCTGCGTTTCGAGACGTTTCGACGCAGCTTCGGCTGCAGACCTTGATGCATGTCGCACGCGCTTCACGGAGCACCTATGCCACCATGACTTTTCGCCGGACCGTGGCAGCCGTGCTTTCAGCGGATCTCGGTTTCATTCAAGACGAACCGTCTCCAGTGTTATTCATTAACACCGCTGCGGCCATGTAAATAGGTGCACGTGTACCGAGAACTGGCCCAGGCCCAGCGCGATGCGCAATTGGATGCGGAGCAGCGCACCGCGCTGCTGATGATCGCGTCCGGCGCGCCGATCGCCGCGTGCCTGGATGCGCTCACCGATGCCGTCGGCCGCCTTGTGCCCGATGCCCGTGCCTGCGTGCTGTTGGCGAGCCAGGACCGCCGCACGATGGGCGACGGTTACTCTTCGCACTTTCCTCCTGCGTTCGCCGCGGCCATCCGCGGCTTGCCGATCGGGGAGGCGCTCATCGGCACCTGCGGGACCGCTATCCACCAGGGGCATCCCGTCGAGTGCGAGGACGTGGAGCACGCGCCGCAGTGGTCCGCGCCATGGCGCTCGCTTTGCCTGGAAAACGGCATCCTGGCGTGCTACTCGCATCCTGCCATCGGGCAGGGCGGCAAGGCGGTCGGATCCTTCTTCCTGTGTCTTTCCGAGGCGCGGCAGGCCAGTCCGTGGGAACGCAAGGTCGCCGAATTCGGTGCGCTGGCGACCAGCATCGTCGTGGAGCGTGAGCGGGCGGCCGCGCATCTGCGCAAGGAGATGGCCGCGCTTGCCCGGCTGCAGGAATTGAGTGCCGAACTGGTCGGGCCAGGGGAGTTCGAGCCGCTGCTGCAGAAGATCCTCGCCGCGGCGGCCGACATCTCGGGCACCGACAAGGGCAACATCCAGATCTTCGACCCGATCAAGAAAACGTTACGGATTGTCGTGCACCAGGGCCTGGGGGCGCGACTGGTCGAGCATTTCCGCGAAGACGGATGGGATGCCAGTTGCGGAGCGGCGGCAAAGCAGGTGCAGCGTCTGGTGGTGGCCGACGTGGAGAAGCTGGAGGGCCTGCAGGGGACACTGGGCCTGGAGGTCGTGATGGAGGACCAGATCCGCTCCATCCAGTGCACGCCGTTGCTCAGCCGCGATGGGCGGCTGCTGGGCATGCTCAACAACCACTACCGCTGGCCGGGCGGACCCGACCCGGACGCGCTGCGCTACATCGACCTGCTCGCACGGCAGGCCGCCGAACTGGTCGAGCGCCATCAGATCGAGGCCGAGCTGGCGCAGGAGCGTCGACGCAAGGACGAGTTCCTGGCCTTGCTCGCGCACGAACTGCGCAACCCGCTGGCGCCGTTGCGCAACATGCTGGAAGTGCTCAAGCGCTCGCACGGCAACGAAGCGCTGTCGCGCAAGGCGCAGGAGGTCATGGAGCGACAGGTGCGGCACCTGGTGCGGCTGGTGGACGACCTGCTCGACGTCAACCGCATCAAACAGGGCAAGCTGGAGCTGCGGCGCGAGCCGCTGCTGCTGGCCGAGGTGATCCAGCAGGCGGTCGAGGTCTGCCGCCCTGCGCTGGACCAGCAGCGGCATCGGTTGCGCGTGGTGTTGCCGGAGGCGCCGCTGCCGCTGCAGGGAGACCCGGTGCGTCTGACCCAGGTGTTCGGAAACCTGCTCACCAATGCGTGCAAGTACACGCCTCCCGGGGGAGACATCGAAGTGCGGGTCGACGCGATCGAGGGCAGCGCCGAGGTCGTGGTGCAGGACAACGGCTCCGGTATCCCGCCGGACAAGATCGACGCCATCTTCGAATTGTTCACCCAGGTGGACCGCACCCTGGAGCGTGCGCAAGGCGGACTCGGCATCGGCCTGATGCTGGTCAGGCAACTGGTCGAGATGCATGGCGGCACTGTCGAGGCACGCAGCGAGGGGCCGGGCAAGGGCAGCGCCTTCGTCGTGCGGCTTCCCGCCGACACCGCGCCGGCCGCGGCGTCGGGCACCGGGGATGCCAGGTCGTCACACACCGCGCGCCGGATCCTGGTGGTCGACGACAACGCGGATATCGCGCTGGCGCTGGCCGCGCTGCTGGAACTGGACGGGCATGACGTGCGCACCGCCGGAGGCGGCGAGGAAGCGCTGGCGATGGGCGCACGCATGCGCCCGGAGGTGATCCTGATGGACATCGGCATGCCCGGCATGGACGGCCATGAAGCGTGCCGCCGCATCCGCGACTGCGACTGGGGCAGGGACATCACCATCGTCGCGTTGACCGGCTGGGGACAGGACGGCGATCGCCAGGATTCGGCGCGGGCCGGGTTCGACGCGCATCTGGTCAAGCCGGTGGGATTTGCCGAGTTGCATGGCCTGTTTGCCGGGCTCGGCTGACCTGGCCAGGTTCGGCACACGCGCACGTCGCGCCTGGTGCTCTGTAACCCGTGCGGTGATGCGCAGCCCGGCCAAGCGGCCACACGTGGCATGACCGCGTCCGCGCTGTTTGCTCGGCGTAGCCCGCTACGGCCGCGGAATCCGAGAGAGCGTCATCCTGTGCGCGCTTATGCTGGCGGCGCGGCGAAGGTCTCCGGCCATACCAGCGAGCGGTGAACCTGGGAGCCTGCCATGGCGCCGCTGGCGACGGCCAGTGACAGCGAATGCGGCGCTTTCGCCAGGTCGCCGCAGGCGAAGACGCCGGACACCGAGGTCCTGTGCTCGGCGTCGATGCGGACCTGGAGGCCCATCGGCGTCTCTTCCAACTGGCAGCCCATGGCGTCGGCGAGTGAGCCGGACGGCACGGTGCGCGGGGCCGTGAACAGGCCGGCGAAGGTCAGCCGCCGACCGTCGGCCAGGACCACGTCGGCATGCCCCTCGATCCTGTCGATGGGCGCGTCCTCGATCACCACGCCGCGGCCGGTCAGGCGGGCCCTGGCCGCGTCGTCCAGTTGCAGCGCATCGTTGACGAGCAAGGTCGCGTTGCCCCATTCGGTGAGCAGTTCGGCCTGGTGCGCGGACAGCGGGCCGGCGCCGACGATGCCGATGCGGCCCTGGTCCAGCTCGTAGCCGTGGCAGTACGGGCAGTGGAAGACCGCCGTGCCCCAGCGTTCGGCAAGACCGTCGACGGCCGGAAGCCGATCGGCCACGCCGGTGGCCAGCAGGATGCGGCGGCCTTGGTGCGCGCCGCCATCGGAGGTGGTCACCGTGAAGGCGTCCAGGGAGCCGGTGACCGCCCGGGCGTGTGCGTCCAGCCAGGCCAGCGTCGGATAGGCGTCGAGTTGCTGGCGCGCGGTCGCCGCGATGGCGTCCGGCGGCACGCCGTCCTGGCCGAGGAAGCCATGTGCATGGCGGGCCGTGCGATTGCGGCGCTGGCCCGCGTCGATCACCAGCACGGAGCGGCGTGCCCGCAGCAATTGCAGGGCGGCGGCCATGCCCGCATAGCTGCCGCCGATGACGATGGTGTCGTAATGCATGCTCAACTCCTGGTGCGTCGTGCTGCCGCATGCCGGCGCGCGAAGTCGGCGGCCAGGTCGGCAAGGGTGATCTCCGAAAACCGCTTCAACAGCAACGCCTCGGCTTCTGCGAACGTGCCTTCCAGTGCGGCATTCACCGCTTGCTCCACCAGGCACTCCGGGGATTCGTGGCGATTGCCGATGGCGAACAGGGCGGGTTCGCCCAGCGCTTCGTGCAACTGGCGCAAGGTGACCGCGGCCAGGTCGGCATGGATGCGCCATCCGCCGGCATGCCCACGGTCCGAGGTCACGATGCCGGCTTCGCGCAGGTACCCCATGGTGCGCCGGACCACGACGGGGTTGGTGCCCAGGCACTGGGCCAGGGCGTCGGAGGTCATGGGGCCCTCGTGCTCGGCCATGTGCAGCAGGGCATGCAGGACGGAAGACAGGCGGCTATCGCGTTTCATGTAACTAATGATGTTTCGAAATGTGTGGCAGGTCAAGCGCGACCCGCGCACTGGCGCTGGCGACCGCTCTCCAAGGGCGCGCCGCGAACAGTCGCGCTTGGTCGTCGTGGATGCGCAACGACCTGGTCCCGCGCCATCGCCGCGATGCTGTTTGTCGACCGCTTCCCGGCCCGGACCACGTACCTTGATCCAGCCTGAGATGCAGGCGGAATTCCCCGGGTGGGAAAGGATCGATGGAATGGAAACGAAGGCGAAGGGCTTGGCAATCGTGGTCGCGGCGGGACTGGCGCTGTCCTTTCAGGCGCAGGCGCAGTCGTGCTGCCCCTCCGGCGGGCACGGGGTCGTGGGCAAGGGCTTGGGGGAAAGCGTGCCCAAGGCGCTGAATCTCGCGACGGATTCGGCCTGGCGCGTCTATGAGTTCTCGCGCGATGGCGTGAACTACCTGCAGATCAACGACGCCAGCGGCGTGGTGCGCGCCGCGGTCGGCCGCATCGGCACGACCTTGTGGGTGCTGCCGATGGGCAGCGACGTGGCGCGGGTCTCGCTGACCGCCTCGCCTGCGGCGCCGGCGCGCGTGGTCTACCGGACGGCGGACGTGGTGGTGCGCCTGCGCACGGATGCCCGTGGCGATGCGTGGGAGATCACGGCGGTGGAGTGAGGCCGGCGGCGCGGCTCTCCGACACCAGGAAGCTGAAGCTCAACGCATGGCGGCGCCTGCAGGTGCCGCCATGCGCCTGCAGGCGGACCGCCAGTTCGCGGTCCGGCGCCTCCGGGCGGCGGCGCAGCGCGCTCAGCATCGCCGCATCGGCGGTGATGCGGATGGCGATGCCTTGCCGCCCCCTGGCACGCCATACCCGCGCCTGCAGCAGGTGGGTGTGGGCCACGGGCAGCGTCTCGATGGCGTCGAGGATGCAGCGATAGGCCACCAGTTGCAGGCCCAGCGACAGGCGCCGCGGATCGCCATGCAGGCGACAGCGGAACTCCGTCGTGCACAGGTTGGCGAAGGTCGGCGAGCGCAGGGTGGGATACAGCCCATGCGTCTCGATCCCGAGCGGATACAGCGCGGTGACGTATTCGTCCAGCAGTTGCGCCTGGATCACGCCGGTGCGGGTCATCTGCATGGCGGCGGCGTGATGTCCGCGCGCGCGCAGATCCTCCACCACGTCGCGGCGCAGCTTGTTGATCTGGGTGCTGAGGTCGCTGTAGTCGACCACCCGCCGGCGCAGCGTGCGTTCGGCCGACAGGTACCCCGCCTGCGCGAAGGCCAGCGCCTGCTCGCGCATGCGCCCGTCGTCGCGCATGTGCCGATAGGCGGCGGAGATGCGCGATCCGAACGCGAACATCACCGTGGCGGTGGCCGCGAGCAGGATCTGCACCACGAATGCGTCGGCGTCGTGCATGCCGGGTACGACGGCCTTGGGCATGGACAAGGCCACGGCCACGTTCGCCAGGACCACGCCGAGCGCCGCACCCCGCCAGCCATGGCGCAACGTCAGCACGATCGCCGGGACCACCAGCAGCACCAGCAGCACCTGCCGCAGCACGGCATCGTCGACGGCGGCGATCGACGCCGACAGCACGACGGCCACGGCGATCGACGCCAGGCCCTCGCGCAGCAGCGAGGCCTGCATCTGCGCAGGCTCGTCGCGGCGCAGCCACAGCAAGGCGGGGAGCACGAACATCAAGGTGCCCAGGTAATCGCCCAGCCAGTAGCGCAGCAGCACATCCAGTGGCGCCGGTCCCACCGGACCGCCCAGTGCGGTGTTGATCGCGATGTTGCACAGCGTGCTCCACAACGCAGTCGCCAGTGTCAGCGGCAGCAGCCAGTGATCGTTGCGCGCCAGATCCGGAACGCGCCGACGCACCAGGACGGGCAGCAGCGACACGATCGGCATCAGCAGGAACGGACTCAGATACGCCCAGGCGGCACTCGCGCCCCACGTCTCGCTCATGGGAATGCGCAGCGTCAGCAGCGCGGCGGCATCGCCGGCCAGCAACCATGGCCAGCGCCGCGCGGGCAGGAACAGCAGGCTGGCGACGCGCACGCCTGCCGGCAGATACCACTGGTCCACGGAGCAGCGCCAGGCCAGCAGGAACGCGGCGCAGTAGGCCGCGCTCAGTAGAACGCCTCTGGCGATATCTCGTCCTGCGGCCATCCCCGCCATCCGTGGTGTGTCGCCGCTACTGTATAAGCCGGATCGGCGTCGAGGGTAGACAGTTGGTCGTGGGACGACAGTGTGAGATGCATCGCACGTGGTCGACGGAGGCAGGTGCATGCGTGTTGGTCTTTCCTCGTTTGCATCCGCGCGTTCGCGATCACGACAGCCTGTTCGCTCGTTACGGTAGTGTGCCGGTGCCTCGTTCGCAGGACTCCGCACTGCCGGCTCGTACAGGCAGGAATGCAGCGTGCGCCGTCGCTGCCGATGCACACGGTTTCTGCATCGTATCGTCGCAACGCTTGCGTGCGTCTCGGTCGCTCGCGCGGCGATGCAGTCGCCCGCGTGGACGCAGGCGCGACACCGGCGACGCTAGGCTCGCGCCATCTCGACAGTCGCTGACAGAGGAGACCATCCCGATGACCGAGGCGAACCAGCACGTCCTGCAGGCCGCGAATGCCGCCCTCGCCGCAGGCGATCACGAAGGCTTTCTCGCCCATTGCACCGAGGATACGACCTGGCACTTCATCGGCGAGCGGACACTCCGAGGCAAGCAGGCGGTGAGGGCGTGGATGGCCGAGGCCTACCGGCAGCCACCGCAGTTCGACGTCCGCAAATTCATCGTCGGCGATGACCACGTCGTGGCCATCGGCCAGATCGCGCTCGCTACCGGCGACGCCGGGACGTCGCTGTTCTCCTACTGCGACGTCTGGCGGTTTCGCGATGGGCGGATGGCGGAACTGGAGGCGTACGTGGTGCCGCTGTCTGCAGCGCAGGACGGTTAGCCGCGAGCGCGCACGGCCTCGGGCATCCATTCGTATCGTGGCCGTCGCGCCATCGCGTGCGCGTCTGCGCACGGCGCCGGCGCCAGGATCGCTCAGTGCAACAAGGTGTCCGCCAGCAGTTTCAGATTCAGTACCACGATCAGCGCGGCGATCGCCCAGGCCAGCCAGGCCAGCCCACGACGCACCACCAGCGGGCCCATGCGTTGCTTGTCGGTGACGAAACGCACCAGCGGGATCACCGCGAACGGCAACTGCATCGACAGCACCACCTGGCTCAGCACCAGCAGCTTGGCGGTGCCCTGTTCGCCATACAGCGAGGTCACCGCGACCACCGGCACGATCGCCAGGCCGCGGGTCAGCAGGCGCCGCGCCCATGGCGGCAGGCGCAGGTGCAGGAAGCCTTCCATCACGATCTGTCCGGCCAGCGTGGCGGTGACGGTGGAATTGATGCCGGAGGCCAGCAGCGCCACCGCGAACAGGGTGGAGGCCAGGCCGACGCCGAGCATCGGCGCCAACAGTTCGTGGGCCTGTTCGATTTCCTCCACGTCGGTGCGGCCATGCGCATGGAACACCGCGGCGGCGAGGATCAGGATCGCGGCGTTGACGAACAGCGCCAGGCTCAGCGCGATGGTGCTGTCGGCCAGTGCCCAGCGCAGCGCCGAGCGGCGGCCCTGGTCGGTGCGTTCGTAGGCGCGGGTCTGCACGATCGAGGAATGCAGGTACAGGTTGTGCGGCATCACCGTCGCGCCGATGATGCCGATCGCCAGGTACAGCGCGGCCGGGTCGGTCACCACCTGCGCGCGTGGGATGAAGCCGGCCAGCACCTCGCGCAGCGGCGGCGCGGCCAGCACGATCTGCACCAGGAAGCAGGCGAAGATCACCATCAGCAGGGCGATCACGAACGCTTCCAGGGCGCGGAAGCCGCGGCGCATCAGGAACAGCACCAGCAGCGCGTCGATCGAGGTGATGATCGCGCCAGCGGTGAGTGGGATGCCGAACAGCAGCTTCAGCGCGATCGCGGTGCCGATCACCTCTGCCAGGTCGCAGGCGACGATCGCCGCCTCGCAGGCCAGCCACAGCAGGAAGTTCACTGGCTTGGAGTAGTGCGCGCGGCAGGCCTGGGCCAGATCCAGGCCGGTGGCGATGCCCAGGCGCGCGGCCAGGCCTTGCAGCACGATCGCCATCAGGTTGGACAGCAGGATCACCGACAGCAGCAGGTAGCCGAAGTGCGAGCCGCCGGCGATGTCGGTCGCCCAGTTGCCCGGATCCATGTAGCCGACCGAGACCATGTAGCCCGGCCCGAGGAAGGCCAGGAAGCGGCGCCAGCCCAGGCCGCTGCGCGGCACGGCGACGCTGGCATTCATGGCCCCCAGGCTGGGGCGCGCCTCGCCACGGCTGGCGTGTTCGGCAGCGGAACGGGGCAGGGGCAGGGGGGCGGCCATGGCAACGACATCGGGGTGAGGCGGGGTGCGAACGAGTATATAGCAGGTGCTATATGGATTAGCATTGGCAATTCAAATCGCTGCGATAGCCCAGATTTCGGCCAGAATAGGCAGGTGGCCGGCGGGCGCCGGCACCGGACAAGGGCGTTGCAATGCAGAAAAGCGGGAAGTCGATGGCGCCGACGGCGGTGCTGCTCGACGCCGAAGTGCAGGTCGAAAGCTTCCGCCAGGTGCGTGAAGCGCACCGCCTGGAGCTGATCGAGGACTACGTGGAGTTGATTTCCGACCTGCTCGCCGACGGCGGCGAAGCGCGGCAGGTGGATATCGCCGCGCGCCTGGGCGTGGCCCAGCCGACCGTGGCCAAGATGCTCAAGCGCCTGGTCAAGGGCGGCTGGGTGGTGCAGCGTCCGTATCGTGGCGTGTTCCTGACCTCCGAGGGCGAGGCGCTGGCCGCGGCCAGCCGGCAGCGCCACCAGACCGTGGAGCAGTTCCTGCTGGCCCTGGGGATCGACCCCGACACCGCGCGCCGCGATGCCGAGGGCATCGAGCACCACGTCAGCGAAGCGACGCTGGCGGTGTTCGCCGAGTTCGTGCGCAAGCACAGCGCGTCGCGATGAGCGTCGGCGACGACGCGCAACGGGCGCGCGACGAGCACTGGATGCGCCACGCGCTGGCCCTGGCCGAACGCGCCGAGCGCGACTTCGACGAGATCCCGGTCGGCGCAGTGCTGGTCTCGGCCGACGACACGGTGTTGGGCGAGGGCTGGAACCTCAACATCGCCGAGCACGACCCCAGCGCGCATGCCGAGATCGTCGCGCTGCGCCAGGCCGGCCGCCGGCTCGGCAACCATCGCCTGGTCGGCAGCCGCCTGTACGTGACCCTGGAGCCGTGCGCGATGTGCGCGATGGCGGTGGTGCACGCGCGGGTGGCGGAACTGATCTATGCCGCCACCGACCCCAAGACCGGCGCCTGCGGCAGCGTGTTCGACCTGCTCGGCGATCCGCGGCACAACCATCGCGTGCAGGTCCGCAGCGGGGTGCTGGCGACGGCAGCCAGCACGCGACTGACCAACTACTTCCGCGCCAAGCGCGGCAAGCCGCCACTCGGCGCGTGAGCGCCACGCCCCTGCCGGTCGCGCAGCCCGCGCGGTATCATTGACGCTTGATACGACACTCCCGCGCCGGCATCGCCGCCGCGAACGACAGGACGGTGATATGGCGCAAGCGCACGTGGCGAACGATCGGCTGATCTGGATCGATCTGGAAATGACCGGCTTGGATACCGATCGCGATTCGATCATCGAAATCGCCACGGTGGTGACCGACGCCCAACTCAACGTGCTGGCCGAAGGACCGGAGTTCGCCATTGCCCATCCGCTGCAGACGCTGGAGGCGATGGACGAGTGGAACCGCAACCAGCACCGCCACTCCGGCCTGTGGCAGCGCGTGCTCGACAGCCGGGTCACGCTGGCCCAGGCCGAGGCCGAGACCATGGCGTTCCTGACCCAGTGGTGCAAGCCCGGCACCTCGCCGATGTGCGGCAACTCGATCTGCCAGGACCGGCGTTTCCTGCACCGGCAGATGCCGCGGCTGGAGCGTTTCTTCCACTACCGCAACCTGGACGTGTCGACGCTGAAGGAACTGGCGCGGCGCTGGGCGCCGACGGTGTCGGCCGGACTGACCAAGACCTCCTCGCATACCGCGCTCAGCGACGTGCACGACTCCATCGACGAACTGCGCTACTACCGTCCGTTCATGGGCAGGCTGGGCGGGCAGGGCGAGGGCTGATCCGCCCTCCGGCCGCCTGCGACACGTCGCCCGATGCGTGTCGGGCGGAGGAGCGAATACGGAAAGGGTGACGCCGCCGCTCAGCGCGCCAGCGGCGGTCCCGGCTTGGTCTCGCCGTCGTCGGTGACGCCCTTGGTCAACAGTTCCGCGATCGGGCGGCCGTCGGCATCGTGGTGGTACACGTGCAGGTCGCGCTGCGGATACGGAATGCTGAGCCCGTTCTCCAGCAACTCGTTGCGGATCTGTTCCAGCGTGGTGCTCTTGGCCGCGCCGAAATCGCCATTCTTGGCGTAGCCGAACAGCATCAGGTCCACCGTGCTTTCGCCCAGGTTGGTGACCTGCACGAACGGAGCGGGGGTCTTCAGGATGTTCGGATTGTCCTGGGCGATCTTCAGCAACAGTTCCTGCGCCTTCTTCAGGTCGTCGCCGTAGCCGACGCCGACGGTGATCTCCAGGCGTCGGTTGGGCAGGGTGCTGTAGTTGACGATCGGCGCGGTGGTGATGGTGCTGTTGGGCAGGGTCACCATGCGCTCGTCGAAGGTGCGGATGCGGGTCTGGAAGATGCGGATCTCGTCGACCACGCCTTCCTGGCCGGCCACCACCACATGGTCGCCATCGCGCATCGGCCGCAGCACGATCAGCATCACCCCGGAGGCGATGTTGGACAGCGAGTCCTTCAGCGCCAGGCCCACGGCCAGGCCGGCGGCGCCGAGCACGGCGAACAGCGAGGTCGGCGGCACGCCGATCTTCTGCAGCGCGGTGACCAGCACCAGCACCAGCATCAGCGCATAGGCGACGTTGCGCAGGAAGTTGCTGAGCGTGGTCTCCACCCGCGCGCGCAGCAGGGCGCGCTGCAGCCACAGGCTCAGGCGCTTGGCGATCCACATCCCGACCACGATGATCAGGATCGCCACGCCCCAGTTGAGCGCGTACTGCGCCCAGTCCAGCGTGCGCCAGTCGAACGGGCGCGTAGCCGACGCCGCCGGAGCGGCGACCGTGGTGGCCGCGGTCAGTGCCGTCAGCCACGACTGCGCCATCGCCATCATCCCTTGCTCTTCAGCTTGGCCAGGCGCAGCCAGGTGTCGACCACGGTGTCGGGGTTCAGCGAGACCGACTCGATGCCTTCCTGCATCAGCCACTCGGCCAGGTCCGGGTGATCCGAGGGACCCTGGCCGCAGATGCCCACGTACTTGCCCTTGGCGCGCGCGGCCTTGATCGCCATCGACAGCATCTTCTTGACCGCCGGATTGCGCTCGTCGAACAGGTGCGCCACGATCGAGGAATCGCGGTCCAGGCCGAGCGTCAGCTGGGTCAGGTCGTTGGAGCCGATCGAGAAACCGTCGAAGATCTCAAGGAATTCCTCGGCCAGCAGCGCGTTCGACGGCACCTCGCACATCATGATGATCTTCAGCCCGTTCTCGCCCTGGCGCAGGCCGTTGCTGGCCAGCACCTCGACGACCTTGCGGCCTTCCTCGAGGGTGCGCACGAACGGAATCATGACCCACATGTTCTCCAGGCCCATCTCGTTGCGGACCTTGAGCACGGCCTTGCATTCCAGCGCGAACGCGGCGGCGAAGCTCGGATCGACGTAGCGGCTGGCGCCGCGGAAGCCGATCATCGGGTTCTCTTCGTGCGGCTCGTAGTTGCTGCCGCCGATCAGGTTGGCGTACTCGTTGGACTTGAAGTCCGACAGGCGCACGATCACCGGGTGCGGCGCCACCGACGCGGTCAGCGTGGCGATGCCTTCGGCCAGGCGGTTGACGTAGAAGCTCACCGGATCGGCGTAGCCGGCGATCTTCTCGTCGATCTTCTTCTTGGTCGCCGCGTCCTGCTTGGCATATTCCAGCAGCGCATTGGGATGGATGCCGATGTGCGCGGCGATGATCATCTCCAGGCGCGCCAGGCCGATGCCGGCGTTGGGCAGCTGGCCGAAGTCGAACGCGCGCTCCGGGTTGGCCACGTTCATCATGATCTTCAGCGGCGCCGGCGGCATGTTGCCGAGATCGGTGGTGGTGCGCTCGAACGGCAGGCGCCCGCCGTAGATGTAGCCGGTATCGCCCTCGGCGCAACTGACGGTGACTTCCTTGCCGTCCTCGACCAGTTCCATCGCGTTGCCGGTGCCGACCACTGCCGGCACGCCCAGTTCGCGGGCGATGATCGCCGCATGGCAGGTACGGCCGCCGCGGTTGGTGACGATCGCCGAGGCGCGCTTCATCACCGGCTCCCAGTCGGGATCGGTCATGTCGGCGACCAGCACGTCGCCGGGCTGCACCCGGTTCATGTCCTCCAGGCTGCGCACCACGCGGGCGACGCCGGCGCCGATCTTCTGGCCGATGGCACGGCCTTCGGCGATCACCTCGCCGCGCTGCTGCAGCGCGAAGCGTTCGATCTGGGTGGCGTGGCCGCGCGACTTCACCGTCTCCGGGCGCGCCTGCACGATGAACAGCTTGCCGCTGACGCCGTCCTTCGCCCACTCGATGTCCATCGGCCGCTGGTAGTGCTGCTCGATCACCAGTGCCTGCTTGGCCAGTTCCTGCACGTCCTCGTCGCTGATCGAGAAGGTGTTGCGCAGCTGCGCCGGGGTGTCCTCGATGCGTACGCGCTCGCCGGGCACGTCCGAATACACCATGCGGATCAGCTTGCTGCCCAGCGAGCGGCGCAGGATCGCCGGCTTGCCGGCCTTGAGGGTGGGCTTGTAGACGTAGAACTCGTCGGGATTGACCGCGCCCTGCACGACCATTTCGCCGAGGCCGAAGCTGGAGGTAACGAACACCACGTCGCGGAAACCGGACTCGGTGTCCAGGGTGAACAGCACGCCGGAGGCGCCGACGCCCGAGCGCACCATCAACTGCACGCCGGCCGACAGGAACACGTCCTCGTGCTTGAAGCCGTGGTGCACGCGATAGGCGATGGCGCGATCGTTGTAGAGGCTGGCGAAGACTTCCTTGACCTTGTGCACCACGTCGTCGGCGCCGGTCACGTTGAGGAAGGTCTCCTGCTGGCCGGCGAAGCTGGCGTCGGGCAGGTCTTCGGCGGTGGCCGAGGAGCGCACCGCCACGGCGATGTCACCGCCGCCGTTCTCGTTGCACAGCTGCGCGTAGGCGTCGCGGATCGCCTGGTCCAGTTCCGGCTGCAGCGGCGCGTCGATCACCCAGCCGCGGATTTCCTTGCCGGCTGCAGTGAGCGCGCCCACGTCTTCCACGTCCAGCGTGGCCAGCTTGTCGAAGATGCGCTGGTAGAGATCGTTGTGGGCGACGAAGGCCTTGAACGCTTCGGCGGTGGTGGCGAAGCCCCCCGGCACCGAGACGCCGAGGCCCGCCAGGTTGCCGATCATTTCGCCGAGGGAGGAATTCTTGCCACCGACGCGGGCCAGGTCGGCCAGGCGCAGCTCATGCAACCACAGGATGTTCTCGTTCAAGCGCGATGCTCCGTTAGGCCATCGCCCGAGGCGGGCTGAATGGCCGCGTCCGTGAGGGAAGAAGCCGATATGATGCAGTGCGCACCCGAGCCGGCACAAGCGAAGCGGGCGCATCCGTTGGGTTTCATCCAGGAGAATGCAGGCAATGTCGACGATCAGACCGGTGTTCTACGTGTCCGATGGAACCGGTATCACCGCTGAAACCATTGGGCATAGCCTGCTCACCCAGTTCAGCGGTTTCAGCTTCGTCACCGACCGCATGTCGTTCGTAGACGATCCGGAAAAAGCCCGCGATGCCGCGCAGCGCATCCATGCCGCGGGCGAGCGCTACCAGGTCCGGCCGATCGTGGTCAACTCCTGCGTCGATCCGCAGCTGAGCATGCTGCTGGCCGAAAGCGGGGCGCTGATGCTCGACGTGTTCGCGCCCTTCATCGAGCCGCTGGAGCGCGAATTGAACGCGCCGCGGCACTCGCGGGTGGGGCAGGCGCACGGCCTGGTCGATTTCGAGACCTACCACCGCCGCATCAACGCGATGAACTTCGCGCTGGCGCACGACGACGGCATCGCGCTCACCTACGACGAGGCCGACGTGATCCTGGTGGCGGTCTCGCGCGCGGGCAAGACGCCGACCTGCATCTATCTGGCGCTGCACTACGGCGTGCGTGCGGCCAACTATCCGTTGACCGACGAGGACCTGGAGAGCGATCGGCTGCCGCCGCGGCTGCGGCCCTACCGCAACAAGCTGTTCGGGCTGACCATCGATCCGGAACGGCTGCAGCAGATCCGCCAGGAGCGGCGGCCGAATTCGCGTTACTCCAATGCGGAGACCTGTCGGCGCGAAGTGGCGGCGGCCGAAACCATGTTCCGCATGGAACGGATTCCGACGCTGAGCACCACGCATACCTCGATCGAGGAGATTTCCAGCAAGGTGCTGGCGACGCTGGGACTGCAGCGCGAGATGTTCTGAGCGGGCAGGCGACGGGCCGGACCGTTCCTGGCGGCAATGGCATTTCCGCACGTCGCCGCATGGATCTCCACGGTAGGCCGCCGGCACCGATCCGTCAATGCTGCCGCCGGCGCGATCCAGCGTGTAGGATCGGTCCATGCAGCACGCCCTGACCCGCAGCGAACGCATCCCCCGGCTCAGCCGTTTCGGCTGGCTGATGGGGCTGTACGCCGAGAACTACCTGCACCTGAACCGCCTGTTCGTGCCGGCCGATCTGGCCGCCGGCAGCTACGTCTCCAGCATCGGCGATGGCCTGGACCTGCGCCTGGACGTGATCGAGCGCCATCGCTACACCGTCGAACTGCGCCTGACCTACGACCTGTGCGATCCGCTGACCGGCGAGCCGGACCCCTCGGCCTATGTGCGCCTGTACCTGGACGCGCGCCAGGCCGAGACCACCCACTGCTATGTCGGCCGCCGCTGGCAGGACGTGATGGGGCTGTACCCGCCGCCGGCGGAACTGATCAGCCACCGCATGCGCATGAACACCTTCCTCGGCAAATGGCTGGAATACCTGGCCGAGCGCGGCCATGGCGTGGCCACGCTGCGGCCGGCGCCGCCGCTGCCGCGCGCCTCGCAGGACGCGGCGACGCCCGCCGTCTAGCCTCCGCCCAGACCAGGCGGCTGCGCGGATACGGCATACTGCGCGCCCATTGCCACCTGCCGTCGCCGCATGCCTTACACCCCCATCGTCGCCACCTTGGGCTACGTGCTCTCGCCCGACCGCAGCCAGGTCCTGCTGGTCCACCGCAACGCCCGGCCCGGCGACCATCACCTGGGCAAGTACAACGGCTTGGGCGGCAAGGTGGAGGCGGACGAGGACGTGCTGGCCGGCATGCGCCGCGAGATCCTGGAGGAAGCCGGCATCACCTGCGAGGCGCTGCAGTTGCGCGGCACCATCAGTTGGCCGGGGTTCGGCAAGCACGGCGAGGACTGGCTGGGCTTCGTGTTCCTGATCGAGGCCTACAGCGGCGAGCCGTTCGCCGAGAACGCCGAGGGCGCGCTGGCCTGGGTGCCGATCGCGCAGATGGACACGCTGCCGATGTGGGAGGGCGACCGCCACTTCCTGCCGCTTGTGTTCGATGGCGACCCGCGCCCGTTCCACGGGGTCATGCCGTACCGCGACGGACGCATGCAGTCCTGGCGCTATTCGCGGGTCTGACACGTAAAGCCCCTCTCCCGCCGGGAGAGGGGTTGGGGTGAGAGTACGGCGCGAAGCGACCCGCGAAGTTTGGGTGGGTAGGACAAGAGTGCGGCGCGAAAGCGACTCTCGGAGTTCGGTTGCGTCAGGCTCCGCCCGCCCCCTCATCCGGCCCTTCGGGCCACCTTCTCCCGACGGGAGAAGGAACGCCGGAGATGGGCGAGGGCGGGCGCGCCGCTCCGTCGAACGCCCGCCCGGCGCCGTCCGGCTTGTCCACAACGGCTGTGGATCGTTCCTGCACAAGCCTGTGGGCAAGCGTGGCAAGTCGCTGAAATGCCTGCCCGATCTTGCCGGGTGGTGAAAATTTCAGCAGTCCGGTGCGCACTTCTCCACAGCCGGTGTGGATGAAATCGCACGAACGCTGTGGATAAGGGGCGGGTGGCGTTGTGCCGCAACGGCCGCCGCGCTGGCGAAAATTTCGCCAGCGTCGATCGCGCGCCCCCATCGCCGCCCGTGCGTGCGCGTCGCAGCGCTACTGCGCGGTCCAGCCGCCGTCGATGGCGATGGTCTGCGCGGTGATGTTGCGCGCCGCCGGCGAGGCCAGGAACGCCACGCAGCCGGCCAGTTCGTCGTAGGCGATGAACACGCCCTTCGGCATCGGCTTGAGCATCACCTGGGCGATGACGTCGGCTTCGGAGATGCCGCGGGTGCGGGCCTGGTCGGCGATCTGCTTGTCCACCAGCGGCGTCTTCACGTAGCTGGGGCAGAGCGTGTTGACGGTGATGTCGGTGTCGGCGGTCTCCAGCGCAATGACCTTGGAGAAGCCGACCAGGCCGTGCTTGGCAGCGACATAGGCACTCTTGTACGGGCTGGCAACCAGCGAATGGATGCTGCCGATATTGACGATGCGGCCGAAGCCGCGTTCGCGCATGCCCGGCAGCACCGCCTGGGTCAGCCGCGCCACGCCGGTCAGCATCACCTCCACCAGCAACCCCCACTTCTCCATCGGGAACTCCTGCAGCGGCGCCACGTGTTGCAGCCCGGCGTTGTTGACCAGCACGTCCACCGGCCGGCTCAGCGCGGCCAGTGCGGCCTGGATGCTGTCGGCGCTGGCCACGTCCAGCGCCACCGCCTCGGCCGAGCCGCCCGCTTGGCGCAGCTGCGCGGCGACCGCCTCGGCGGCAGCCAGGTCGAGGTCGCTGACGACGATGTGGCGGCCGCCGGCCGCCAACTCGTGGGCGATGCCGGCGCCGATGCCGCTGGCGGCGCCGGTGATCAGGACGGTCTGCATGGGGCAATACCTGCGCGGAAGTAGGGGAGCGACCAGCGTAGCAGCGCGCCGCGACGCCGGGCAGCGGCCGCTCGCCAGTGCGGCGGCGCCACGCTACCCTGTGCCGTCGCTCGCCGCTCACGCCGGATCCGCCACGTTATGCCGATGAAACGCCACTTCTCCATGCTGCGCGAATTCCAGCTGGCCGACTGGTTCACCCTGGCCAATGCCTTCTGCGGCACCGGAGCGGTGTTCGCGGCGATGCGCTTCCTGCAGGACGGCCGCCGCAGCGACCTGCTGTTCGGCATGGCGTTGATCCCGCTGGCGTTCGTGTTCGACGCGCTGGACGGCCGGGTGGCGCGCTGGCGCAAGTCGTCCTCGACGCTGGGCCGCGAGCTGGATTCGCTGGCCGACGTGATCTCCTTCGGCGTGGCCCCGGCCGCGCTGGCCTACGCCTGCGGCATGCAGGGTGGCTGGGACTGGCTGGTGCTGAGTTTCTTCGTCTGCTGCGGGGTCAGCCGCCTGGCCCGCTACAACGTCACCGCCGAGCAGATCGCTGGCGACGGCGACAAGGTGCCGTACTTCGAGGGCACGCCGATCCCGAGCAGCCTGGGGCTGGTCATCGTGCTGGCGATCGCCGCGCACCTGGGCCACATCGGCGACGCCTTGTGGTGGGGCGAATGGCGGCTGGGACCGTGGCTGTTGCATCCGCTGGCGCTGCTGTTCGCGCTGTCCGGCTCGCTGATGATCAGCAAGACGCTGCGCATTCCCAAGCCCTGATCGCAGCGGGTTGCTATCATCGCGGGCCAGTTCGGGAGAGTGGCGATGAAGGCTAGCGGCGGCGGTGGCGCCGGCGATTTCGAGGCGATGACGCGGCAGTACTGGGAGGCCTGGAGCGCCGCGTTGCGCCAGGGCGCCCCGGCCTCCGCGTCCGCCGCGGCTGGCGACGGTGCCGGCTCCTGGCGCGAGGCGGTCGCGGCCTGGAGCCAGTGGCTGCCGCGCGGCAGCGCGCCGCAGGCCGAGGACGCGGTGGCGCAGTTCCAGCAGCATGCCGGCGACTGGCTCGGCGCGATGCAACAGGTGGCCGCGCAGTTCGCCGGCCGCGACGCCAGCAGCGCCGACGTCGCCGAGGCCTGGAAACGCCAGGTGCAGGGCCAGCGCGAGCAGTTGCTGCAGTGGCTGCTGGGCGCGGTGCGCGGCACCGGCCAGGCCGGGATCGACCCGTGGTTGCAGCAGGCGGCGCAGTGGCTGCAGGGCCTGCAGCGCGACAGCGGGCCGTGGCTGCAGATGCCCGGGTTCGGCCCGGCGCGCAACCACCAGGCGCGCTGGCGCGCACTGGCCAAGGCGCAGCAGGACTACCAGGCGCAGTTGCAGGCCTACCTGGGGCTGCTGCAGGGCGCCATCGACCGCGCCTTCGGCCTGTTCGAGGAAAAGCTGCGCGAACATGAGGACCCGGGTCGGCAACTGACCAACGCGCGGGCGATGTTCGATCTGTGGATCGATGCGGCCGAGGAGGCCTATGCGGCGGCCGCGCTGTCGCCGGAGTTCCGCCAGGTCTACGCCGACGTCGCCAATGCGCAGATGCGCCTGCGCGCCTTGCTGCAGCGCGAGACCGAGCAGGTCTGCGAGCAGGTGGGCCTGCCGACGCGCACGGAACTGGATGCCGCGCATCGGCGCATCGCCGAGCTGGAGCGGCGGCTGCGGCGCTTGGAACGTGGCGACGGGCAGGGCGCTACCGCCGGTCCGGCGGTGACGCCCGCAGCGGCCGCGGCCACGCCGACCTCGCCAAGGAAGAAGACCAGGAACACGGCCGCCGGCGTGCCCGCTGCCAAGACCGCGGCGACCGCATCCACCGCCAGATCCAAAGCCAAGGCTGCGCCGGCTGTCACGCCGCGCCGCGCCGGGGCCGCGCCTGCCGCGCGTCGGAGTCGTTCATGAAAGGGCCGTTGAGTTTCAGCAGCGACGACCTGGTCCAGGAAACCCTGGAGCTGCAGCGCAAGCTGTTGGAAGGCCTGCGCGTGCTGCCGGGCCTGGACGCGGTGGACTACGGCGCCACCGCGCGCCAGGAAGTGTGGCGCGACGGCAAGGTGGTGCTGTATCGCTTCGTCGGCGGCCGCCCGCCCACCGCCAAGGTGCCGCTGCTGATCGTCTATGCCCTAGTCAATCGCCCGTACATGGTCGACCTGCAGGCGGACCGCTCGCTGGTGCAGGGCCTGCTGGCGCTGGGCGAGGACGTCTATGTGCTGGACTGGGGCTACCCGGACCGCTCCGAGCGTTACCTGACGCTGGAGGACTACCTGCTGCGCTACATCGATGGCGCGGTGGACCACCTGCGCGCCGCCGACGGTGGTGCGCCGGTCAACATGCTCGGCATCTGCCAGGGCGGCACGTTCTCGCTGTGTTACTCCGCGCTGCAGCCGGAGAAGGTGCGCAACCTGGTCACCATGGTCACGCCGGTGGATTTCCACACCCCGGACAACATGCTGTCCAACTGGGCGCGCCAGGTCGACGTCGACCTGTTCGTGGACACGCTGGGCAACGTGCCGGCGGACCTGATGAACGTCAGTTACCTGATGCTCAAGCCGTTTCGGCTGAACCTGCAGAAATACGTGGGCCTGCTCGACATCCTCGACGATCCGCGGGCGCTGGAGGATTTCCTGCGCATGGAGAAATGGATCTTCGATTCGCCGGACCTGGCGGGCGAGACCTTCCGCGAGTTCGTCAAGCAGTTCTACCAGGACAACGCGCTGATGCACGGGCGCGCGCGCATCGGCCCCCACACCGTGGACCTGGGCCGGGTCACCATGCCGGTGCTCAATGTCTATGCCGAGCAGGATCACCTGGTGCCGCCGGACGCGTCGCGGGCGCTGCGCGGTGTGGTCGGCAGCCGCGACTACGCCGAGCTGAGTTTCCGCGGCGGCCACATCGGCATCTATGTCTCCGGCCGCGCCCAGCGCGAAGTGCCGGCGGCGCTGCACCGCTGGCTGGCCGAGCGCGATGGCGGGCACTGAGCGCTGACCGCATCGCGCCGTCACGCGGTACCCGCGGCGGCGCGGGTAGAGTGGGGCGCCGCCGTCGCTGGAGCCGCTGCCATGTCGCACCCCCGTTCGCTGTCGCGCTCGTTGAACGACCGCATGATCGCGGGCGTGATGGGCGGCATCGCCCACCGCTTCGGCTGGAATGCGACCCTGCTGCGGGTGCTGTACGTGGTCGGGTCGATCGTCTCGGCCGCGTTCCCCGGCATCCTGGTCTACCTGATCCTGTGGCTGCTGATTCCAAACGAAGCCGACTGAAGCGACCACTGCCGCTGGCCTGGCGCCGTGCCGGCATCGCCGCCGGCGTCCTGTGGACCTCGCCCAACACTGCGCTGGGGGTGCTCGTCGGCACCCTCGCGCTGGCCTTCGGCGCGCGCCTGCGCTTCAGCCGCCGCGAACTGGCGCTGGTGTTCGAACGCGTGCCGTTGCGGCCGCGCGGGGCGATGACGCTGGGCAACGTGATCCTGCTCAGCGCCGACGATCTGGACGTGGCCTGCGCCACCTACGAGCACGCCGCCGGTCGCTGCCGGCATCCGGCGGTGCGGCTCGGCGACCACGAACGTGCGCACGTGCTGCAGTACATGCTGCTCGGGCCGCTGTTCCTGCCGGTGTACCTGGTTTGCGGCGGGGTCAGCGTGCGCAATCCGCTGGAGCGGGCCGCCGATCGCTACGCGCTGCACGGTCGCGGTTGGTGGCCGGGCACTGGCTGACTGTGCACACCGCTGCTTTCGACCCGCACGACGTTATCGCGTAGGAGCGGCTTCAGCCGCGACGGGGGCGTTCCCGGGAATGCCTGGTCGCGGCTGAGGCCGCTCCTACGAGTGACCCACGTCCTTGCGAGCGGCTGCCGTCAATCCAGTCGTGAGAAGCCGAACAGGCGCTTGAGCGGGTGCGCATGCCGCTCGATCTGCGCGCGCAGCAGGCCGGCACCGATCATGCTGTAGGTGATGCCGTTGCCGCCATACGCCATCGCGAACTGCACGCGCGGGCCGTGCTGCGGATGCGGGCCGAAGAACGGCAGGCCGTCCTCGGTCTCGGCGAAGGTGCCGGCCCAGGCGAAGGTCGGCTGCAGCTTCAGCCCGGGAATCGCCTTGGCGATCTTGCGCGAGAGCGTGCGCGCCTTGCTGTCCACGCGCGCATCGCGGCGCGCCGGCACGTCGACGCTGTCGTCCTCGCCGCCGGCGACGATGCGGCCGTTGCCGGTGCTGCGCAGGTACAGATACGGCCGCGCACTCTCCCAGACCATGGTGTCGTGCAGCGGGCCGAGCGCGGACGGATCCAGCGGGTCGCTGACGAAGGCATAGCTGCTGCGGTTGCGCGCCACGCGCTGGTCCAGCCAGTGCTGGTTGGCGTAGCCGGCGGCCATGACCACGTGGCCGGCGCGCACCTGCGCGCCCTGGTCGGTGTGCAGGGTCACGCTGCGACCACTGACCACGATCCGTGCGATGCGGGTGCGGTCATAGACGCCGACGCCCCGGCGGAAGGCGCGGCCGAGCAGACGGTAAGTGAGGCGGTACGGGTCCACGCGCGCCGCCTGGTGGCTGAGGATCGCGCCGTGTGCCTGGATGCCGTAGGTGGTGTCCAGCGCCTGCGCGTCCAGCCATTCCACGTTCAGGCCGTGCCGCGCGCGCACCTCCAGCTCTTCCTGCAGCACCCGCACGTGGCGGCGCTTGCTGGCGTAGTACAGGCTGTCGTTGCGGGAGAAGTCGACGTCGCGCAGCGGCCGCACCAGGTCGCGCAGTTGCTCCAGCGCCTGCGCGCAGGCGCCGTAGGCCAGCGCGGCGGCGGGTTCGCCATAGCGCTTGGCCAGGTCGATCAGGTGGGTGTCGATCTCGTACTGCAACAGGGCGGTGCTGGCCGCGGTGCTGCCCCAGCCGATGTCGCGCTGCTCCAGGACGGTGACGGCATGCCCGTGGGCGCTCAACTCCTCGGCGATCAATGCGCCGGTAATGCCGCCGCCAACCACGGCGACATCGCAGCGCACATCGTCGCGCAACTGCGGAAAACTCTGCATCAGGCCGTTGCGGACCGACCAGAAGGGATAGCCGCTTTTAAGGTCCATGGCGCCCCGGCGCAGAAAGGATGTGCGACTTACGCGCAGGCCCGGTTAAGCCCGCGTGAGGCCGCGCAGGCGTCACGTTGGGGCAAACAGCCGCGATTAACCTCGGTGCAGAAGTCCCTCACATGGCGCTGTGTATGGTGCGCGCCAGTTCCACGAATTCCCTGTAGAGGAAGCGTCATGTCGGTCGTTCTGTACATCGGTGGCAGCAAGGACGGAGAGAAGGGCGTGGTGCCCTACGGTTTCCGCAAGTCCATGAAGGAAACCGAGGCAGGCCCGGAGATCTATGTCGAGCGCGTGCTGGCGGTAAGCGACCGGCAGGTGCGGATCATGGCGCTGGAATCGCTGCAGGACGAGATCGTCGTGGAACGGTTGCACAGGTATTATTCGCGTTGACGCCGGCGTGCGAACCCCGGTGTGGCCGCCCGCCTAGGCGGGCCAGCGACGGTTCGCATCGACCTGCCATCGACCATGCCCGCACCAGAAACCAGCAACAGCCCGGCGCCGCCGACGACCGTCGACCCGAACGCCCCCACCGACATGTCCAACCAGCGCAGCGATATCTTCTTCGCTGCGGTGCAGACCACGCGCATGCCGATGATCGTGACCGATCCGCGGCAGCCGGACAACCCGATCATCTTCGTCAACCGCGCGTTCCTGGAGATGACCGGCTACGGCCGCGATGAGCTGATCGGCAACAACTGCCGCTTCCTGCAGGGGCCGGACACCGATCGCGAGACGGTGCGCAGCGTCCGCGATGCCATCACCTCGCACGACGAAGTGGCGGTGGAGATCCTCAACTACCGCAAGGACGGTTCCAGCTTCTGGAACGCCCTGTACATCTCCCCGGTCTACGACGATCGCGGCGAACTGGTCTATTTCTTCGGGTCGCAGCTGGATGTCAGCCGCCGCCGCGACGCCGAGGACGCACTGCGCCAGGCGCAGAAGATGGAAGCGCTGGGCCAGCTCACCGGCGGCATCGCGCACGACTTCAACAATCTCCTGCAGGTCATGTCCGGGTACCTGGAACTGATCGAGCATGCGGTCGAGAGCGATCCGCTGAACCCGCTGCTGCTGCGCAAGAGCGTGGAGCGCGCGCGCGACGCCGCGGGCCAGGCCGCGCGCCTGACCCAGCAGTTGCTGGCGTTCGCGCGCAAGCAGAAGCTGGAAGGGCGGGTGCTCAACCTCAACGCCCTGGTGGCCGGCATGAGCGATGTGGCCGAGCGCACCCTGGGCGACGGCATCGCGTTCTCGCTGGAACTGGCGCCGGACCTGCGCAACTGCCGGATCGACCCGACCCAGGCCGAAGTGGCGCTGCTGAACATCCTGATCAACGCCCGCGACGCCATGGCCGACCAGTCGTCGCCGCGCCTGGTGATCCAGACCCGCAACGTCTCGGTGCGCGCCGACGAGCCCACCACCTACGACAACCTGCTGCCGGGTCACTACGTGTGCGTGTCGATCACCGACAACGGCAGCGGCATGCCGCCGGAGGTGCTGGCGCGGGTGCTGGATCCGTTCTTCACCACCAAGGAAGAGGGCAAGGGCACCGGCCTGGGCCTGTCGATGGTGTACGGCTTCGCCAAGCAGTCCGGCGGCGCGGTGCGCCTCTATTCCGAAGAGGGCCACGGCACCACCGTGCGCCTGTACTTCCCGATCGACGACAACGTCGAGAACATGGCGCCGCGCGATTCGCGCACGCGCCGTCCGTTCGACCGCCAGGGCGACGAGACCATCCTGATCGTCGAGGACCGGCCGGACATTGCCGAGTTGGCGCGGCTGTTCCTGGAGGACCAGGGCTATGCCACGCACGTGGTCTACAATGCCCGCGAGGCCCTGGAACTGCTCGATACCGGCGTGCACGTGGACCTGCTGTATTCGGATCTGATCATGCCGGGCGGCCTCAACGGCGTGATGCTGGCGCGCGAGGCGCGGCGGCGCCGGCCCAAGATCAAGGTGCTGCTGACTACCGGCTATGCCGAATCCTCGATCGAGCGCACCGATGCCGGCGGCAACGAGTTCGAGGTGCTGGCCAAGCCCTACAACCGCCAGGAGCTGATCCGCAAGGTGCGCATGGTGCTGGACGGTCCCACCGGGGTTACCTGACGCGACAGGTCGGCGCGCGCCTGTCAACGGGTTCCCCGGCGGCGCGCGCACTGCGAAAATGCGGGTTTTCCGCAAGGCGGCTTCGGCCGGACGCAATGCACGACACTCAGCTCGCCCAGCAGATCGCCCACACCATCGCCGCCGAGATCGGCGCGCAGCCGGCGCAGGCGCGCGCCGCCATCGCCCTGCTCGACGAGGGCGCCAGCGTCCCGTTCATCGCGCGCTACCGCAAGGAAGTCACCGGCGGGTTGGACGACACCCAGTTGCGCAACCTGGAAGTGCGCCTGACCTATCTGCGTGAGTTGGAAGAGCGCCGCGCCGCGGTGCTGGCCAGCATCGCCGAGCAGGGCAAGCTCAGCGACGAACTGCGCGCGGAGATCGTCGCCGCCGACACCAAGTCGCGGCTGGAAGATCTCTATCTGCCGTACAAGCCCAAGCGCCGCACGCGTGCGCAGATCGCCCGCGAAGCGGGGCTGGAGCCACTGGCCGACGGCCTGCTGGCCGATCCGGCGCTGGTCCCGGAAACCTTTGCCGCCGGCTTCGTCGATGCGGAAAAGGGCGTGGCCGACGTCAAGGCCGCGCTGGAAGGCGCACGCGCGATCCTGATGGAGCGCTGGGGCGAAGACGCCGCGCTGGTCGGCGAATTGCGCAGTTGGCTGGGCGAGGTCGGGGTGATCCGCGCCCGTGTGGCCGAGGGCAAGGAGCAGGAAGGCGCCAAGTACCGCGACTACTTCGATCATGCCGAAGCGCTGGCCAAGATTCCCTCGCACCGGTTGCTGGCGCTGTTCCGTGCGCGCCGCGAGGAGATCGTGTACCTGGAACTGGATCCGGGCAGCGAGGCCGAGGCCGGCCACCAGTACGCCGAGGGCCGCGTCGCGCTGCGCGCCGGCATCGCCAACCAGGGCCGCCCCGGCGACCGCTGGCTGCTGGATGCCTGCCGCATGACCTGGCGCGCCAAGCTGCACATGCACCTGCTGCTGGACCTGTTCAACCAGGCCCGCGAAAAGGCCGAGGCCGAGGCGATCGCGGTATTCGGCGACAATCTGCAGGACCTGATGCTGGCGGCGCCGGCCGGGCCGCGCGTGACCCTGGGCCTGGACCCGGGCATCCGCACCGGCTGCAAGGTCGCGGTGGTCGACGCCACCGGCAAGCTGCTGGCGACCGACACCATCTACCCGCACGAGCCGCGCCGGCAGTGGGACCAGTCGCTGCACACGCTGCGGCAGCTGTGCACGCAGCACGGCGTGGAACTGATCGCGATCGGCAACGGCACCGCCAGCCGCGAGACCGACAAGCTGGCCGCGGACCTGATCAAGCAGAACCCGCAGCTGAAGCTGGAGAAGATCGTGGTCAGCGAGGCCGGCGCCTCGGTGTATTCGGCTTCCGAATTCGCCGCCAAGGAGTTCCCGCAGCTCGACGTGTCGCTGCGCGGTGCAGTGTCGATCGCGCGGCGCCTGCAGGATCCGCTGGCGGAGCTGGTCAAGATCGAGCCCAAGGCCATCGGCGTGGGCCAGTACCAGCACGACGTCGACCAGTACCGTCTGGCGCGGGCGCTGGACGCGCGCGTGGAGGACTGCGTGAACGCGGTCGGTGTGTATGTCAACACCGCCTCGGCGGCGCTGCTGTCGCGCGTGTCCGGGCTGTCGTCGAGCGTGGCCGAGAACATCGTGCGCCACCGCGACGACAACGGCCCGTTCAAGCGCCGCAAGGATCTGCTCAAGGTGCCGCGGCTGGGCGAGAAGACCTTCGAGCAATGCGCCGGCTTCCTGCGCATCGCCGATGGCGAGGAACCGCTGGATGCCTCGGCGGTGCACCCGGAAGCCTATCCGGTGGTGGAGCGCATCGTCGGCGCCACCGGTAAACCGATCAAGGCGCTGATCGGCGACGGCGGCTTCCTGCGCGGGCTCAAGCCGGACCAGTTCACCGACGAGAAGTTCGGCCTGCCGACCGTGCGCGACATCCTCAAGGAACTGGAAAAGCCCGGCCGCGACCCGCGTCCGGAGTTCAAGGCCGCGCGTTTCGCCGAGGGCGTGGAAGACATCAAGGACCTCAAGCCGGGCATGGTGCTGGAGGGCGTGGTCAGCAACGTCGCCGCGTTCGGCGCGTTCGTCGACATCGGCGTGCACCAGGACGGCCTGGTGCACATCTCCGCGCTCTCGGACAGCTACGTCAAGGATCCGCGCGACGTGGTCAAGGCCGGCGACATCGTCAAGGTCAAGGTGCTGGAGGTCGACGTGGCGCGCAAGCGCATCGCGCTGACCCGGCGCCTGGACGACACGCCGGCACCGGCGCGTCCGGCCGAACGCGACAGCGGCGCGCGGGGCGCCGGTGGCCCGCCGCGGCGCGAGCGCGACGGGCGCGGCACCCCGGGCGGCGGCAACGCCAGGCCGCGTCCGGCCACGGCGGCGGCACCGGTGAACAGTGCGCTGGCCGACGCGTTCGCCCGCGCCAAGCGCGGCTGAGGTTACAGGAGGAAGGCCGGCGCGCCTGCGCCGGTCGCTGCCGTCGCGACTGCAAGCTGCGGTCGTGCACTGCGCCGGATCAGGCCGGTTCGGCGCGCGAGCTCTGGTCGGTGGCGAGCGTGGCCGGCGGCGGTGCCACCAGCGATGCGGCCAGTCCAAGCAACTTGACCGGATCCACCGGCTTGCCCAGATGTGCATCGAAGCCGGCTTCCAGGGCCAGCGCGCGATCCTCGCTGCGCACGTAGGCAGTCAGCGCGATGGCCGGGATGCGGCTGGCCGCGCCAGCGCCGCGGGTACGGACGCTGCGGATCAGGCTATGGCCGTCGCGGCGCGGCATGCCGACGTCGCTGACCAGCAGCGCATACGGCCGTTCGCGCAGCAACGCCTCGGCGTCGTCGGCGCAGACCGCGGTCTCGACCACGGCGCCGGCTTCCTGCAGGAAGCGCTGGGTGACGCCGCGCGAATCCATGTCGTCGTCCACCACCAGCACGCGCACGCCGTCCAGGCGGATGCCGCCGCGGCGCAGCGTGCCGCCGGGCATCGCCGCGTCGTCGCCGCGGCGGATCGCGTCCAGGCCGTGCAGGTCGTTGCGCGGCAGCAGCAGGGTGAAGGTCGCGCCGAGGCCGACGCCGTCGCTGCTCACCGACAACTGCCCCTGGTGCAGTTCGGCCAGTTGCTTGGCGATCGCCAGGCCCAGGCCGAGGCCGCCGGCGCTGCGCGTGCTGCTCGCATCGGCCTGGCGGAAGCGGTCGAACACGTGCGGCAGGAACGCCGGGTCGATGCCGATGCCGGTATCGCCGATGGCGATGCGCACGTGGGTGCTGGTGCTGTCCAGGGTCACCGTGACGGTGCCGGCGCTGGGGGTGAACTTGATCGCATTGCCGATCAGGTTGGTCAGCACCTGCTGCAGCCGCACCGGATCGCCCAGATGGGGCAGGGCGGTGGCGTCGTCGGCGACCAGCACGATGTCGATGCCCTTGTTCTGCGCACCGGGACGGGCCGCATCGATGGTCTCGGCGAGCAGCGCACGCAGGTCCAGCTCGTCAGGCTCCAGGTGCACCTTGCCGGACAGGATCGCGCTCATGTCCAGCAGGTCGTCGATGATCTGCGCCTGCGAGTGGGCGCTGCGTTCGATCACTTCCAGGCCCCTGACCAGGTCCTTCTCGCGCACCGTCTCGTCCTGCATCAGCCGCGACCAGCCCAGGATCGCGTTCAGCGGCGTGCGCAGCTCGTGGCTGAGCGTGGCCAGGAATTCGTCCTTCATGCGGCTGGCGCGCTCGGCCTCGCTGCGCGCGCTCTGCTCGGCGGCGAGCAACTGTTGCAGGCGCAGGTCGGTGCCGCGGCGCTCGATGATGATGCCGGCCAGGTGCGAGGCCGAGCGCGCCAGGTCCTGCTCGTGCGGATTGGGGTAGTGCACGAACGGGTAGTACAGCGCGACCACGCCCAGGACCTCGCCGTCGCTGGCCAGGATCGGCGTCGAGCAGCAGGCGATGATGTCCGCCTCCAGGGCGGTGGCGAGGTAGGCCTGCCAATGCGGATTCACCCGCACATCGCTGCACAGCACCTGCCGGCGCAGGTAGGCGGCGCGTCCGCAGCAACCGGTTTCGGGACCGATCGGCAAGCGTTGCACCGCCTTGCGGAAGGCGGGCGGCATGCTGGGCGCCGCCCCTTCCAGCAGGCACTGGCGATGCTCGTCGACCAGCATGATGGTGCAGCGCAAGCCGACATCGCTCTGCGACTCGATGCCGCGCGCGATCGCCTCCAGCACCGCGTTGAGCGGCTTGCCGGTGGTGATCATCTCCAGCGCGGCGCGCTCGGCGGTGGTCGCATTCTCGATGCGCTTGCGTTCGGCGATGTCCAGCAGCGAGCCGATGAAACCGAGGAATTGGCCGGACGAGCTGAAGCGCGGCGTGGCGCTCGCCAGGCACCAGCGATACTCGCCATCGTGGCGGCGCAGGCGGTACTCCAGCGTGTAGGCGCGGCGGTCGGCGCAGGCGCGCGCCAGGGTGCGGCCGACCGCCGCCAGGTCGTCGGCATGGACCTGTTCCTGCCAACCGCTGCCCAGCGCTTCCTGCTCGCTCTGCCCGGTGAACAGATACCACTGGCGGCTGATGTACTCGCAATCGCCGTCGGCATTGGACATCCAGATCATGACCGGGGCGTTGTCGCACAGCTGGCGGAAGCGCAGCTCGCTTTCCTGCAGGCGCTGCTCGACCAGGCGGCGGTCGTGGATGTCGGTATTGGTGCCGATCCAGCGCATGATGCGGCCGCTGTCGTCGCGGATCGGCAGGGCACGGCCGAGATGCCAGCGGTACTCGCCGTCGTGACGGCGCAGCGGGTACTCGATCTCGTACGGCTTGCCGCTGCGCAGCGCCTCCGGCCACACCTCCATCACCCGTGCCAGGCCTTCCTCGGTGTGCACATGGCGCCAGCTGTCATAACCAGCCTCGCCAACCGGCAACCCGGTGTACTCGTACCAACGGCGGTTGAAGTAGTCGACGTGACCGTCCTGCGTGGCGGTGAACACGATCTGCGGCATCGCATCGGCCAGTTCGCTCAGCCGCGCGGCACTGCTGGCCAGTTCGCGTTGCGCGCCCGCGCGTTCCATCGATTCCCAGCAGCGTGCGGCCACCAACCGTACCAGCTCGATCTCCGCCGACATCCACACCCGCGGCTGGGTCTGGTGCACGCCGATCGCCGCAACCAGCCGGCCGGCCTTGTGCAGCGGCGCGGTAAGCACCGCGCGCATGCCCAGGCGTCGGTAGTTGGGATCGTCCGTCCGCATCGGCGGCCGGTGGGTCTCGGTGTCCTGCACCACCCATGGCCGGTTCTCGCGCATGCAGTCCAGCAGGTCGCTGCCGAAGTCGCTGAAGCGCGAACGCCCGGTCAGGTGGGTGGCGCCATCGACGTAATCGGCGCGCACGTCGAAGGCATCCTCGTCGGCCTCGACGATCGCGTAGGCGCAGCGGCTGGCGCCCAGGTGCTGGCCGAGCATGGCGGCCCCGGTCTCGCAGATCGCTTCGGCGCTGTGCAGGTTCTGCAGCGCGTCTTCGAGCATCAGCAGGAAGCTGTCGTGCGCTTGCGCGCGCGCCTGCTCGGTGCGGTCGATGCCGTGCACCAGGATCCCACTGACCTTGCCCTCGGCATCGTGCATCGGCTGATACACGCATTCCAGCGTGGTTTCCGAGGTCGCTTCGTGCGTCGTGCGGCAGAGCTGGAAGGTCATCGACTCGTCGATGAACGGCTGGCCGCTGCTGCGGACGTTGTCGAGCAGGCCGATGATGCCCTGCTCCTGGATTTCGGGAATGGCTTCGGTCAGCGGACGACCGACCACCTCGCGTGGTCCGACCAACTGCTGGTAGCGCCGGTTGACGGTCTCGATCACGTAGTCCGGGCCGCGCAGGATCGCCAGCGCCGCCGGCGACTGCTCGAAGGCATCGGCCATCTGCGCGCGTTGCGCGTCCAGCGCCTTGAGCAGGGCATCGCGTTCGCGGGCCAGCGTGATCCGCGCGGTGTCTTCGGTGCACACGCACAGCACGCCGGCGATGTGGCCGTCGTCGTCGAACAGCGGGCTGTAGGAGAAGGTGAAGTACACCTGCTCGCTGTAGCCGTTGCGCATCATCGTCAACGGGATATGTTCGTTCCAGGTCGATTCGCCGCTGGCCATGACCTGGTCGGCCTGTGTCCGCACCTCCGGCCATACGTCCGGCCACACCTCTTCCATCGGCCGCGCGAAACCCTGCGGGTGGCGCAGGCCCAGGATCGGCACGTAGGCGTCGTTGTAGAGGTTGAACTGGCGCTCGCCCCAGCGCACCGCCATCGGGAACCGCGAGTTCAGGCAGATCGACAGCGCGGTGAGCAGGCTCTTCGGCCACTGCTCCATCGGTCCCAGTTCGTGCTCATGCCAATCGATGGCGCGCAGCAAGGCTCCCGTGGCGCTGCCGGCGGGAAACCGGACAGGGGGCGGCGAACAGTCCTGGGCGTTGATGGTGGAGTCCCTCGAAATCGTCCCCGCCAGGCGGCGGGCTTACGACCAGGGATTCTCAGGGGCGTGCGGTCGTCTTGGCGTGAGCGTCCTGCAAGGCCTTGATCAGCTGTTCGGACAGATAGGGCTTGGTCAGCACCACGCCGGCGGCGAAGCCGGTGGGCAGGGCGTCGGCGGCGACGCCGGTGGCGAGCACGAAGGGGGTGCCGCGTTCGCTCAGCGCCCGCGCCACCGGCTCGCTGGTCTCGCCAGCGGAAAGGCGGAAGTCGAGCACGGCCCGGTCCGGGCGTTCGCTGTCGATCAACTCAAGGGCCTGCTGCACGGAGGCGGCGACACCGACCACCTCGGCACCCGCCTGGGCAAGCTGCAGCTCCAGCAGCGTGGCGTTCATTTCGTCGTTCTCGACCACCAGGATACGCAGGCCCCGCAATGCCGACATCGCTTGCTCGTTAAGGTTTGGGAACGGAAAGTATAGCGGGACCGTCACTGCCGCCGCCTAGACAAACGGCCACAGGAAGATGAAGCGTTTACCTGTGATCGCCATCGACGCACTCAGCGGTGCGCAAAAAACAAACGGCAGCCGAAGCTGCCGTCAGTCCTGGTGCCGAAGGTGGGACTCGAACCCACACGCTTTTAAGGGCGGCGGATTTTGAGTCCGCTGCGTCTACCGATTCCGCCACTTCGGCGCGGCCGCGGAGTATAGCCGACTGTGCGGCCGTGCCGCTAGCGGCGCCATGCCGGTGCTGTCTCAGTGTGGGGCAGGGGAGAGGGATGGCAGTGGGCGGGGCGTTCCCGGGCCTCTCTCTTATCGGCGGTACGCCGTCGCGACATCCGTGTCGCGCTTCCCGGGGGCGCTCCGTGTTGTGCCGATATCGTCAACTGCGCGCGCGGCATGGTCGCAGGCGCTCGGCAGCGATTCCGCGCCGCGCACGATCATGGAAGCGTGCCGTCACGATGGTCAACGCCAGGCGCGCGCGTCGTGGAATGCAGGCGTCCACGACGATTCGATGAGGTGCGGCGGGTGCCTTGGCGATGCCGCAAACGTTCTGCAAAAAAACGCTTGCGTGTGCCGATCACGATCGTTAATATTCCGCTCCTCGCAGCACGTGGGGCCATAGCTCAGCTGGGAGAGCGCTTGCATGGCATGCAAGAGGTCGCCGGTTCGATCCCGGCTGGCTCCACCAACTTTTCGGACGTAGGCCTGTCCGCAAAGCGACATCGTTAACAGCGTCCCCATCGTCTAGAGGCCTAGGACATCACCCTTTCACGGTGGCGACCGGGGTTCGAATCCCCGTGGGGACGCCAATTTGCAGGAATTCCTCGCACGCATCCGGGTTCGGCTCTGCCGAACACATTGAGTGCGGGGTTTGTACATCGGAAGAAAGTCGGGTAAGATTCCGCTTCTGCCAGTACACGTGGGGCCATAGCTCAGCTGGGAGAGCGCTTGCATGGCATGCAAGAGGTCGCCGGTTCGATCCCGGCTGGCTCCACCATCTTTTCGGACATAGGCCGTCCGCAAAAGCAACATCGTTATCTGCGTCCCCATCGTCTAGAGGCCTAGGACATCACCCTTTCACGGTGGCGACCGGGGTTCGAATCCCCGTGGGGACGCCACTCTTCGAAAACACCCGGCATCGCCGGGTGTTTTTTTATGCGTGCTGTGGTCGGGCGGCGGCCTGGAGATGGCAGAGGGCGTGCGCCCGTACCCTCACCCTAATCCCTCTCCCGGAGGGAGAGGGGCTTTGGCTTCTCCCTTCTCCCTGCGGGAGAAGGTGCCCCGCAGGGGCGGATGAGGGTCCGGGTGCTCACCACATTCCAACTGTCGTGACATGCGCCTTGGCAGTTCGACTGCACCTGGCTGCGCCGTACCCTCACCCCAACCCCTCTCCCGGAGGGAGAGGGGCGATTGCGCTGCGGGTGGAGGGCTAGCACTGTCCTACTTAATGCAGCAGCCGGCGGATCTGCAGGATCGCTTGCGGCGTTTGTTGCACGCTGTGCCCGGACACGACTACCGTTTCCGAGGCGGCGCCGGGCAGGTGGGCGCTCCAGTACGGCACGATGCCGTCGCTGGACTGCGTCAGCGGCACGCGCGGATCCTCCTGCCCGATGATCGAGTGGTAGGTCACTTGCGGTGAGATCGGCAACTGCGCCGCGGCAAGGATGAAGGGATCGCGGTCGCTGAGGCTGTCGATGCTGTTGGGCAGTGGGCCGAGCATGTCCTTGCCGGCAATGTCCTTGAACTGATCCAGGACGCGACGGGGCAGGCCGATCACGGCGCGCGCCAGTTCGCCGAGGGTACCGGCGGCCTCGGGCGTGCCGCGCTGCGGGGTGGCCAGGAAGATCGCTTCGGATACTTCCGGCATCGGCGCGAAATGCAGCATCGGTCCGAGCCTGGCTTGCAGCGCCTGGCGCGCCTGCGGATCCAGCGCGGCCCCATCGAACAAGGTGCGCCACAGCCGCTCGCCGTCGCTGGAGGACACCATCAAGCGCGCCAGCACACCGCCCATGCTGTGCCCGATCAACACCATGTCGTGTGCGGACACGCTGCGGCGCTGCGGATCGAACTGGTCCAGCGTCTGTTGCAGCGCCGTGCGCACCTGCAGGTGGGTGTAGGGAATCGGCAGGTTGGTCGGGTAGTACACCAGCCAGATCTGGTAGCGCGCGCGGACCTGCGGATCGCCGAGCAGGTCGTTGGCCAGGTTCACCCACGCTTCCGGGCTGCTGGCCAGCCCATGCAGCAGCACCAGCACGCGCCGGTTCGGATCGTAGGGCTGGGTCAGGAACACGTGCGGCCGGTCGATGCCGTGCCCCAGGCCAAGCAGGGTGCGCAGCGATTGCGCGGCGAAGCCGGCGCGGGCCATCCACACGCCATAGCCGGCGCTGAAGTTGGCGGCCAGCGGCACGTCGGCACCGCCCGTCGCCACCCGCTCGCTGAGCGAGGGATCGTGGACCTCCACGTGGGCGCTGTGGCCGGCCAATACCTCTTTGAGGGTGCGGCCGTCGAAGCGCAGCAAGACCGTGAGGTTGGGCGTGGGCATGTCGCTGTAGGCGGGAGCGGCGTCGGCAGCGCCGATCGCGTCCGGCGCCGGCCGCGGCAAGACCGCGACCATTTCCGCACCGAACCCGTCGCGCCGATAGACGCTGCGCAGCCCGTCGAAGCGCAGGCCGCTGGCCGCCAGCATCGCTTCGGGCATCGGCATGTCCTTTGGGCTGCCGATGCCGCTGGCATCCAGCGTCACCGTCCACTCGGGCAGGGCGGCGATCTGCGCACCGGCGTCGTGCGTGGCGGGTGGATGTCGCCGGTAGCGCGCGAACAAGGCCGTGACCGCTTGCTGCACGGCGTAGTTGTAGTAGTCGCGCACCTGGGTCTGGCGTTCCTCGAAGGCGCGTTCGCTGGGCGTGCGTCCGCTGAAAAACAGGTAGGAGTAGGCGTAGCGCGCGGCCTGCAGCCAAGCGGCCAGAGTGGCATCGCCGTCCGGCTGCTGCTTGGCGGCACGCTGCGCGGCCAGAAGCGACAGTTCCGACGCCGTCGCCAGGGCGCGTTCCTGGTCCAGGTCGGTGTTGCCGAGCAACTGCTCGACGCATGGCGCAACCGTCGCCGTGCAGCGTGCCGCGTCGAGGCCGGCGACGTTCAGCGTCTGCAGGGCGGCATCGCTGGGGCGCGCGGCGCTCAGGGCGTCGCCACGCTTGGCCTGGATGTAGCGCGCGGCATCCACGCGCTGCAGGGTGACGCTGGCGCAGCCGCCGGCGCACAGCGCCAGCCCCAGCACGACGCAGGCCAATGCCACGTGGTGCCAGCGCTGGCGCCTCACGCCGCGGCCTTCGCCGGCATGCCCGCACGGCACGCGAACAGCAGGTCGTACAGCACCGGGATCACGCCCAGGGTCACCAGCGTGCCCAGGGCCAGGCCGCCGATCATGGTGATGGCCATGCCGGTCCACAGCGGGCCGGCGAACAGCATCAGCGGAATCAGGCCGACGATGCAGGTCAGCTTGGTCATCACGATCGGGCGCAGGCGCTTGACCGCCGCGGCGATCACCGCCTCGTGCCGGCCCAGGCCATCGGCCAGTTCGGCCTCGATCCGCTCGAGCAGCAGCACCGCGTTGTTGACGATGATGCCGGCCAGCGCGAGCAGGCCGAAGGTGGCCATGAAGCCGAACGGATAGCCGGTGACCAGCAGGGCGAGGGTGGCGCCGATCAGCACGAACGGAATGCTGGCGACCACGATGAACAGCTTGCGGAACGAATTGAACTGCCACACGAACAGCAGCAGGATCGCGCCCAGCGCATGCGGCATGTACTGCAGCAGCGCCTGGTTGGCTTCGGCCGCGTCCTCCAACTCGCCGCCCATCTCGATGCGGTAACCCGGCGGCAGGCGCAACGCCGCCACCTTGTCGGCAAGCGCATCCACCACCTGGTCGGTGGTCAGGTCCGGGTTGCGGCCGGTGATGGTGATGGCGCGGCTCAGGTTGCGGCGCTGGATCGTCGAGGGTTCCGAACTCAGCCGGATGTCGGCGATCGCCGACAGCGGCAGCGGCGCAGCGCCGGAGGACGGATAGATCGGCGTGTCGCCCGGGTTGCCGCCGCGTGCACGCTGGTCGCTGTCGCCGCGCAGCACGATCGGCACGTTGCTGCCGTCGTCGCGGATCACCGAAGCTTCCACGCCGCCGTAGCGCAGCTGCAGCGCCTGGGCGATGTCCTCGCTGGCGACGCCGGCGCGGCGCGCCTTGGCCTGGTCCACCTGCACCACGTAGCGCGGAATGCGGCTGTCCCAATCGTCGCTGACGTCCAGCGTGCCGGGCAGGGCGCGCAAGGCGTCGGCGATGCCGGCGGCGAGGCGGCGCAGTTGCGCCTCGTCCGGGCCGATCACCCGGTAGATGGCCACGCCGGATTCGGTGGAGCCCAGCGAAAAGCGCTTGGGCTCGGCGCGCACCGCCGGATACGCCTGGCGCAGGTGGGTGCGCACCTTGGCGATCAACGCGTCGATGTCGGTGCCCGGCCGCACGCTGACGGTGAAGTAGGCGATGTTGGCCGCAGGCAGCGGCGGGTTCAGCCCGAGCACGATGCGCGGGCCGCCATCGGCGACATAGCCGATGCTGTCGACGATCTGCGGGTTCTGCCGGCGGTCGGCCAGCCACCGGCTGATCGACTGCACGGTGCGCAGGGTCTCGCGCGCATCGCTGCCGGGCTGCAGGGTCACCGGCATCTGGAACTGCAGGCGGTCGGACTTGGGCAGGAAGCTGTACGGCACCGAGACCAGCACCGTCACCGCCAGTGCCAGCAGCGCAAGCATGCTGCCCAGGAACAGTGCCTTGTGCGCCAGCAACGCTTCGATCGCGCGCCGGTACAGGCGGTACGGCCTGGACGTATAGGTGTCGCCGTGGCCGTCGGCCGGCGCGGCATGCGCGCGGGCGAAGTACATGCACAGCAGCGGGGTGATGGTGATGCTGAGCAGCCACGAGCCGAGCAGGGTCACTGCCAGCACGATCGCCAGCGAGCGCATGTATTCGTTGGTGCTGGTCTGGCCGAAGAAGAACGGCGAGAACGCCAGCACGATCACCAGCGAGGAGGTCAGCAGCGGGATCGCCAGGCTGCGGCCGGCGGCCTCGCAGGCGGCGCGGCGTTCCTCGCCGGCGGCCAGGCGCCGTTCGATGTCCTCGGCGATGACGATGCCGTTGTCCACCAGCAGGCCCAGCGCCAGGATGATCGCGGCGATGGACACCGTCTGCAGTTCCACGTTCAGCGCCCGCATCGCGATCAGCGCGCCGAGGATGGTCAGCGGCACGATCGCGCCGACGATCAGGCCGGTGCGCCAGCCGAGGAACAGCATCACCACCGCCATCACGATGACGATGGTCTCGCCCATCACGTGGTGCATCTTGCCCATCTCGCGCTCGACCACGTCGGCCTGGAAGGTGACCACGTGCTGCGCGAAGCCCACCGGCAGCGCCTTGGCGGTCTCGCCCAGGGTGCGCCGCAGCGCCTTGCCGACCTCGGCGACGTTGTTGCCCGGCGCCATCGACACCGCCACCACCACGGCCGGCTGGCCCTGGTAGATCGCGCCGGCCTCCGGCGGATCCACCGGCATCAGCTCGATGCGCGCCAGTTGCGCCAGCGGGATCTGCCGCGGGCCGTCGGTGCCCTGCGTCGCGATGGGCGTATTGCGCAGGTCGTCCAGGTCGCGCACTTCGCCGGAGGTGGTCACGGTCATCGCCATGCCCGATGCGGCGACCAGGCCGCCACCGGCGACCACGTTCTGCGCGCGCAGTTGCTGCGCGACCGCGGCGGGGGTGAGGCCGGCTTCGCCCAGCCTGGTCCGGTCGAAGGCGACGTAGACGCGTTCGTCCTGCAGGCCGTGGAAGGTGACCCGTTCGACGCCGGGCACGGCATACAGCTGCGCGCGCATCTGCCGCAGCGGTCCGAGCATCTCGGCGGTGTTGAAGCCGGGCGCGGTGACCGCGATCGAGGCGATGGCGACGCGGCCGAAGTCGTCGTCCACCAGCGGCCCCTGGGTGCCCGCGGGCAGCTCGGCGCCGGCCTCGGCCGCCTTGCTGCGCACCCGCTGCCACAGCGCCGGCAGATCCTTGACGCTGTCCTGCGCGGTGACCTGCACGATGGCGCTGCCGGGATGGATGGTGGTGACGATCTTCTTCAGGCCGCTGACCTCGCGCAGCCGTTCCTCCAGCGGGCGCGCGAGCAGGTTCTCCACGCGTTCGCTGGGCATGCCGGGGAAGCCGACCTGCACGATCGCATCGCGCACGGTCACGCTGGGCTCTTCCTGCGAGGGGAAGCCGAGGAAGGTGACGATGCCGCCGATCAGGATCAGGGCGGCGCTGAACAGTGCCAGGCGGCTGGACTGCAGGGTGGCGCGGGTCAGGTTCATGGCGAGACGGTGCCGAGGCGGGTGGTGGGACGGAACGGCACCACGTGCTGGCCGTCGTGGAGGAAGGCGGCGCCGGCGGCGACGATGCGCTCGCCCGCGGCCAGGCCGTGCAGGATCTGCACGCGGCCGCCATCGCTGTGCCCGATCACGACCCGGCGGCGACGCACGCTGCCGCTGTCCTGGCGGTACACGAACACCATGGTCTGGCCATCGGCCATGCTCGGGAGCAGCGCGCTCAGCGGCACGCTCGGTGCTTGGTCGGCAACGCTGTCCGGCAGGGCCAGCAGCAGCGATTCGCCGCTGCGCGGCTGCGTTGCATCGGCGCTGGCGCTGTCGAACAGCGCCTGCACGGTGGCGCCGCCGTCCACGCGTTCGGACACGCTGCGCAGGCGCAGCGGCAAGCCTTGCTGCGGCGCACTGCTGCGGTAGGCGAGCACACGCTGGCCGGGTTGCAGCGCCGCTGCGCGCTCGGCCGGCAGCGTCGCCAGCACCTGCGCGCGATCGGCACCGTCCAATTGCAGCACCGGCTGGCCGGCGCCGATCAGAGTGTCGGGTTGCTGCAGCCGCGCCACCACGCTGCCGTCGAACGGCGCACGCAGTTCCGACTGGCGCACCGCGCGGCGCGCCAGCGCCAGGTCCGATTGCGCGCTGCGCACCCGCGCCTGCGCCGCGGCGAAGGCGCTCTTGGCCGCGGTCAGGGTCGCCGCGGAGGCGGCGCCGTCGTCGAACATGGCCTGCTGCTGGGCGAGCTGGGTCTGTTGCTGCTGCAGGTCGGCCGCGGCGATGCCGACGCCGGCCTCGGCCTGCTGCAGGCGCAGGGCGTTTGGTTCCGGATCCAGGCGCGCGAGCACCTGGCCGGCGCGCACGCGGTCGCCCACGTCCACGGCGATGGCGGCGATGCGGCCACCGCCCTCGAAGCCGAGATCGGCGCGTTGTTGCTGGCGCACTTGCGCGAGGTAGCGGGTGCTGTCGTGCGCGGCGTCGCCGCCGACGGTTTCCAGCTTGACCGCGCGCGGCGCATCGGCCGGCGGCGCCGCCTCGCGGTCGCAGCCGGACAACGCCAGCGCGGCCAGCGCCAGGCACAGCGGGAGAAGCAGGGTGGGGCGCAGGATCATGGTCGGCGGTGTCCCGGAAGCGATCAGAAGGTGTAGGTGAGGGTGGCGCCGCCGCCGGCACCCGCGCGGCGGCGCACCACCGGGCTGCCGTCGGCGGGGCCGACGTAGCGGGTGGCGTTGAGCAGCAGCGAGGCGGTCCAGTGCGGCGACAGGGTGTGGTCCCATTCGGCACCGACCGTGTAGGCGTACACGCCGGCATCGGCGCGATGCGGCTGAAAGCCGCTGGCCAGGCTCTGCGCATCGGTGACGCCGAAGTACGCCTGGTTGAAGCGGCGGTCGCCGAAGTGCGCGTCCAGGTCCAGGGTCACGTTGTCGGCCGCGGCCTGCAGCAGGGTGAAGCGCGCCCCGGCGCGGTAGCGGTTGCGGCGCGCGCCGTCCTTCAGCGCGAACTCGGCCTCGGCGTCCAGCGCCAGGTACGGGGTGAGTTGCTGCATGACCAGGCTTCGCGCGGTGATCGCGCCGGGCACGTCGCCCATGCCGGCCAGGTTCTTGGAGCCGGGGCGCCAGCTGCTGTTGCGCTGCAGGCGGCCGAGGTCGTAGCCGAACGACTGGCTGGCGGAGAAGCCGTGCGCGTTCTGGAATTGCACGCCGGCACCACGCACCGTGTCGGCGAACAGGATGCCGCGCTGCACCGAGAACACCGGCACCGCCTGCACGCGATCGTCGGCGGAACCGGCATAGCGCGGGGTCAGCATGGCGCCAGCGCCCACGCTCAGTTGGGTGCGGTCGCCGAACAGGCCGGCGCTGGGCGCCGGGCCGGGGTCTGCGGCATGCGCGGCCGGCGGCAGTGCCAGCAACGCCACGGTCAGCGTGGGCGACAGAACGGACAGGACATGTTTCATCGGGGCAACCTCGGGTGGGGGAAAGGTCAGGGCGCGTGCGGCAGCGGCACGCCGTAGAACGCGCGGAACAGTGCGATGCGATCGAGCAACAGGTCCTGGCGGGCCTGCAGGTGCGCCAGTTCGGCCTGGGCGGCCTGGATGTCGCCGGCGAGCACGTCGGGGCGGTCCTGCAGGCCTTGCGCGACGCGCTGCTGCAGGCGCGCCACGCGCTGGCGTTCACGCTCCAGGTTGGTGCGTTCGCCGCGTGCGCGCTGCTGCAGTGCCGGCAGCGCATCCAGCGCATCGGCAACCTCGCGGAACGCCGCTTCCACGGTCTTCTCGTAGTCCGCCACTGCGCCGTCCTTGCGCAGCTGGGCGATCTCCAGGTTGGCGCGGTTGCGGCCGCCGTCGAACAGCGGCAGCACCAGTTGCGGCATGAAGCTCCAGGTGCGGCTGCCGGGCATGAACAGGCCGTTCAAGGCCTCGCTGGCGGTGCCCAGCGAGGTGCTCAGCCGGATCGACGGGAAGAAGGCGGCGCGTGCGGCACCGATGTCGGCATTGCGCGCGCGCAGCTCGGCTTCGGCCTGGCGGACGTCCGGGCGCTGCAGCAGCAGCTGCGAATCGAGGTCGCGCCAGGCGCGGCCGTCGTCCTGTTCGGCGCCGGGCAACAGCTCCTCCAAGGTGCCAGCGCCGTCGGGCGCGGCGTAGCCGGCGAGCAATTGCAGGGCGCGGCGGGCGGCGGCGTGGTCGCTGGCGGCCTGCTGCGCGCGCGCCTGCGCCTGGTCGTCGTCGTGGCGCTGGCGGTCCAGCGCATCTCCGGAAATCAGCCCGACCGCCTGCTGGCGTGTGGCGATCGCCAGCAGCGCGGCACTGCGCTCGGCGATGGTCTGCGCCTGCTGCTGGCTCTGCAGGGCGGCGCGTTCCAGCGTGTAGGCCCGCAGGACCTCGGCGATCAGCGCACCGCGCGCCGCCTGGCGACCTTCTTCGGTGGCCAGGTAGCGCTGCTGTGCCGCCGCCGACAGCGACGCCAGCTTGCCAAACAGATCCAGTTCGAAGCCGTCCACGCCGACCGCGACGGTGCTCAGCTTCTGGCCATAGCGCGCCTGCGTGGCCGCGTCGTCGTAGCTGCGGCGCGTGCCCTGGGCATCGAGGCCGAGCTGCGGCAGTTGCTGCGCGCGTTCGATTCGGTACTGGGCGCGCGCCTGCTGCACGGTCTGCACGGCATTGCGGAAGTCAGGGGCGTGGGTCAGCGCCTGGGTCACGAGGGGGGCCAGGTCGTGCTGCGGCGAGAACGCCCGCAGGAACTCCTGCTCCTGCGCGGTGAGCGCGCTGTCGCTGCGCTCCGGGGCAGTGGCCGCGGTTGCGGCGGTCGCGCCCAGCGTAGGGGGCAGGGCAGGTTGCGGGCGCTGGTAGACCGGCGCCAAGGAGCAGCCACCCAGGGCGAGCGCGAGCAGGCCGAGCAGGGCGTGGGCGCGACGCGGGCGGAGCAACGGGGACGGTAGAATCATGGCGGCGGTCGGGTGATCGAACTCGACTGCCAGCATCGGCGGGCATGTTCAAGCCGCCTTCTAGGAATCTTCAAGATTCCATCAAGACGCGAAATACGGGCACCAGGCAATGCACGCGAAGAAGATCCTGCTGGTCGAAGACGATGCCGACAGCGCCAGCATCCTCGAGGCCTACCTGCGCCGCGACGGCTTCGACGTCACCATCGCCGAGGACGGGCAGAAGGCGGTGGCGGTGCACGCGCAGTGGAAGCCGGACCTGGTGCTGCTGGACGTGATGCTGCCGCGGCTCAGCGGCACCGAGGTGCTGTCCACGATCCGCCGCAGCAGCGACACGCCGGTGATCATGGTCACCGCGATGGGCGACGAACCGGAAAAGCTCGGCGCGCTGCGCTACGGCGCCGACGATTACGTGGTCAAGCCGTACAGCCCCAAGGAAGTGGTGGCGCGGGTGTATGCAGTGCTGCGCCGCGCCGGGCCGGCGCGTGCCAGCGAGGAGCCGCTGCGCCACGAGCGGCTCACCGTGGACACCGCGGCGGTGCGCGCCACGGTGCGCACTGCCGACGGCCAGGAGGTGGCGCTGGAGCTGACCCCGACCGAATTCAACATCCTGGCCACGTTGATGAAGACGCCGTTCAAGGCCTTCACCCGCAGCGAACTGCTGGAGATCTGCCTGCCCGACAGCGATGCGCTGGAGCGGGTGGTGGATGCGCACGTGCACAACCTGCGCAAGAAGCTGGAGCATGAGCAGGTCACCGGCCTGTTGGTGACGGTGCGCGCCATCGGCTACCGCTTCCGATGAACTGGGCCTGGTTCCGCCGCAAGCGCCACGCGCCGCTGTGGCAGTGGGTGGGCTTGCGCATGAGCGCACTGGCGGTACTGACCATCATCGCCATCGCGCTGGGCATGGTGCTGCGCTTCGCGATCTGGGACGTCTCCACCCTGAGCCGCCTGCCGCCGCAGGCGCGGCAGGAGATGCTGCAGCTGCGCGAGGATCCGCACAGCAATGCGCGGCGCCTGTGGGAACTGTTCGAAACCTATTACGACGTGGCCGACTTCCTGCCCGGCCTGGCCAGCCGCGACTGGTGGCTGCTGGCCGGCATGGTGCTGGCGTCGATCCCGGTGATCGTGGTCTGCGGCCTTCTCGCCTCACGGCCGCTGTCGCGGCAGTTCTCCAACGTGGCCGAGGCGGCGCGGCGCATCAGCGACGGCGATTTCGCCGCGCGCGCCCGGGTGGTGCCCGGTGCACCCGACGAACTGGCCGGGCTGGCGATCGACTTCAACGGCATGAGCGCGCAGCTGCAGCAGTACGAGCGCGAAGTCCGCGAGTCCAGCGCGATGCTGGCGCACGAACTGCGCACCCCGCTCAACGCGGCGATGGGGCGAGTGCAGGGCATGCTCGACCAAGTGTTCCCGAGCAGCGAGGAGCAACTGCGCATGGTCCAGCGCCAGCTGGAGCAGATCAATCGCCTGGTCGGCGACCTGCACCTGCTGTCGATGGCCCGCGCCAACCAGTTGATGCTGGAACCGCAGCGGTTCGCGCTCGGTGCGCTGGTCCGCGAACGCCTGACCTGGGCCGCGCAGCCGCTGCAGGAGGCCGGCATGCACGTGCAGGTCCGCATCCCCGAGCAACTTCACATCAGTGCCGACCGCGACCGCCTGGGCCAGGTGTTGTCGGTGCTGATCGACAACGCACTGCGCTACGCCGCGGCCGGCGGCGAACTGGCGCTGGAGGCGCAGGCCGATGCCGATGGCGTGCTGATCCGCGTCGCCGATCGCGGCCCCGGCGTCGACGAAGAAGCCCTGGCACGCATGGGCGACCGCTTCTGGCGCGCCGACGACTCGCGTGCGCGCCATTCCGGCGGCAGCGGCCTGGGCCTGTCGATCGCCGCGGCCATCTGCCAGGCGCACGGCGGTGCGCTGGAGTTCGCCAACCGCGAGGGCGGCGGACTATGCGCCCAGGTGCGGTTGCCGTCCGGGTTGGCAGGTGATGCGGGCGCGGGTCGCAGCAGTGCGCCTGCGCCGCATCAGCGCAAACGGCAAGCGTGAGATCGGTGCGGTAAAGTCCGCTGCACGAACGGAGACGTTCAGTCCCAGGCTTCCAGGTGAGTACCGCATTGGATACCAACCGCCAGCGCCAGGCCGTTCCAACGGGCAAGACCGCCGAGGAGTGGCAAGCCATCGAGCACGCGGCCATCCAGGAGTTGCAGCGCCGGGCTGACGAGGCGCACGCGACCGTGGTTGCGTTGCTGGATCGCCACGGCGGCAACTTCAGCGCCAGGCAGATGTCGCAGATACGGCGGCGGCTGGAGAAGCGTTGAACGGGTGACGCGGACGCTAGCGGCGCTGCGGTATTCGAATTTTACATAAGATACATTATGCGAAATTGTGCGCATGGCGATGCAGCGACTGCGCTGGGTCTGGCTGTGGCTTACCTCTTGCTCGCCGCCTCGATCCCATAGCGACAAGGAAATCGCAGCGTGAACGACACCTACGACATCGATCGCCGGCCACCGTGCTGGCAGCCCGGCGAGCCATGCCCGAACCACTGTGCACAGGCACATGCCTGCTACGTGCTACCTGCTGGCTCGAGCCAAAACCGGCAGCTGAAGTTGTTTAGCCGACGGTCGAAGGCGTCGGTGCGAGCCTGGAAAGTTTTCGGGATCGCTGCACCGTCACCACCCTGCCGAAAGTACTCGGCAAGCGAATGGAGTCCGTTTTTCATTAGTTGCTCCCACTCGCGCCAAAGTTCGTCCTGCAAATCCTGCGCACGCCGACTGGCGCTCGGCTTTCGCTTCGGGGCCGGCACTGAGTAGTCAGGGCGTGGATCATACGAGTGATTGAACGTGATAGTACCGTGCGTCCATTCGGACTCGGTCGACGGTCGCCAGCGGTAGTCCACCCGTACCGACAGCGCCCTCGTGAAATTGCTCGGTGGAATGATTTGGTCGTCGACGAAAAAGCGCTGACCTTCCTGTTCCTGCGTCTCAATCCGCTGCTGCATCTGCCGAACCGCGTTGCCCAAGTTGCTGCCGGCACGGCGGGCTCGCTCACCGGTGTCAGCTAGCTTCCTCGTCGTCTTGGCTCCCGCGTAGGCCTGTAGCGCTACATCGAACTCGCGAAGTTTGGTGGCGATAAAAGGCCCGCAACTGTCTAACCGTAAGTCGCGCAATGTAGATCCTAGTCGCCGCGCGTCCAGGGAAGCTGAAATCTCCCGATTCAACGCCTGCATATTGACCTCTCGCAGCGCCTTTTGTTCATCGCGAGGAATATTGATGACGCTCAACTCGGACTCCGTATATTAGCGGTTCGGCATGCCACGATTCTAGTTCGCGGCATGTTCTAGGAACTTGCGCGCGCGCACGAGAGAAGGAACTAGAACTTGTTCTCGTCCTCGAATGTGGCCATTTCAAATGAAAGCACAGACTCGTTTCTCTCGCGCAACGTCTCACTGCGGTGTAGTGCCAAAGACAGATAGATAAGCGCGGAGCGTGCAGTCCTCAGCATCCGCAACGCCTTGGAATCTAGTTCCTGTGAATCTAGTTCGTACGCCAAGTGATCCTTGAGGATGTCGGGCGTGTGGGGGCCGGCCTTAGCATCGACCACCTTGACGAACTTGTGCTCCAGGTGATTGCGAAGAATCCTGATGTCACGGGCGTCGGGTGCCGCTACCGCCTGATCGTCGCTGTTGTGAATGTCCAGCGACAGGCGATACAGCGCCTGAAGCCAGAGATTCTGCGACGCCTCCAGCTGAGGCCAGATTTGGCCCTTCTGTGGACCCTTTCCTTGTGTCCAGATCGTAGCGTAGTCCACACGCGTCTCCGGAACTCCCAGCGCCCAGCGATGATTGATGAAATAGGCCACCTTGTCCAGCACTGAGTAGGCGGCGCGGAAGCTGGTCTTCACCTGCTCCAGTGCTATGGAGTAGCGTGCCGAGTCACCATTCATCGTCAACATGACCTCTCGGTCAGCGCAGTGGACATCCTCAGAGGTCGATCCGGCGTAGAGACACCATCGCGCGTATGCGTACTCCTGTTTCATCTGGTTGAAGAATGCCAGGTACGTAATCCCAACACCGGTCGCCATGTGATCGGGCAGGCCCAACGGGTCGTGGGCGGCTATCGGGGTGGTGAAAGCGTCATTCATCGGATTGAGAAACAGTCGATGATCGAGGCACCATCGCCGGTAGCCTCGTTCTCTTTCGGAGTCACCTAGGGAGAAGTCATGCATGATCGACTGGTCAAGCACATCAGGATAGCCGCAGCCTGTCAGGAAGGCTTGAAGTTGTGCGAGTTCGCTTGCGAAGTGTGAAATCGCCTCCGGATAGGTTGCTTCGTCCCGCCCCACGCCGATCATCACGGCGGCTGTTAGATTCCTTCTCGCCTCGTCCAATAACCAGAGCGCATGTCCGTGGTCATAAAGATGACGACCGTAGTACAGCAGTCCTTTGCCCCTAGAGCCGAACGCCATCGCAATGCCCGGCCGGTCCTGCAGCGCAGATCTCCACTCGTCCAGCGCATCGATGATGCGACCCGCCGAGTTGTATGCGTTAGCCAAGTTGATCCTTATTTGTGCACGCCGCGCCTTCGGAAGCTCCGCCGCCGCCTCATGCTGAAGTGCGGAACGCAGGTAGAAGAGCTGATTAGCTAATTCAGGCTGTTGCCAGGACAGCACATGGTCGGGGTAGCGATGAATGCTGTAGAGCGCGCTCCAAGCGTTAGCAATGCAGTACAGAACCCAACAAATCGCCCAGCCTGTGGATGCTGCCGCTACCTGTGCGCCCAATGTTATGAGCCGAGTGAGCTCATCTTCGTTGCACGCATCGCTTGCCAAATCCACAAGCTCTGCGTAAAGCTCCCAGGATTCCGCATCGAGGTGCCCTTGAGTGCAATCCTCCTCCAACTGTCTAAGTCCTGCAGCAAGCCCCATTCTCTCCCCCTTGTCGTGGTTGCTACCCGTAGTGGTCGATTAGGCCGGGCGCTGCCGCTATCGATTGCGAGTTCCAGCACGGGAATTCGGTCAGTGGCGCGTCGTGCGGGATTGGAGGCCCCCGCCACGTCATAACGACCACGATTTCGTTGATCAACATCAGCCCCGTCCACCGACCAATCGACATGCCATGCACGTTCCTTAATGATCAATGCCGACACAGGCTGGCGGGCGCCCCTAAAATTCAGGCGGGATAGGTGTGGAATTATCGCGCATAATTGGCCCTCTGATCCTTTCTGGCTCCAAAAACAGTACGAAGCCGGTCCTGGGGGGCGATCGCTGAATATTGAGTAGTAGACTCGGGGCGAAAAAGAGGCCAGTCATAGTGCCGGCAAGCTTCGCCACCGGGCTCGTTGGCAATCAGAGGACTGCGCATGCCGATCGAACGTATCGTTATCGAAAACTACAAGTCGTTTCGCCATCTGGACCTGCCCCTCAATGCGCACATGAACCTGGTGGTGGGGGACAACGAGGTTGGCAAGTCCACCCTGCTGGAGGCCATCCACGCGGTGGTCACCGGCCAGCTCCATGGGCGCAATCTCGCCTACGAGCTCACGCCTTACCTGTTCCACCAGCCGACGGTGCAAGAGTACTTGGCGGCGCTTGCAGCAGGTACGCCGGGCTCGCCGCCACGAATCTCCATTGAAGCGTATCTAGGGGGAGACGCCGCGCTGGCGTCGTTGCGCGGCACCAACAACTCATTGCGCCTAGATACGGCCGGCATCCGGCTGCTGGTCGAGCTCAATGACGACTACCTCGAGGAGTTCAACGCCTACCTGCAGCAGCACCAAGGTGCGGTCAGCCTGCCGGTGGAGTACTACACGGTGCGCTGGTACTCCTTCGCCAACAATGGCGTCACCGCCCGCAGTATTCCGTTCGACTCGACCATCATCGACACACACGGCATCAAGACCCTGTCCGGTGCCGATCGTTATATCGTCGGCATCATCGAACAGGCATTGACGCCTGCGCAACGCGTTTCGCTGTCATTGAGCTTCCGCCGTATGCGGCAAAGTTTTTCCGAAGAAGCGGACGTGGCGGCGATCAATGCCTACCTCACCGAGCACACCGGGGACATTAGCCAGCGAGCGCTGACGGTGGGTGTGGATACATCGCCGCGCTCAACCTGGGAAACCAGCTTGTCACCGTACTTGGATGAGCTCCCTTTCACTCAAGCCGGCAAGGGCGAACAAAGCGCGGTGAAGATGAAGCTGGCAATGCATGCGGCGGGCGCGGCCCACGTGCTACTGATTGAGGAGCCGGAGAACCATCTGTCCTTCTCCAGCATGACCCAACTGATAGACAAAATTGCGGCCCTCTCCATCGCCCAACAGGTGATCATCGCTACCCACAGCAGCTTCGTGTTGAACAAGCTGGGCGTGGATAACGTGATCCTGTTCAGCGCGCAGGGGCAGATGAAGCTGGACCAGCTGCCGGGCGATACCCACGACTATTTCATGAAGCTGCCTGGCCACGATACGCTGCGGCTGATCTTGGCCAAGCAAGCAATCCTGGTGGAGGGCCCTTCCGACGAGCTGATCGTGCAGCGTGCCTATAGCGACCACCACGGAGTGACGCCGATGGCCCGCGGCGTAGACATCATTTCGGTCAAGTCGTTGGCATTCAAACGCTTCTTGCAAATTGCAGATCGACTGAAGATTCAGGCCAAGGTGATCACCGACAACGATGGCGACGTCGCAGTTGTTCAGGAGCGCTATGCCGAGCACATCAACGCGATCTACTACGATTCCGACGAGAGCGCCCCGTCGCTGGAAGAGCAGCTGATCAAAGCCAATTCGCTGGCCGAGCTCAATACTGTGCTGGGCAAGGCATTTGCCGATGAGGTGGCGCTGCTCAAATACATGAAAAGGCACAAGACCGATACGGCCCTGGCAATCTTCAACAGCTCGCAGTCGATCAGGTTCCCAGACTATGTCCAGCGTGCTATCACCTAACCTGGTACTGCTCTCAGCGGCCGGCTCGGGCAAGACCACGTTGCTGGTCCGGCTGGCCTTGGAGCGGCCCGGGCGCCGTATCGCGATTGTCACCTACACTCTGGAAAACCTTGAGGAGATCCGGCGCTCGTTTGAGGTTCACGCCGGCGCGGTCCCCGCGCACGTTACCTTGTACAGCTGGTATGGCTTTCTGCTACGCGAGTGCATCCGCCCGTACCAGGGTGCGCTTTGCCACGAGCCTCGGATCGAGACCATCCTGTTCATGGAAGGTCGCACTGACAACCGCGCCCCACGCACCCAAGTGGCACGCCACTATCTGGCAGGCAACCGAATGTATTCCGACCGGGCGGCCGACTTTGCCGTGCGCTGCGATGAGCTGACCCATGGTCAGGTCATGGCACGCCTAGGGGCCATGTACGACGAGCTTTATATCGACGAGGTCCAGGACCTGGCCGGCTATGACTTGGATCTGGTCGAGCGACTGTTGAAGAGCGACATCGCCATCACGTTGGTAGGCGATACGCGCCAAGCCACGTACGCGACCAACTACGCACCGCGGCACAGTCAGTATCGTGGGTCGAACATGGCAGCATTGTTTCGGATTTGGGAAGCGGATGGCTTATGCCAGCTCGACCACCGCCGCATCAGCTTGCGCTGTGTCCAGACGCTGTGCGACTTGGCAGATGCGCTCTATCCTCAGATGCCACGGACCGAGTCAGGCAATGGCGAGGTCACCGGACACGATGGCATCTACCTCGTCGCTCCGGAGCATGTTGCTGCGTATATGCAGGAATTTTCTCCCACCGTGCTTCGGTACGACCGGCGGCAAGCTTGTGACGGATTGCCGGCCGTGAACTTCGGCCAGTGCAAAGGCCGGACCTATGGGCGTGTACTGATCTTCCCTAATGGGCCATTGACGCTGTACGTGCGCACGGCTGATGCATCTCGTATCAGCGCACCACCGAAATATTACGTGGCCTTGACCCGGGCGCGGCAAAGCGTGGCCTTTGTGTATGCCGGCGCATGTGCGTTGCCGGGTCATCAGCTCTACGCGCCTGCCAGCGCAGACGCGTAGAGTCACTGACCAGCTCGAACGCTACGACGCCTCCGGCAGCAAGCGCCGACACATGCCTCAGCTTCGGCGGTTCATTGGGGTACGTCCCTTGGACAAAGCCGGGTCGTCTTGGCTAGGCACCATGGCCACCGTTGCAGCCCAGGACCAGGCACGCCATCCCACATCGTGAACGTCCTGCTCGAAGGGCTGGTGCACCATCACTATGAACTTCCCGGCTTCCCGAGCGTCGATTCCGCGGCTATACGGAAATGGCACGGTTGTCAGCACGGGCTGGGAGCTACTCAACCCTACCCCCGATAAATCTTCCTAATCGCTTCCCGGATACGCTTGCTCTTGACCATAGAAAACCTTTCACGATGCCGGCGTAAGCCGAGCCTAGAAGCAGGGTTAGCTAGCTCTCACTTTACGTCAGCAGAGGTAGCGCAGTGGAAGATCTTTGATCAGCATGAAGTAGCAACCTAATGAAATGGATCCCCGGATCCGGTGGAAATGCTTCCTGCAGCGGAGATGCCACGCGGCGCTCAGATCAGGACTGTCTGTCAGAGGCGATACAGACTGCCAGCGCCGCTCGCCGGCGTCCCGTCAGTGCCTTCGTCCATCGGCAAGCCCTGCGACCAGCCTGCCGCCATGGCCTGGGCATCGCGCAATGGATCGGACGCCTTGGCGCGCTCATTGCGAAGACGGCAGGTTTCGGGGTCTTGTGCGAACAGGCCGCGCGCGAACAGTCTGCCCTGCTCCGCCAGCTTCGTGGTCTTGGGTCCGCGGCTTGCAGCAAAGCGCGGCAGTGCTTGATCCAGGGCGCCGTCGGCCGCTTCGAGGCACCGCGCCAGGTGCCAGGCGTCTTCCAACGCCTGACAGGCACCCTGGCCCGAGGTCGGCAGTGGCGCGTGCGCCGCATCGCCGACGAGCAGCACATTTGCTCGGCTCCACGTGTGCAACGGCTCGACGTCGTGCACGGCGATCCGTTGGATGGAGTGCGCCGGCGTGGCCTCGATAAGGCGGGTGACCGGCTCGGGCCATCCTGCAAACAGATCCATCACCTCCTTGCGCATCTCCGCTGCGGGCGTCGCCTCGGGCAATGGCCGCGCCTGCGCGGCGGCCCAGTACACCAGATCCGTCCGGATCGGCACGCAACCGAAACGATCGCCGGCCCCCCAGTAGTCGTGAATCGCCATGTCGCTCAGCAACGGGCCATTCCCCTGTGCAACGCCGATCCAGTTCACGAACCCTTGGTAGATGGGGGTGTTGTCTCCTGCGACGAACTTGCGCGCGACCGAGTCCATGCGGCCATCGGCACCAATGAGCAGATCTGGACGGATGCTCTTCCCGTTGTCGAACCGCGCCACGGCCTTGTCGCCGGTATCCAGATCAATCGCTATCGCCCGATGCCCGAACTCCACCTGGATGCCAGCGCGTGCCACGTGGTCCAGCAATACCCCCTGCAAATCCCGACGCAGGATGGTGTGGGTCGGGTAGCCCATGAGTTGGTCCAGCAACGTGATGTCCAGGCCTCCCAGCGAATTACCCGCTGCGTCTTTGCGGTGGACCGACAATGGCCGACCGCCCACCGCCCCGACATCCTCCAACAACCCGAGTTCCTGCAGCACAAAGCCCGCGTTGGGCCAAAGCGTCACGCCAGCGCCCATGGTGGCCGGCCCGTTCCGACGTTCATAGACGCGCACGGTGTGCCCCTGCTTGTGCAACGCGAGGGCCACGCTCAAGCCTGCGATGCCGCCACCCAGTATTCCGATCTCCATGCCGATGCATCCCGATTCAATTGGTCCAGGCGTGCCGTTACAGGGCAGCCGTTGGACGGGAGTGCATCTTGGCCCCCACCAATTGCGCACACTAGCATGCGAAAATGGCGGGCTTTCATACCTCAGGTGGGATAACGGTGCGCAACAAGCTCGACCTGAATGCAGTCCGCGTCTATGTGGCCGTCGTCGACGAGCAGAGCTTTTCCGGCGCGGGGCGCCTGCTGGCCCTGCCGTCGTCGAACGTCAGCCGTCACGTCGCGGCGCTGGAGCGCAGGCTGGGCGTGCGCTTGCTGGAACGCAGCACGCGCCATCTACGAATGACGGAAGCCGGCAGGCTCGTTTACGAACGCGCCAAACCGGTCCTCGACGCCTTGTTGTCCACGGAGGAGGAACTCGGCGCAGTACAAGGCGAATTGAAGGGGTCTCTCAGGATGTGCATGCCCAACGAAGCGCCCAGGCTGCTCGCGCCTATCCTCGCCGAATTCTGCAGCCTGCATCCAGGCATCGAGTTGGAATGCGACACGCGCCTGACCGGCCTGGAAGTGTTGCGCGAGGACATGGACCTCTCCATCGTCTTCCACCGCGGGCGTCAGGATGACAGTGCATTCATTACCCGCGAACTGGCGACGTTGCCCAGCATCGTGGTCGCGTCCCCCGCGCTATTGGCCCAAACCGGGACACCGCGCCACGTGCGCGACCTCAAGTCCTTGCCGTGCATCACCACCGTGAGCGCCCTGAAGGGGCAACCTTGGCAGTTTCTCGATCCTGCGGGCGAGATCGTGAAGGTGCCTGTGCGCAGCCGCTACCGCGTCAACAGTGGGGAGCTCGCGGTGGCGGGCGCGCGCCAGGGCCTTGGCTTCGCGATCGTTGCAGCCCACCCATGCCAGGACGATCTTGCCGCGGGCCGGTTGCAAGAAGTGCGATTGGATCTAAACCCTGCACCACTGCAATTGCTCGGCGCCTACAGTCACCGTCATTCGGTCACTGCGCGGGTTCGGGCGTTGCTGGAGTTCATCCAGATGCGGTTGCAGGGGTTCGGGGGCAAGTGAGCGTAAGACCCACTTAACAACGTCGCCTGGGAAAACATCACTAATTTCCGTTACGGATGCAACCCGCGTCCGGAAAGGAATAGCAGCTCCCTAATGCGGCACTAAGTCACGTCGCGAAACAGCGTCGACTGAGATGAGTGATGCCTATCCACCACTAGCCTTGTACGAATAAGTTGACGGTTCAAGCTTAAACAAAACCCCAGCAAGATCCGTTCTCATTGAAAGACGCTCCTTGCCGAGGCTTTCGCGCATGTCATCACAGAGGGTACGGAAGGCAAGGATCTCTTGCTCTTTCTCCAAAGTTCCACCTTGCAACCAGAATTTTGTAAGCTTTGGGCTACAGGAAGATCGGCCGTCAACAAGATGCGCGCCTTGGCGTCGTTGAGGTGAGCCAATTCTTCGACTTCATCCTTGGTGCGTCCTGCGCGACGCGCGGTGAATAGAAGTGAAGTCGACTTTAGGAAGTCCACGTAGGCGGTCATCCTGATCGCTGCTAGTTCATCTTGGCGTGCGCGCTTTGCGGCAAATATGTGACCTAATGCGACGCCCAAAAGCGCCGAGACGCCGGAAAGCGCTGCCACTAGAAACGCTGAACCTTGCATAGGCGAGTCATCCTGAATTTAGCCGCGTAGCGAAGCGGTACCAGTTGAGTGGTCGTTAGCCATAGCACACGCTACCGCAGTTCGTGCATTCGCTGCAGCGCTGGCGCGATTCCACCAGGCGCTGCAACTGAGCAACAGCCTTCAGCGACAGGACTCCGGCAACTTCTCCAGCAAGCCCGCCACCACCGGCGTCAGCCGGTTCGCGACCTCCGGCGGAATCGCGTCACCCGCCCCCTGCCCGCCCTCACTGCGTGCCTGCTCGCAGGCCTTGACGATCCGCAGGCGCATGCCGGACCAGAGCGCCCTGCACTGCCAACCGTCCCGGCCCAGCGGCAACACTGCGTAGGCGATGGACTGGCATTCCTGCGCGGCGCGGGTGCGCAGCGGTTGGCCGGCGTACTCGTGCGGCACGGTGTCCAGCGCCGGTTGGTAGTAGCTGTCGGGGAACGCGGCCGCGTAGCGTTCCGGGTCCAGTTGCAGCAGCAGGCCGGTCGCCGTGAGGTCGAGCGTGCGGCCGCAAGGTGCCGCGGCGGCGATGCGCTGGATCGCCTGGTAGATCGGATGATCCAGGTTGGGTTCGCGTGCCGTCACCTCGGACGTTGCGACCAGCACCGGCAGGCGTGCGCGGTTGGCCATCTTCGCCAGTTCGCCGGCATGGGCCGGTGCGCAGCGTTCGCGCACGCTGGCGGCAATCAGGAACGTGGCGTCGCGCGCGAATGCCGGATCGCTGTGCAGCAGTGTGGTGATGCGCTTGTCGGCTGTATCGTCGGACAATGGCGCGACATGAAATGCGGGCACAGTTGGCGTGTGGGCCGCCCTGGCCGCAGCAGCACGCGGTGTCGGTGCCGCGTGCCCGTGCGTGCGCAACGCCAACAGTACGCCGCCGGCAACGACGACCGCACAGGCGGAGATCGCGATCGCCAAACGCATCGGCGACTTCAGACGCATCGCCCCGCGCCCTCAGCCCTGCACCGGGGTGATCGTGGCGTCCTCTGCCTCGTAGGTGGCATTGGCGATAACGGCCTTGAAGTCGGCCAGATGCAGCCGCCCCTGCAGGTGGAAAGGGTCCCACAACTCGGGCAAGTCGATCGGGGTGCGCAGCACCACGTGCAGGATCTGGTTCGGTGGCGGCGGCGGCACGTGGATGCAGGCGCCATAGAACGGCACGAACAGCAGTTCGCTGACCTTGCCCTGGTCGTCGCTTTCCAGTGGCACCACGTAGCCGTCCAGAGCGAAGCGTTTGCCTTCCAGGCCCTTCACCACTTGCGACGAGCCGAACTGTGCGGCGCGCTGGGTGCCGGAATGGTCGATCGGCATGCCGTTGACCACGGATGGGCCATCGTCGACGGGCGCCGGCTGGTCCATCACCGCGGCGTCGCCGCGCCAGGCCGTGCTGATGCGCGGCGGCGGGCGTTGGTAGATATCGTTGGCCGGCGCCAGTTGTTCCCAGCGTTCGACCGTGTCCGGAACAGCGTCGGCGTCTGCGGTCGCGTGGGCGGGCGCATGCGCCGCAGCACGTGCTGGTGCCGACGTGGTGCCAGCCTGCCCGCCGTCGCCGTGGCAAGCCGCCAGCAGGCACAGCACCATTGCTAGTGGGATATGGCGCTCAGCCTTTTTCATAGGGATGCAGGCGCGCCTGCTCCATCGTGTAGGCGGTGCCGGCGAGTTCGCCGTGGAGGGTTTCGGCGCGCAGTTGGCCAGTCAGGTAGAACGGGCTGTACATGTCGGGCGGATCGATGGGCGTGTCCAGGCGCACATGCACGATCTGGTTCGGCGGCGGTGGCGGTACGTGGATGCAGGCGCCGTAGTACGGCACGAACAGGAACTCGCGCACGCGGCCGGCGTCGTCGTTGTCCAGCGGCACCACGTAGCCCGGCAGGCGTACCTTGCGCGCCAGTACTGCCGGCACGGTGTTGTAGGTACCGGTCTGCGGCATCGCCTGCTTGCCAGTGTGGTTGACTGGCGCTTCGTCGCTGTTTTCCAGCGCCTTCAATTCGGCCGGCGGCAGCATCGCGCTCCAGTCCAGTTCGCGATAGCCGTCGGCATCGGGCTCGCCCAGCGGTGGGTTGATCGCCGCGTCGTTGGCCGGCGCCGGTTGCGCGGCCGACGTCTGTAGCGCTTTTTTTGGGGCGGCGGGTTGCTGTCGGCCGCAACCGCACAGCACGGCGAGCGCCAGCAAGGAAAGGATCCAGCGCGTCATGCTCACAGCTCCGGCGACAGGCCATCGGCCAGGGTGCGGCGATAGGCCAGCAGCGCCGGCACGATGCCGGCGAGCACACCGGCCAGCAGCACGCAGCCGAGCCAGCCCCACTCCACCGCACTGGGCGCGACGCGGTTGATCGCCAGGCCGAAATGATCGAGCACCCAACCGCGCGCCAGCCAGCTGGCCGCCGTCACCACCGACAACGCCAGCGCGCACGACACCACGGTGACCAGGCCGGCTTCGAACAGCAGCAGCCAGGCGATGTCGCGTGGCCGTGCGCCGACCGCGCGCAGGATCGCCATCTCGCGCCGGCGCTCCTGCAGCGTGGCCACCAACAGCGCGACCATCGACACCAGGCCGAGCAGCACCACCAGCGAGGCAATCATGCGCAGCGCGCCTTCGGCGGTGCCCAACGTGCCCCAGAGCTGCTGCAGGGTGACGCCCGGCATGATCGCCAGCATCGCTTCCTTCGGGTACTCGTTGATCCGCCGCTGCACCGAGAAGGTGGCGATTCGGGTCTTCAGGCCGAGCATGAAGGCAGTGATGGTGTCGGGAGTCAGGTCCATCGCCCGCGCCTGCGCGGCGCTGACGTGCTGGCCCCGCAGACGCACGCCGGAGTGCCAGTCGATATGGATCGCCTCGATCGCCTGCAGCGACACCAGCACGCTGGAATCCACCGGCGTGCCGGTGCGATGCAGGATCCCGACGATCCGGAATGGCTTGTCGGCATGGGTGGCCAGGCTGATCCGGCCGGTGCCATGGGTCAGCACGATCTCGTCGCCGAGGTGGCATTCGAGCGCGGCGGCGACGTCGGCGCCGATCACCGCATCGTAGAGGTCGTCGAACGCCCTGCCTTGCGCGAACGCCAGCGGGTGCTTGGCGCCGTAGTGATAGTGTTCGAAGAATCCGGTGCTGGTGCCGACCACCCGGTAGCCGCGGTAGGAATCGCCCAGCGACAGCGGCACTGCCCACTTCACCTCGGGCATCGCGCTCAGGTCCTGGTAGCTCTTCCAGGAGACGTTGTTGGTGGCGTCGCCGATGTGGAACACCGAATACAGCAGCAGGTTCACCGGGCCCGAGCGCGCGCCGACGATCAGGTCGGTTCCCGAGACGGTGCTGGCGAAGCCTTCATGCGCCTGGGTGCGGATCCGCTCCACGCCCAGCAGCAGGGTCACGCTCAACGTGATCACCAACACCGTCAATGCCACGCCCAGGCGCCGGCTGCGCAGGCTGGCCAGCGCCAACTTCAACAGCGTCATCGCGCACCTCCTGCGCTGGCGCGGTTGAGCGTGGCCAGGTCGGCCTGGGCGTCGAACAGCGGTGCGATCGACGGATCGTGGCTGACCACGATCGAGCTGGTACCGCCCTGCCGGCACTCGGCGAACAGCAGGTGCAGGAAGGCTTGCGCCGCGACCGGATCGAGCGCGGAGGTGGGTTCGTCGGCGAGCAGCAGCGGCGGCCGCGCGATCAAGGCGCGCGCCGCGGCCACGCGTTGTTGCTGGCCGACGCTGAGGCGGGCGGCCGGGCGCGACCAAAGCGCCGCCACGTTCAGGCCCAGCGCGACCATCAGCCGCTCGATCTCCGCGTCCAGCGCGCGCGTGCCCGCGGCCAATCGGCCGCGGCGCGCCGAGAACTGCAGGCCCAGTGCGATGTTGTCGCGGGTGCTGAGGAACGGCAGCAGATTGAACTGCTGGAACACCACGCCGCAGTGGTCGGCGCGGAAGCGGTCGCGTGCGGCCTTGCGCAAGGTCGCCAGGTCCTGGCCGGCCACGCGAACGCGGCCGGCCGTGGGCTGCAGTACGCCGGCGATCAACGCCAGCAAGGTGCTCTTGCCCGAGCCGCTGGCGCCGCGCAGCAACACCTGTTGCCCACGCGGCAGTTCAAACGATGCGATGTCCAGCACCGGCGCGGTGGCGCCGGGATAGCCGAAGCGCACCTCGTTCAGTTCGACGACATGCGGCTGGTTCATTCCGGCAACTTCACCCGGGTCTGCCCGGCCACCACCTCGGTGCGGCCCTGGCCGGCCGCGGTGGCAACGTCCACCAGCACCGTGTGCAGCCCCGGGAAACGCTGCGGCAGCAACACCTGCAGGTGGTCGAGTCGCGCCGGCTGCGCGCAGTCGAACGCGTAGTGGGCGTGAAACTCGGCGTGGGTGTGGCCGGGTTCGTCCGGATCGGCCATCGCCACGTCGTAGCCCTCGGTGGTGACCTGCGCGCTGCGCAGCGAACAGGTCGCGGCGACCGGGAACTGCAACCAGCCGGCACTGCGCAGGGTGGCGACCGCGGCCGCCAGGCGCTGGCGTTCGCCCGCATCGCGTGCCGGATGTTCGAAGTCGAGGATGCCGATGCCGGGCGCACTGAGTTGCACGTCCACGGCAGTGCCATCGACCGCGACCTCCAGGTTGGCCTGGCCGTGCACGTGCGGGCCATGGTGGCGAACCGCTGCGGCGGCCGGCGAACTGGCGAAGAGACACAACAGGATCAGGGGAATGCCAGGTCGCATATGCAGCGCATCGGTTGAGTTACACTATAACATTAGTGAACAATCGAACGTGGGCGCAAGCCTGGCGCTGCAGTCAGTCAGCCGCGGTTCGCATCCGGCCATCGCCGCCTCGCTTCGCAGGCCGGGCCTGCGATGCGCGGCGCCGAACTTCAAGGAACCTCCATGTCGTCTTCCATCGTTCCCGACAGCTACACCGCCTGGCGCCACTGCATCGAGGTCGACTGCGGCCTGCGCCTGGAGCCTGCCTACATCGCGCAACGCATTGCCGCGCTGAACGATCTCACCGAACATCACACCCAGCAGTTCGTACGCTGCTGGGGCGAGCCGCATCGCCAGCAGGTGCTGCAGTGGTTCGCGCAGGCGCAGGCGGCATTCGCCGACGGTCGCGGCTGAGCCGTCGTCCTCGGCTGCCGCGGTGGTGGGATGTGGGGTGCAACGTCGGCGGCTGTCTGCTGCCGAAGGCCGCATCGCAAGTTCCGCTGGCCGCGGCGTGCTCGTACGGATGGGAGGCGATGTCCTGATCCCCTGCTCGCCCAAGGTCATCAGGCCAGTGGCGGCCGCTGCGACTGACGCGCACCGGCGGCATACCGAACCCTGGCGCGCTGTCGGCGCGCACAGCGCTGGCCTCCCCATCCGGATCTCGTTCGCTACACGCGCCTCTCTATGACAGGTACGCGACCGCCGCGGGCTGCCCAGCCACGGCTGCTGCCGGTAGCATGCACGCGCTCAGCCCTCCGGCATCCACTTTCCCAGCTTCCGCAAGGACCTCAACGTGCGTCTTTCTTCCCTCGCCAGTGCGCATCGCGCGCGTCGCCTCCTGTCCGCCACGCTGGCTTGCCTGCTGCTTTCGGCAGCGACCGGGCTTGAGGCCCGGCCGCAGGCGTCGCAGTTCCAGATCGTCGAAAGCGTGCCCGAGGCCAGCGTCTACGGCGAGCCTGGGGTGCCGCGCACCCAGCAGACCTGGCTGGCCATGATCAACGGCGCCAAGCAGCGCATCGACATCGCCGCGTTCTACATTTCCGAGAAGCCCGGCACCGGCCTGACCCCGGTGCTGGACGCGCTGGCCGCCCGCGCCCGCGCCGGCGTGGCGGTGCATCTGCTGGTCGACCACACCTTCCTGGCCAAGAACCCCGACAGCGTCGCCTGGTTGCGCAAGGTACCGGGCATCACCGTGCGGGTGCTGCCGGTCGATACGCTGACCGGCGGCGTGCTGCACGCCAAGTACATGATCGTCGACGACGCCAGCGTGTTCGTCGGCAGCCAGAACTGGGACTGGCGGGCGCTGGAGCAGATCCACGAGATCGGCGCGCGCATCGACGATGCGCGGTTCGCCAAGACCTTCGCGGCCAGTTTCGATTACAGCTGGCGCCTGGCCGACGAAGGCGATCTGGCCAAGGCGCAGGTGCGCGGCGTGCAGCCGCCGGACTTCGCGCCGGTCACCGCCACCGATCCGGTGCTGCTCGATGCCGGCAGCGACGCGCCACTGATCGCCTTCCCCGCCTTCAGCCCGCCAGCGCTGCAGCCGGCCTGGGTCACCGCCGAGGAGCCGGCGCTGGTCGACATGATCCGCTCCAGCCAGCATGCGCTGCGCATCCAAGTGATGACGCTCTCGGCGATTCGTAGCTTCGGACCCAAGGGCTGGTGGGCGCCGGTCGACAGCGCCATCCGCGATGCTGCCGCGCGCGGCGTGCAGGTGCACATCATCGTCGCCGACTGGGCGCTGCGCGAACCGATGCAGGCGTATCTGAAAAGCCTGGCCGCGCTGCCGAACATCACGGTGAAGTTCAGCCGCCTGCCGCCGGCGCCGCAGGGTTTCATTCCGTATGCGCGGGTCGAGCATGCCAAGTATGCGGTGGCCGACGACCGCAGCAGCGTCATCGGCACCGGCAACTGGGAATGGAGCTACTTCAACACCGCGGTGGACGCCTCGGTGTTCGTCAAGGGCAAGGGGCCGGCCGAGACGCTGACGCGCATCTTCGACCGAGACTGGAACGGGTCCTATGTGACGACGCTGCAGCCTGGCCAGAACTACGAAGCGCCGCGTACCGAATAGGCTCCGCGTCCGTGCTGGCGGCATGCAGCCTTCAGGTTGGGTACTCCTGGGCCGATGCGCGCTTCATCGCGTATCGGACAGAGAACGTCGCTGAGATGGAATGCACCGTCGATACAAGGATGACTCTGCGACGATGCGCCGCAGCCATCCCCACGAGGCCTTAACCCGCGCTCCCTATCCTGGCGCCGCGCTGGAAGGCGACCGCTGCGCCAGGCCCTGCCGCTCGCGCCACGACGCATGCTCCAGCCCGCGTACGGACATCCAAAACAAGGAGACGCCATGAAGAAGCTGCACGCACTCGTGCTCGCAGGGAGCTTGCTGGGACTCGCCTCGCCGGCCTTCGCCGAGGTCGCCAATCTGACCAACAGCGCCGACGGCGCCAATCGCGACGCCGGCATCGCCGCGGTCAAGAAGAAGCTGCAGGAGGCCTGCACGTCGCGCAAGGGCACGCCGGACCCCGATTCGTTCGAGGTGGTGTTCGAGAAGACCAGCCAGAATCCGGACGTCCCCAAGCCGTACTACGTGGACGGAAAGATGAAGTGCGACATCCCGCAGGGCTGAACTGGATGTCAGGTGGACTCACACCGCACATGCGCCTGAATGCGCACAAGGCCCCGCTTGCGGGGCCTTGTTCTTCGGATGCGCCACGTACATCCGCTCCGTCACCTGCCGATGAATCCCGACGGCAGCTCCACCGACGGTCTGCACCGCAGGTAATTGCGATCGCGGTCCAGCGCCTGCTCCCAGCCGTTGCCCACTTTGCGGATCACGCGCCCCTCCGAACAGGAAACATCGGCGGCCCGCGCTTCGGCAGTGCCCAGCGCGGGAATGTCGAGTTGGATCTGCGACGGCCGTGGCCGGCCGAAGGTATGGGCCAGGCTGTCCTGCATGGAGAAGTCCACGTGTTCGCAATAGGCATGGGTCCAGGGACGCGGATCGTTTGCCAGCAGCTTGCGGCAATCCAGGCGTGGAATCGGGGCGACGTTACGCTGCGGATTCACACGCTCGACGCCCCGCCCGACCGCCGAGCGTGTTTGTGCGAATACGGTCGCCGAAACGGCGATGAGCAGCAGCCCTGCGGCTGCCCGTTGCATGACGTCCATGATCTCCCCCTGTGCGGAGAGCTTAGCGACGCTCAGTCCATGCCGCTTAGACAAAACCGCGCCTAGCACCCGTGGGCGCCTGCCGCAGTTGCAGGCCATAGCGGCAGGCCCCGCCAGGGCACCGCCGCGCTCGCTCAGGACGCGCGATCGGCCAACAGCAGTGGCGCCACGGTCGCGCGTTGCACCATCACGCACTGGTCGGCGATGGCGGACAGGCCGAGGCGGTGCGAGACCGCCACCAGGGCGGTGTGCGGCAAGCGGCGCCGCAGCGTGCCCAAGACTTGCTGCTCGGCGACGGCGTCGAGGGCGCTGGTGGCTTCGTCGAGCAAGGCCACGCGCGGTTGCCGCAGCAGCACCTGGGCCAGCAGCAGCCGCTGCAGTTCACCGCCGGACAGGCGTGCACCGACGCCATGCGCGGCGGTGTCCAGACCGGCACCGCCCTGCAGGCGCGCGGCCAGGCCGACATCCCGCAGCGCGTCCCACATCGCCGCCTCGCTCGCGGCGGGCGCCGCCCACGCCAGGCAGTGCCGCACGGTGTGCTGCCAGGGGCGCACGCCCTGGGCGACATAGGCCAAAGGCTGCAGCGCGGCGCGATAGCCGGCGAAGTCGAGCGTGCAGCCGTCGCAGTGGGCGGCGAACTGCGGGGGCGCGACCATGCCGGCCAAGGCGTCCATCAGGCTGCTTTTGCCGACTCCGGACGGGCCGCTGATCAACGTCAGGGTGCCCGGCGCCAGGAGCAGGTCGTTCAAGGCGACCGCGGCCAGTGGCGGTGCCAGCCCGATGCGTTCGATCTGGATCGGTGGCGGCGGTGCCAGCGCGGCCGCTGCAGCGGGCTGTGCCGCCGCCGGGGCCTGCAATGCGGGCGATGGCGTGCCAAGTGCGACGTAGCGCTGCCACAGGTCCAATGCCGGCGCGGCCGAGCGCAGTTGCTGCACGCTCTGCCGGGTCGAGACCAGGTATGGCAACAGCCGCCCCAGCAGCAGGCCGACGGTGATCAGCGCGCCGCGGTCGATGCCGTGCCAGACCCCGGCCAGCAGCATGATCGCGGCGATGGCCGCTACCGCCGCCAGTTCCAGCAGCAGGCGGCCGGAGGCGACCAGCGCCTGCTGCCGCGCATAGCCGTCGGCGAGCCGACCGGCGATCGCGTCGTAGGCTTCCTGCTCGCGCGCCTCGCGGGCGAACGAGCGCACGTGGCGCAGGCGCCGCGGGAAATCCTCGCTGAGCCAGAACAGCCGGGTCATGTCGGCGACGTACTGGCGGCTGACCCGGGCCTGCTCGTGGCCAGCGATGCGGAAGGCGAGCAGGCCCAGCGCCAGCAGCGGCGGCAGCGCCAGCACCAGGATGGGCGAGACCAGGAACGCGGCGGCCAGGCTCACCGCCGCGGTGATCGCCGCCACCAGCAGCTGCAGCAGCGCGCTGAAGCCCTGTACCACGATCTCGACGTTGTAGGTGAGCAGGTTGGCGATTTCCGCCGAACTGGCATCGGCCAGTGCCGGCAATGGCACCTGCAGCAAGCGCGCGTGCACGTGCCTGCGCAGACCCAGCGCGTGGCGGCTGGCCAGGTCCGCGGCCAGTCGCGTCCCCCACCAGCGCAGCAGCGCGAAGCCACTGCTGGCGGCGACGAACAGCAGGGTCTGCGCGAAGAAACTGGCCGGCAACGGCAATGCGCGGCCGGCCAGGGCCAGCACATGGCCGGGTTGCACCAGCGGCACCAATGCGACCGCGGCGAGCGCGCCGGCCAGCGCGCCGAGCAGCGACAGCAGCACGTACCCGGCGATGCGCAGGCGCTCGCCACGGCCGAGCACGGCGACGAAGGCGCGCAGCAAGTGCGATGCGGGGTCCGGACGCGCGCTCATCCGCTGGCGTCTGCGTGATGGGCGATCGATGCCGCGCCCAGCCGCCGCGCATGCGCGCCGGCATCATGCGTCGCCGGTTTCCTGGTGGCGCGCGGGGCCTCAAGCCAACAGCGTCTGCAGTGCATCGACCGAAGCCTCCGGATGCGCGCCGCGCTGCAGCTCGTACACGCCCAGCCGCTGCAACTGGCGCGCGAACAATGGCCAATGCGGCTGGCCAGCGGCATAGGGCTGGTCCGCGGCCAGGCGCGCGGCCACGTCCGCGTCGGCGACCGGCTGCAGCATCCGCTGTGGATCGGCCGCCAGGGTGGCCGAGACGAACACCGCCGCGACCAGGCGCAACGGTGCCTGGGCCAGGCGTCCGTCGCCGTGGCGGATGTCCACCTCGTGCTTGAGCGCACCGCTACGGCGGCGGATCAGCGGCGCCGCGGCGATCCAGGCGCGGGTCTGCGGATCGAGCAGACGCAACAGCTCCGGCCGCAGGTGCAGGAAGTTGCCGATGCCGGTGGCGAGCAGGTACTGCGGTGCGACGAACAGGGCGTCCTCGGCGAGGAACTCCAGCCCGCGCAGCAGACTGTGCAGGGCCAGCGTCGACTTGCCGGCGCCGCTGCCGCCGAGCAGCAGCACGCCGCGGCCATCGCGGCCGACGCAGGCGCCGTGCAGCGGCACCAGATGCATGCCGCGCGCGGCCAGGACGAACACCGCGAATTCGATCAGTTCGTAACGCACATGGTAGGCGTGAGCGAGCATGTCCTCGGACACCACCACCAGCGCCCTGCCCTGCTCGGGCACCAGCACCACGTAGTTGTGCGCATCGATCACCCCGCTCAGCACGCCGGCGCCGGAATGGGTCTGCACCGGCGGCGGCTCCACCGCCAGCGCGTAGGGTGCGTCGCCGCGGTCCACCAGGGTCAGCTCGATGCGGAACGAAGCGCTCTCCGGCAGGCGATGCGCCGGTACCGCGCCGAAGGCCGCTTCGACCAAGGCCAGCAGCGCCGGACTGTTGCTTTCGAAGTGGAAGCGGCCGCCGAGCAGTTGCTTGCTGAGCGTGTGCGGGCGCCGCAATCGGGTGTGGAACGGATCGCAGGCGCCGCCAGCAGCGACGACGGGCGTGGCGTGGTCGCTGGCCGCCGCGTCCAGGACACGCAGGGTCGATCGCGGCATCTGAGAAGAGTCGCTTGAGGGGATGCAGCGTGGGTGCGCCTGCCGCAGCCAAAGGTTGCGCCGGCGGCAACCACGCGGCGCGCAACCAAACGGCGCAGCCCCGGCACCTACCGCCACGGCCACCTGCGCGCGGCCATCGCTGCATGCGCCCTTCCCCCGCGGCGCCGAACGAGACCTTCCGCCGATGCTCAAGATCCAGGTCAGCCACTCCTACTTCCTGCGCTACGACTCCAAGCAATGGGAACGCGGAAAACCGTACCCGCCGCTGGCCACGCTGCAGGTGGCGGCGCTGCTGCGCCAGCACGGGCACCACGTGACGCTGTTCGACGCGATGCTGGCCGAGGGCGTGGAGGACTACAACGACGCCGTGCGCACACAGCAGCCGGACCTGGTGGTGGTCTACGAGGACAACTTCAACTTTCTCACCAAGATGTGCCTGAGCCGGATGCGCGAGGCCGCGTGCCGGATGATCGCCGAGGCGCGCGCCGGCGGTAGCCGCGTGATCGTCGCCGGCTCCGACGCATCGGACCATCCGGAGGCATTCCTTGCCGCCGGTGCCGACGCGGTGCTGATCGGCGAAGGCATCGCGGCCTTGCTGGAACTGGTGGCGCGCCTGCAGGCGGAGCCGGACATCGACCCGGCGCGCTGGGTGGCTGGCCTGGCCGAGGTGGCCAGCGCGGTGCTGCCGCAGCTCAAGCGCGCGCAGATCGGCGCGCGGCCGCCGGATCCGCGGCTGTCGGTGACGGCGGCCTGGGACTTGCTGGACATCGCACGTTACCGTGCGTTCTGGCAGCAGCGGCACGGCCATTTCAGCCTGAACATGGCCGCCTCGCGCGGCTGCCCGTTCCGCTGCAACTGGTGCGCCAAGCCGATCTGGGGCAATCACTACAAGCGCCGCGAGGCGCAGGACGTGGCCGCGGAGATGACCCAACTCAAGCGCAACGTCGCGCCCGATCATGTGTGGATGGCCGACGACATCTTCGGCTTCCACGTCGACTGGGTGGAGGAGTTCGCCGACGCGCTGGCCGCCGCCGATGGCGCGGTGCCCTTCACCATCCAGACCCGCGCCGACCTGTGCAGCGAGCGCATGACAGCGGCCCTGGCGCGGGCCGGTTGCCGCGAGGCCTGGATCGGCGCCGAGAGCGGCAGCCAGCGCATCCTCGACAAGATGACCAAGGGCACCGACGTGGAGGGTGTGATCGCCGCACGCCAGCGCTTGGGGGCGCAAGGGATTCGCGTCGGCTTCTTCCTGCAGCTGGGCTACCTGGACGAACAGCTGGAGGACATCCTCGCCACGCGCCGGCTGGTGGCGCAGGCGCGCCCGGACGACATCGGCGTCAGCGTGTCCTATCCGCTGCCCGGCACCGTGTTCTACCAGCAGGTCAAGGATCAGCTCGGGCGCAAGACGCATTGGCAGGACAGCGACGACCTGGCGATGATGTTTCGCGGCGCCTACGACTCGGCGTTCTACCGCCAGGTGCGCGACCTGCTGCACCGGCAGGTGGACCTGCAATGCCGCGAAGACGCGGCCCCGGCGCACGCGCAGGACTGGACAGTGCTGGACGCCGACTGGGCGGCGCTGATCGCGCGGGAGGCGCAGCATCGGACCGAGGCGCCGCCCGCGCAGGCGGAAAAAGTGCTCGGCGCTGGCGGCCGCCGCCGGATTCCGCTGGTGCAACGCGCATGACCGACGTGGCGACGCCATCGCATCCGGCCGTGGCGGCCGACCTGCCGACAGCCGCACCGGCGGCGGCGCCCGCGTCACTGCCGTTGCGGCGCATCGGCCGCGGCCTGCGCCTGGCCACCGAGACCCTGGCGCGCGAACTGGCGCGGCCCGGCGCGCCGATGCCGGCCTGGAACGGCCTGCACTGGCAACTGGCCGCGGCGGCGGCGGTGGCGCATGGCGTGGCGCCGTTGCTGAGCCGGCGCTCGCAGTGGCCGGACCGGCGGTGGCGCGCCTTCCTCGACGCACAGCGCGAGCACGTGGCGCAGCGCTACCAGCGCATCGCCGCACTGCTGCAGCGGATCGACGCCCTGGCGCAGACCGCCGGCCTGGCGATCGTGCCGCTGAAGGGTGCGGCGCTGCATGCGCAAGGCCTGTATCGGCCGGGCGACCGGCCAATGGCCGACATCGACCTGCTGGTGCGTCCGGAGGACGCCGAGCGCGCAGCGACGCTGCTCGGCGCACTGGGCTACGTGGCCGAGTTCGCGCAGTGGAAGCACCAGACCTTCCGCCCGGCAGATGCGAAGGCCGTGCCGGCGCTGGGCGAGCACCGCGATACGCCGATCAACATCGAACTGCATGTGCGCATCCAGGAGCGCCTGCCGCTGCGCACCGTCGACCTCGGCACGCAACTCCTGCCGCGCGACGGCAAGCCCGGCTTGCGTCCCTACCCGAGCAACGGCGCGCTGATGCGCCATCTGCTGCTGCACGCGGCCGGCGGGCTGTGCAGCCGCAGCCTGCGGCTGATGCACCTGCACGACCTGGCCCTGCTCGCCCCGCACATGCGTGCCAGCGACTGGCAGCTCGTGGCCGGAGCCGATGCCTGGTGGGCGTGGCCGCCGCTGCGGCTGATGTTGCGCTATTACCGCGCGGCGATTCCGCCGGCGGTCCTGAAGCAACTGCGTGCGCAATGTCCGCCGCTGCTGCGGCTGCGCGCACGCGGGCTGGACCTGACCGCGGCGTCGTGTTCGCAACTGTGGCTGCCGTCACTGCCGGGCATCGAATGGGCACGCTCTGGCCGCGAAGTGCTGGACTATCTGCGTCAGCGCCTGCAGCCCTCGGCGGAAAGCCGGCAGGAACGTGCCGAGATGATCCGCACCCAACTGTGGTTGCAGGGCCAGGACTGGGTGCGCCTGCCGCAGCGCCGCCGCGTGCTGCAGCGGCTGCTGCACCCGGTGCCGCGGATGGACACGCTGTACGCGGTGCGGACCGCGCTGCAAGGCTATGCGCCGTCGTCGGACTGACGCTCGCTGTCACCAGGGAGCGCGGTGAACCGCCGTTGTAGGCGCGGCTGCAGCCGCGCCACGCGTCACCGCTGATGGCTGTCGCGGCTGAAGCCGCTCCTACAAGACAAGTCGATACGACCGGATTCGTCGCGAACGCGCGTTGTCCTGACGCCGCGCTGCGCGTCAACCATTCCGCACTGCGCGTCGGCCATCGGCGTTGCGCGGTACGCACACACGCTGGTACAGCGCGGTGAAGCCGCGCACGCTGCAGTCGGCATCCTCGCGCACGGCCCGGCATTGCGCCGCCCAGGCCAGGCGCAGGCGCAGTTCGTCGTCGCTGAGCACCTGGCGCAGCGCATCGGCCAGCCCGGCCCAGTCGCCGACCGGTACCGCCAGCGCCGCCGATGGCGACCACTCCTGCAGATGACCGACCGAGGTCCCCACCGTCGGCACCCCGGCCACCGCCGCTTCCAGCAGCACCAGCGGCCCGGCTTCGTGCTGCGACGACAGCACCAGCAGATCCGCCGCCTCCACCAGCGGCCGCAGGTCGCGCTGGGTCTTGAAGCCGAGGAAGCGCACTCGCTCGCTCAGGCCCAGCGTGGCGGCCAGGCGCTGCATCGCACCGTCGAGCGTGTCCACGCCGACCAGATCGATGCGGAAGTCGACTCCGGCGCGGGCCAGCGCAGCGAGGGCGCGCAGCAGGGTCGGCTGGTCCTTGACCGGGTTGAGGCTTGCCACGTGCAGCAGCCGCGCCGGCCCGTCGCCGCGCGGACGCGGCGCGCGTGGCGGCCAGGCGCGCAGGTCCACGCCCAGCGGCACGCGTTCGGCGGCGATGCCCAGCGCCTGCAGGCTGTCGAGGATGGGCGCGCTGGCCGCGGTGACCGCGTCCGCCAGCCGCAACACCAGCGCCTCGCGCAGCCGTCCCGGCCATTTGCGCCGGCCGCCGTAACCGATCGCGGGCAGTGCGACCAGTTCGCCGCCGGCGATGTGCACCAGGCTCGGGCGCCGCAGCCAGCGCGCCGCCGCCACCGCGATCAGGCTGCAGTGGCCGGAGAACAGCGACTGCACCGCGTCGAACGGCGCGCGGCGGTGTTCGGCGCGGATCGCCGCGATCGCGCGCCAGCGCGTGCGCGCCGCGCCGATGTTGTGGATGCGCGCGCCCAGTAGCTCCCACTGCGCCGGCAGCGGTTCCTGGTGCAGCACGAACACGTGCAGGTCGTGCACGCGCGCCAGGCGCTCGATGAGGCTCAGGAAGGCCGGAATCACCCGGTACTCGCCGCTGCGGTCGACGCCGCCCGGCACCACAAGGGCCAGCTTCATGGCGCGCTCCGCGGCGCGGCGCCGAGCAGCTGCGCATAGGCCCGTGCCCAGCGCCGCCCCACCGCCGCGAACGACAACTGCGCATCGAAATGCGCGCGCACCAGCGCCCGCGATGGCCCGTCGCGTGATGACCGCAGTAGTGCAGCTGCCAGGCGTTCGGTGTCGCCGCAGGGCCACAGCGCCCCGACCCGGCCGCCATCGCTGAGCGCACGGAACGCCGGAATGTCGGTCAGCACCGGCACCGCGCCGCAGGCATAGGCTTCAAGCGCGGCGTAGCCGCAGCTCTCGGCCAGGCTGGCGGATACGAACAGGTCGGCCGCACGCATCATGGTCTGGATCTGCGCGTGCTCCACCCTGCCCAGCAGGTGCACGCGGCCGGCCAGGCGCGGATCGGCCCGGATGCGCTGCTGCACCATCGGCAGCAGTGGCGCAGTGCCGAACGCGCAGAACAGCTGCAGTCCGGGCAATTGCTCGCTGGCCCGGGCCACCCCTTCGAGCACGGTGAGCGGATCCTTGCCCTCGCTCAGATGGCCGACCCACAGCACGCAGGGCGCGCCGTGCAGTCCGCTGTCGCGGCGTGCCTGGTCGCGCTCGCCGGGAGTGAAACGACAACTGGATTCGGGAATGGCGAACAGGCGCGTGGACCCGGCGAACAACCCGGCACCGACGAAGCCGCGCGCCAGGTCCAGCGAAGTGAAGGCGATGCCGGCCGCCGCCGCGTACCAGCGCCGCCACTGCGGTCGCCGCCACCAGCGTGGCGGGCGATTGGCGTGGTCCTGCAGCAGGATCGGCCGCGACGGCTGCCAGCGCGCCAGCGTCGCCGCCTCGCGCGCGAACTGCAGGCCGTGCACGTGCACCACGTCGGCGTCGAGTTCGGCCAGCAACGCGGCGATGCGCCGCTGGTGGCGCCGGCGCCCGGCATCGGCACGGCGCAGGAAGTGATAGTCGACGCCGTTGCGCCGCAACTGCGCATCGACCGCGGCGCTCTGGATCACCGACACGCGGGTGCCGGCGCTGGCCACCGCCTCGGCGATATCGGCCAACGACGGCCACCGTGCGAATGCTTGGTCCGGCGTCACCCCGTCCGGCAGCGGCACGAAGTTGAGCTGCACGGCATGCACGGTACGGGCGACGGTGCCGGCCATGCTCAGATTCCGGACACCTGCGGCCGGTGCAGGCGCACCAGCCGGTTGGCCAGGTTCAGCTCCCACGGCCGGTCGTAGCGCCGGTAGCGGTAGCGCCAGGCGGCCAGCGCGCTGAGCCCGCGCTTGGCCCAGCCCGGCGAGCGCTGATCCTGCGCGGTGGGATAGCGGCAGCCGAGCACGGTGACGAAATCGCGGATGCGCTGGCGCAGCGCATCGGTGAGCCAGGGCGCATCGGCGTGGCAGGCGTAGTCCACCCACTGCGGCTGCGCCCATTCCTCCGGCGTACGCGGGAACTGCACCGGTACGCCGTCGCGATCGAGCAAGGGCATGCCCGCGCGGCGGCCGCGGTCCTTCTCGTGGCGGCTGCTCTCGGGCAGCGGGGTGTACACGTAGACGATGATTTCCGACTGCGGGTTGATCCGCTTCAGCTCGCGGATGAACTCGAAGGTCTGTTCGGTCTCGCGCTCGCTGTCCTGTGGTGGCGCGACCATGAACGACAGTTCGGGGATCACCCCGTTGCGCCGGCACAGCTCGGCCACTGCCAGGGTCTGGTCCGGCCGCGTGCCCTTGCGGATCTCCTTGAGCATCGCCCCGCTCGGCGACTCGGCGCCGATGTAGGCCATGCGCAGGCGGCTCTTGCGCACCAGCTTCCAGGTGCTCTCGGACAGGTTGAGCAGCGCGTCCGCGCGGGCATAGCACCACCACGGCAGTTCCAGCTTCGCCATCACCTCCAGCAGCGGGATCATGTCGGCTTCGCGGTCGAAGAAGTTGTGGTCGAAGAACTGGATCGAATCGGCGCCCAGGCCGTACTTCAGATACCCAAGCTCGCGTTCCAGGCGTGCCGCGGTCGGCAAGGCGGTGGCGCCGCCGAACATCGCCGCCACCCCGCAGAAGGTGCAGCGGAAGCGACAGCCCAGCGCGGCCTGGTGCGAGGCGGTGCGGCGGCCGAGGAAGGTGCGGCCGAGATAGCGGCGCGGCTCGCCGAGCTTCTCGTACGGCAGCGACGGCAGCGCGTCGCCGCGCTGGAAGGCGCGGTTGCGGTTGTGCACCACGGCGCCGTCCTGCTTCCAGGACAGCCCATCGACCTGCGCCAGCGTGGGTCCCTCGCCGCGCAAGGCGGCCAGCAGTTCCGGCAAGGTGGCCTCGCCCTGCGCGCGGATCGCGTAATCCACGTACGGCGCGGCCAGCGCGGTGTCCGGGTACAGCGTGGGGAAGTAGCCGCCCCAGACGATCGGCAGCGCCGGGAAGCGTGCGCGGATGGCCTGCGACAATGCGATCGACGGCGCCAGCTGCGGCCCGCCCATCACGCTGATGCCGACAGCGTCATAGTGCTGCTCCTGCAGCGCCTGCAGGCTGCGGTCGATGAAATCGCGCTCGACGTTGCCGTCGATGATGCGGCTGTCGCCGTGGTGATCCAGCGCCGCCGCCAGGTTCAGCAGCGACAGCGGGAAGCGGGCGCTGGACGGCTTGGTGATGGTGGGATTGACCAGCAGCGTGTTGGGTGTGGAGGACATGGCGGGCGAACGCAGGAGGGGTCACGGCAGGCGCCGCAGGCGCAGCACCAGGGCCACCGGCACCTGCAATGCAGCGGGATCGAAATGGGCGCCGGCGGGAATGTCCGCCGGGTCGAGCATCGGTTCGCTGACGGCGTCGATGGCCAGCCCGAGCGCGGCGCAGGCGGCATGCCAGTGGCTGTACAGATGCTGGGTATGGCGCACGGCGTAGCGCTGGCCGCCGGCCTTGAAGTCGCGGCGCCATCCCAGCGCCGGGCCGATCGGGTGCACGTCGCTGCACAGCACCCAGCCACCGGGCCGGGTGACGCGGCGCAGTTCCGCCAGGGCCGGCGGCAGCTGCGGCAGGTGTCCGAGCGCCAGCGCGCAGAGACTCAGGTCGACGCTGGCGTCGGCCAGCGGCAAGGCCTCCAGGCTGCCCTCGCGCAAGCTGCAGCGGCCGCCATCGACGTCGGCCAGCTCCTGCGCGGCGCGCGCCAGCATCTGCGGCGACAGGTCCACGCCGGTGACGTGGTCGGCGCCCCGCTGCAGCGCATGCAGCAGATAGCGGCCGCTGCCGCAGCCGGCATCGAGCACGTGCTGCCCGCGCACCGACGGCGGCAGCAAGGCCAGCATGGCGCGCTGTTCGGCCTGCATCACTGGGTTGTGCGCCTGCGCCGGGTAGCTGTCCGCCCACAGGGCGTAGGCGGCCAGCGGATCGAGGGTCGGGACCGCGCTCATGCCTGGCGCGCCTGCAGCAGGTCCGCCATGCGTGAACGCGGCGGCGCAGCTTGAAGTTCCAGGCCCGGCTCCAGCGCCAGCAGCGCCGGGTCGGCGAGCTCCGCGGCCAGCAGCTTGGGGAGCCCGTCCAGCGTCACCCGCACGGTGTCCACGCCGGCGGCGTCGAACCACGCGGCGAAATCGGGATCGGCGATCCGCGGCCGCCCGTCGCGCACCACCGCACGCAGTGCGCTGCGCGGCAGCCCGACCAGGCTCTTGGCTGGCGCGCCGCCACGATCAGCGACGATCAACAGATCGGCATGCGCGCCAGGCCCCAGATGGCCGCGATCCGGCAAGCGCAGGATGTCGGCCGCCGCGGTGGTGGCCAGGCGCAGGGCCTGGGTGGCGCCCAGGCCGTGGGCGGCGGCCAGGCGCAGGTCGTCGAGCAGGTCGCGGCCACCGCTGACGCGCGCATCGCTGCCCAGTGCCAGGCGCCTGGCGGCGTTCAGGCGCTGCGGGTCCAGGGTACGTCCGAGCAGGGTCAGGTTGCTGCTCGGGCACCACACCACGGCTGCGCCGCGGGCGAGCACGCGCGTGACGTCGTCCGCGCTCAGGCCGACGCCGTGGATCAGCACCGTGTTGCCGGCCAGGTAGCCGCGCCGCTCCAGCTCGGCAAGTTCGCCGGCGGCCACCGCGTCGGTGCCTTCGGCCAGGTGGATCATCCACGGCCAGCCGCATTCGGACGCCGCGGCGAAACTCTGCGCCAGCGGCGGGCCGTAATCGGGGCCCTGCAAGGTATAACTCCAGCCGAACTCGCGCAGCAGCGCCACCGGGAAGTCGGCCGCGTCCAGCGCCGCATGCCAGGGATCGTGGTGGGCGACGCAGGTCACCCCGCCCAGCAGGTTCTTCAGCCCCCCGTGACGCAGCCGCAGCGGCTTGGGCAGCGCCAGTGCGGCGGCGACCGCCGGGGTGCGGAAATGCGCGGCGAAGGCGTCGATCCAGGCGTAGCTGTTGGCGAATGGCGCGGTCTGAGGCAGCGGCGGCACCGCATTGACGTGCAGATGGTCGTGCGCGTTGATCAGGCCGGGCAGCACCACGTGCCCAGGCAAGGCGATGCGCAGCGCGGTCGGCGTGGCCGCCGCGGCGATGCGGCCGTCGCGCAGCGCCAGCGGCGCGTGCACCGCGCCGGCGGCATGCGCGACGCGCACACCGTCCAGGCAGACGTCGACGGGGGCGGCAGGCACGGCCATGCTCAGCGTTTACGCATCACGATCAGGAAGTGATCGCCCATATCGCGCAGCAATGGCCAGCCGCCGATGCGGTCGTCCAGGCGGCCCAGCGCCTCGCCCAGGCGCGGGTGACGCTGGTAGTGGTCGACCAGGTACGGCGGCGGCAGGCACAGGCTGAGCGCGCGGTACGACTCCAGCGCGAAATGCGGTGCGAACGCGCGGTAGAACTCGCGTGGCAGGTAGTACCAGGTCCAGATCGTGTGCCCGTTCATGCCCACCGCGGTGGCGCCACGCGCGGCGCGGACGGCGGCACGGCGCAGCCGCCCGCGCAGCAGATAGTGGCCCAGCTCCCACGGACACAGCCGGCCGATCACCGAAAACACCAGGCGGCCGTCGCGGCGCAGCAGCCGAGCGCAGTGGCCGGCGACCTCGGGCAGATCCGGCGCGCAGTTGAGCGGGCCGAAGTTGGAGTACATGCCGTCGAACTCGCCGTCGAGCAGATCCAGCTGCTGGATGCCGACATGGGCCACGCTGAGCCGCCCATGCAGGCTCGGATCCTGGGCGCGGCCACGGGTGCGTTCCACCATCTGCGGCGACCAGTCGGTGGCCAGCACGCGGTAGCCGCGCTGGGCGAAGGCATGCGCGTCCAGACCGGTGCCGCAACCCAGGTCGACCAGCCGCGAGCCGACCGGCAACTGCGTGCCCACCGTGTCCCACAGGGTCTTGCGCATGCGCTGGATCAGCGCGTTGTTGCCGCGCGGGCCATCGTAGTCGGCAGCCACGCTGTCGAAGGCGCGCTGCGTGTCCAGCAACCGCACCGGGTCCAGAGTGGTCGTGTGCGCCGTCGCGCCCGCCTTGCCGTTCGCTGTCACCTGCACCTCTCCACTGCCCTGCCCTTGTCGGACTCCGCGCGAACCCATCGCGTGGTAGTGCAGGTAGGTGCGTCGATCGCGCCGTTTGGTTGAATCGGCGGGTTGCCGTCAGGCGATGGCGCGCGCCCGTACCGGCCGCGCCTGGCGCCGGCGCAGTGCGTTGCGCGCCACCGCAGCCAGCACACCGCCGCCGAGACCGGCCAACAGGGCCGCCGCCAGCACCAGCACCGGGTTTGGGAACGCCGCGCGCGGCGGCACGTAGGTCTGCCAGGGCGCCGAGGTGTCGTAGGTGTAGCGGGCGCCGAGCCGGCCGAGCAGATCCTCGCGCTCGGCCTTGAGGCCGCGCAGCGTGGTGGTCTTCTCCGACAGCAGCATGTTGCCGAGCAATTGCTGCTCGACGCTGCCGCGGCCGTCGCGTTGCTGCTGCAACAGGCGGTCGCGCTCGGCCTGGGTGGCGGCGATGTCCGCGGCCAGTTCCTGCAACCGCGCAGTGGCCTGCTGCAGCGGCCCGGCCTGGATGCGCCGGTGCAACGCCTGCAGCTGTGCGATGGTGGCCGCGGCGAGTTGCCGCGCCTGCTGCGGCGATTCGGCGCGCAGGGTCAACTGGATCAGGTTGGCGTACGGGTCCGGGTCCAGCTTGAGGCTGTCGCGGTACAGCGCGGCCTGGCGGCTGTCCGGCGCGACGCCGGCGCTGTGCAGCACCTGTTCCTGGAACAGCCGCGTCTTGATCCGGTCGATCACCCGCTGGAACGGCTCCAGCTTGGGGTCGCGCCCGGACGGGGTCGGGCCGAACTCGCCGACCTGCACCCAGGCGGTGGCCTGCCACTGGCGGGTCGCGCCGTGCAGGAACAGCGCCGCCAGCGCCAACGCCAGCAGCAACGGCAGCAGGCACCAGCGCCATTCCCGTCGCAGGATCCGCCACAGGTCGATCAGGTAGATTTCGTCTTGGGGCATGGCGGTATCGGTCATGGCAGCGGGGATCTCGGGGAAACGGAAGGCAGGCCCGCGGCCGGTACCGCGCAGCGGCGGTTCGGCAGCAAGGCGCTGCAGGCATGCAGCAGCAGGCACAGCGCGACGAAGCCGGCATTGGTCCAGGTGAAGGCCTGCGGCGCGAACGGCGACATCACGCAGGCGTAGGCGATGCGCAGGAACACCAGCAGGTTGAACAGCGCCAAGCCGCGGCCGAGCAGGCGCACGCTCCACAGCAGCGCCGCGTACAGCGCCAGCATCGCCGCCAGCGCGGCGCCCGGACCGCCGGCCAGCAGGAACGGCAGGAACTCGGTGCCGACATTGATGTTCGGCGCATCCAGCGGGATGCCGGTGCCGGCGGTGGCGATGGAACCGCTCAGCGGCACCAGCTGATTGACCAGGAAACTGGCGTTGGCGTAGCCCTTGCCGAGCAGCGCGCCGAAGTTGTACGGGCCGGCGCCGATGTACAGCAGCAACCACTTGATGCCCTGCGGCGCGGACCGGTACAGCGCACCGAACGGCAGCGCCACCGAATCCAGCGAGCCGGAGCGCAGCGTGCCCAGCAGCGAGAACGCCGCAGCGCCGGCACACAGCAGCGCCAGCACCCGCTTCCACGGCAGCGGCCGCGTCGGGTCGCGGCGCAGCAACAGCAACAGGCCGACACTGAACACCGCCGCGAACAGCCGGTTGCGGTCGATCACCAGCACCGGGAAGGCGAAGCCGGCCAGCAGCAGCGCGTTGCGCACGCTGCGCGCGCGCACGCACAGCATGCCGATCGGCGGCAGGATCCAGCACATGTTCGACACATGCCGCACGTGGGCCTGCAGCGGGCTCAGGTCGGCGTACGCCGAGGGGTCGTGCAGCAACGGGATCGGGAACAGCAACAGGTCCATCAGGCAGAACAGCCCGACTGCGGCAGCCAGGCCGAGCGCGACGAAGGCCTCGCGGGTGCCGGCGTAATCGCGCGCCCGGAACTTCGCCAGCGGCGGCAGGCGGATGCCGAACACTGCATCCAGGCCCAGCGTCGCCAGCGCCAGGGCGGCCAGCAGCGCGATGCCGGCGAGATAGCCCGGCGGCAGGTCGAAGGTGAGCAGGGTCAGCGCGCAACTCAGCAGCAGCGGCAGGCCGAAATAGGCCGACGGCAGGCGCAGCAGCCGCTTCATGCGCGTTCGGCCAGCGCCGGCTGGCCGCCCTGGCGCAGCCGCGCCAACAGCGACAGCCACGCATGCGCCAGCAAGTGCCCGCCCAGCGCCAGCGGGCTGCGCCGCAGGAACGCGATCTTGGCGGCGATGTAGTGCGCCTGCGCGTGCAGCAATGTGCGGCAGGCCGGATCGAACAAGCGCGCGCGGCGCAGCGCGACCTGCCGCGACTCGGCCAGGTTGGCCAGGCGGCTGGGCAGGTGCCGGGTGCGGCTGGCGTTGTGGTCGTGCACGCGGTAGGCGCACACCGCCACGTCCAGGAAGCCCAAGGCGTCGCGCGCGACCAGGCGCAGGAAGAAATCCCAGTCCTCGATGCGCAGGCCTTCGTCCCAGGCCGCGCCCGGCTGCAGCGCGCTGCGCCGGACCAGCGCCACGGCCCCGCTCACCGCCCAGTGGCGGATCACCGCGCGGCGGATGCCGGCCTCGCTCAGGTACAGGCGTTTGTCCACGCCATGCAGGTCGCGCATGCTGCTCTGGTGCACGGTGCGATCCTGCGCGTCGACCACGATGGCATCGCCGATCACCGCGGCCTTGTGCGGATGCGCGCCCAGGTACGCCACCTGCACACCCAATCCGCCCGGCAGCAGATAGTCGTCGCTGGCGCCCAGGCGCAGGAACTCACCGCGGGCCATCGCCACCAGGTGGTTGAGGGTGGCGGCGATGCCGAGGTTCTCGCGCGGCCAGAAGCGCACGTGCAGCGCGTCGCCATGCTGCGCGATCCACGCGGCGATGCGGTCGGCGGTGCCGTCGCGGGAGCCGTCGTCGACAATCACCAACTCCTTGTTCGGGTATGGATCCTCCAGCACGCTGTCCAGGCAGCGCTGTACGAACGGCGCATGGTTGTAGGCCGGGATCAGGATCGACACCAGCGGGAGCGCCGGCGGCGTGTGCGGTGGGTCCATCAGCCCAGTCCTCGCAGGTAGCGGCGCACCACCAGCACGTTGAACGCCAGGTACAGCGCGTAGTTGCAGGCGAACGCGTAGGCCGCGCCGATCAGGCCCATGTGCGCGGTGAACAGCACCACCAGGCCCAGGTAACTGGCCGCGAACAGGCATTCGGAGAGCACGAACAGCCGGGTCATCGCCTTGGCCAGCATCAGGTAGGACAGCACGAAGGAGGCGATCTTGAGCACGTCGCCGAGCAGTTGCGGCGCGTACAGCGGCAGCGCGGCGGCGAAATCCGCCGAGAACAGCAGCTGGGTGATCCAGGCACGGCACAGGTACACCGCCGCCGCAGCCACGATCACCGCCGGCAGCACGTAGCGGTAGGCGCCGCGCAGTTCTTGCAGCAGGGCGCCACGTGTCTGCAGCGCCGCCAGCTTGGGCAGGTAGTAGACGTTGATGGCGGTGGTGAAAAACAACAGATAGGCATCGGAGACGCGGCTCACCGCCTGCCAATAGCCGACCTGCTGCCAGCCGAACTGGCCGGCCAGGTGGTCACGCACGCCGATGTTGACCAGCAGCGGCAGCAGTGCCGAGGCCAGGGTCATCGTCGAGAAAGCGGCCAGCCGCCGCACCATGGCCGGGTCGAAGCGGATGCGCAGCATCTCGCGGCGGAAGTACGGGCTGCGCCGCAGTGCGGGCAACCCGGTGCACAGCCAGGCCACCTGCCCCAGCACCAGGCCGAGCAACGCCCCGTACAGGCCCATGCCGTACGCCAGCGCGGCCACCAGCAGCACGCTCAGCAGCGCGCCCGCGACCTGGATGAAGGCCAGCCGGCGCACGTCCATGAAGCCGTTGACCACCGCCAGGATGTAGTTGGCCAGCGCAATGCCGAGCTGCGCCACCGCCAGCACGCAGATCAGCGGCTGGTACTGCGCGTCGCCGAGCAGGCGCTCGGCGATCAGGCGGCTGCACAGCAGTGCGGCCACGCCCATCGCGCAGGCGGCCACGCAGGCATAGCCCAGCGCGCTGCCGAGCAGCCGGGCCAGCACCGGCGCATCGTCGCGGTACTCGGCCACGTACTTGACCACGCCGGCGCCGATGCCGCCGCCGGCCACGACCGCCAGCAACGACATCAGGCTGGTGAACTGGCCGAGCCGGGCGACCCCGGCCGGGCCGGCGTACACCGCCACCAGCTTGAGCACCAGCAAGGCGGCCAGGAGCTTGGCCGCGGTGGCCATGCCGCTGTACGCGCCGCTGCGCAGCACGTTCATGCCGCCACGCCGCCGAAACGCTGGCAGGCGTCGATCACCTGCGCCACCGCCGCATCGTCCAGGGTGGGACCGATCGGCAGGCTGAGCACTTCGGCCGCCAACTGCTCGCACAGCGGCAGCTGCAGCGCGGCCAGTTCCGGATAGGCCGACTGCCGGTGCGGCGGTGTCGGGTAATGCACCAGGCACTGCACGCCGTGAGCCTGCAAATGCTGCTGCAGCGCATCGCGCTGCGCACAGCGCACCACGAACAGGTGCCAGGCATGCGCGGGCGGGTCGGCCACCTGCGGCAACGCGATCTGCGGATGCGCGATGCCGTCGAGGTAGCGCTGGGCGATCGCACGGCGCGCGGCGATGTCGGCATCCAGATGCCGCAGCTTGACCCGCAACAACGCCGCCTGCAGCTCGTCCAGGCGCGAGTTCACGCCCTGCAGCAGATGCCGGTACTTGATGTCCGATCCATAGTTGCGCAGCACCCGGATCTGCGCCGCGAGCGCGTCGTCGTCGGTGGTCACTGCACCGCCGTCGCCGAGCGCGCCCAGGTTCTTGCCGGGAAAGAAGCTGAAGCCGGCGGCATCGCCGAAGCTGCCGGCATGGCGGCCATCGCGGCGCGCACCATGCGCCTGCGCCGCGTCCTCGAGCAGCAGCAGGCCATGCTGCTCGGCGATAGCGCGCAGCGCGGCCATGTTGGCCAGCTGCCCGTACAGGTGCACCGCCAGGATCGCCCTGGTGCGCGGGCCGATCGCCCGCTCCACCTGCGCCGGATCCAGATTGAAGCTGGCCGCCTCCGGTTCCAGCGGCACCGGCCGCAGCCGGCTCTCGCTGATCGCCAGGAAGCTGGCGATGAAGGTATTGCCCGGCACCAGCACCTCGTCGCCCTCGTGCAACCGGCCAAGCGCACGGTAGCCGCGCAGGATCAGGGTCAGCGCGTCCATGCCGTTGCCGACGCCGATGGCGTGGGTGGTGCCGCAGTAGGCGGCGAACTCGCGCTCGAAGGCGTCCAGTTCCTCGCCCAGCACGTACCAGCCGGAATCGATCACCCGCGCCGCCGCGGCCTTCAGCTCGTCGGCGTAGCGCGCATTGCTGGCGCGCAGGTCGAGGAACGGCACGCTGGCCGACGGCAGGCTCATTGCAACTCCCAACGGTAGAAATCGTGGACCACGGCGCGCGCGCCGAAGCGCTCCTTCTGCTCGACCAGGCCGGCATTGAGCACCTGGCCCTGCTGCTCGGTGGAAATGCCCAGGCTGAGGAACTCGCGCTGCGCGTAGACCTGCTCGATCAGCTCGGCCAGCAGCAGGCTCAGCGCATCGGCACGGCGGCCCTGTTCCGAACAGGCCAGGTACTGGGTGTGGACGACGTTGCCGAAGTCGTACACCAGCGTGCCGGCCAGCAGCTCCGCGCCGTCGCGGACTTCGTAGGGCACGATCTGCGCCGGGAAGCGCGCGCACAGCAGGCGCAGTTCCTCCAGGCTGTGGGTCGGACGCGCGTCGTGGCGTTGCAGGACCTCGCGCAGCAGCGCGTGCAGCGGCGCCGGGTCGTCCACGCGCTGCACGCACAGCCCGGCGCGGCGCGCCTTGGCCACCGACCGCTTGCGCGCGGCGGCGAAGCGTGGCGGCGCGCGCAGCGGCACCGCCGAGGACAGGTCGCGGCGGTGCAGGCGCGCACCCAGCCGGTGCAGCGCGTACAGGTCTTCTTCCGCCGGACTGCGGTGGAACAGATGCGGCACCGCCTTGTACAGCAGCGTGCGCACGCCGGCGCCGCGATAATGCGCCGCGATGCGCTCGAACGCCTCCAGCGTCGCCGTCGCGCGCAGCACGTGGGTCGAGACCAAGCCGGCATAGCTGAGGCCGGCGTGGCTGGTCACCGCGTCGCCCTCGCGGTTGGCCGGGAACACCGCGACCGGCGTGCCGGCGTCCTCGACCAGCAAGGAGGCGTCGACGAAGCGCGGCGCGTGATACTCCATGTAGCCGCGCCGGTGCAGCAGATTGCCGTTGCGCGAGGCCTCCACCACGGCATCCCACGTCGGCGCATCGGCCGCGGTGTAGGGCCTAACCGACAGCATCGGCGTCCTCCCAGACCATGCCGGCGGGCAGCACCGCTTCGGCCACGCCGAAGCCATCGCGGCCCATGTCGTTGCCGTTGTAGAACAGCAGCAGGCGCCCGCCATGGCGGATCAGCGCCGGGTAGCACAGCGTGCGCGCGTCCCAACCCTCGGCCGAGAGTGGCAGGCCCAGTGCGGCGTCGCAGCGCTGCCAGTGGCAGCCGTCGTCGCTGACCGCCATGCCCGGCAGATAGGCGCCGGCGTGGCTGCCGTGGGTGAAGAGCATCAGGTGGCGGCCATCGTGCCGGTACACCCGCGGGCGGCCGATGCGGTACTCCTGGCCCTGCGGCTGCAGGCAGACCGTGTCCTGCCGTGGAATCGCCTGCAGGTCGTCGGTCTCAACGCAGCGGATGTGGTAGCGCGGATACGGCGTGCCGCCGATCCATTCCCAGTCGTCGCCCACCGCGTACCACAGCTGCCAACGGCCATCGCGATAACGCGCCGAATGTACCGCGGCGATGGTGCTGCGGCCGGGCGCGCGGTCCAGCAGCGGCGTGTCCTGGCGACGCTGGAAGGTGTCGCCGCCGTCGGTGGACACCGCCAGGCCGGTAAAGGCCAGGAACTTGGCCCGCGCCACCTGCTGGAAGCCGACATAGAACATGGACAGGCCGTCCGGCCCGTGCACCACATCGCCGAGGATCATGCCGTTGTCGTCGAAACAGCCGGCGCGGCCGATGTCGAGCACCGGTGCGGCGCTGACGCCGAGCACCCGGGTTGGATCGTCGGCGCACACGTCGACATAGCCGATGCGGCTGATCCCGGCATCGTCGCGGAAGCCGGCGTAGATTCGCAGGCGCTGCGCATCCAGCCGCAGCGGCGTCGGTGTCAGCGCCGAATGCCGCATCCAGCCGCCGACGCCGTCGCGTGCGGTGTCGAACACCAGGCCGCGTTTGTGCCAGGCGAACATGCGTCTCACAGGTTCACGTCGAAGCTGGACTTGCCGGCCACTGCCCGCGCCGGCGCACCGACGTAGAGGCGTCCGGGCTCGGTGTCGCGAGTCAGCAGCGCACCGGCACCGATCACGTTGTCGGCGGCGACCTTGACCCGGTCGCTGAGCGTGGCATTGACCCCGATGAAGCTGCTCGCGCCGATCTCGCAATAGCCCGAAATCACCGCATGCGAGGCCAGGAACACGTGATCGTGGAGGACCGTGCGGTGGCCGACGTGGTTGCCGCTCCACAGGATGCAGTTGGCGCCGATGCGGGTGAACGGCTGCAGCACGTTATGCTCGAACACGAAGCAGTGCTCGCCCAGTTCCACGTTGCGCCACACGAACGCCTGCGAGCTGACGTAGCTGGCCATGCGGTAGCCGCGACGCTTGGCATCCAGGTAGAAGCGCGTGCGCAGCCGGTTGAGGCCGCTGGCCGGGATCGCCACGAACACGTCCACCTGCGACGGCGGATAGCGCTGCTCGAGCTCTTCATAGGCCACCACCGGGAGACCGGCCATCGTCGGCGTGGACAGGTAGTCGCGCTCCACGCTGAAGGCCAGCACCTCGTAGTCGCTGTCGTGGGTGAAGTATTCGCAGGCGATCTGCGCCAGTTCGCCGGCGCCGACGATGACCAGGGGACGCGCCATGGCCTAGGCCTCCTGCCGGCGCACGCCCGCGGCTTCGCGCAGGAACTCGTCGTAGTCGAAGATGTAGTCGGTCGGGTCGTAGGCCTGGTCGGCGAGCACCATCAGCACGCAGTCCTCGCTGAAGTCGTACAGATCGCGCCAGACCATGCTGCCCAGCAGCAGGCCTTGCCGCGGGTCGTCCAGCACCACCTGCAGCGGGCCGCTGCCGTCGTCGAGCAGGAACGACACCGACCCATGCAACGCCACCGCCAGTTGGTTGAGATGGCGGTGCGCATGCTGGCCGCGGTGCACGCCGTTGCGGGTGGCGAACAGGTAGTACACGCGGCGGATGTCGAAAGGCACGTCGCGCTGTTGTTCCAGCGCCACGAGCTGGCCGCGCGCGTCGCCGTGCGTCCGCAACTGGATTCGTTCGATTGCCATCAGAGTGCCCGACCCGGGCTCCGCATCGGAGCGTCCAGGCTGAGTGCCGCGCGTCCGCGGAAAGGTTGCGCAATGGCGACGCGCAGCGCGACGCAACCTTTCGGCGCATCACGAGCACCCATCGACGACCACCGCTGCCGCGATGCCGCGCCGCATCGCGCCGCGGGCCCCCTCGTCGCCTCCAAGGACACCGCGTACCGCCATGACCTCGCCCACGCCGGCCGCGCCGACACCGCCCGTTCCCCCCGCTGCCGCGTCGGCGGCGTTGCCGCGGCCGATGGTCTGGCTGCACTGGCTCACCGTGCTGTGCCTGGTGCTGGCGGCGGGATTGATCCTGCTGCGCGAGGAAGTCGAAGGCCGCATGTGGCGGCAATGGCTGCTGGAAGGCCACCGCCACTTCGGTCTGTTCGTGCTCGGCCTGTTCTGCCTGCGCGTCGCGCTGCGGATGCGCCTGGGCAAGCGCCACGACCCGGATGCCGGCTCGGCGCTGCTGCGCTTGCTGGCCGGCGCCACCCACGTGGTGATGTACGCACTGCTGCTGACCCTGCCAGTGCTGGGCTGGGCGCTGAGCCAGTCGATGGGCAAGCCGGTGCATCTGTTCGGCGCGACCCTGCCGGAACTGGTCGCGCCCGATCCCGATCTCGCCGACACCTTGGGCGCCTGGCACGTGGACGCGGCCTGGTTGCTGCTGGCCCTGATCCTGCTGCACATCGGCGCGGCGCTGTGGCACCACCTCGTGCGCCGCGACGCCGTGCTGCAACGGATGTTGCCGTTCCTGCGCCGCCGCTGAGTCGATTCGCCCTTCCCCGCTTCCGTCCGTCGCCGCACCCACCCGCCAAAGGACTCTCCGCATGCACAGCGCCCCGTCGTCCCCCTCCACCTACTCCCGCAGCGACAGGACGCGCGGCGCCGAGCAGGCGCTGCTGTGGTCGGCGCTGGGCTCGCTGCTGCTGGTGCTGAGCCCGCGCGCCGCGGCGGTGCCGGCGTTCGCACGGCAGACCGGCTCGTCCTGCGCCGACTGCCACATCGGCGCCTACGGCCCGGCGCTGACCCCGTACGGCATGCGCTTCAAGCTCGGCGGCTATACCGACAGCGACGGCAACGGCACCAAGATCCCGGCCTCCGCCCAGCTCACCGCCAACCGCAGCGTGCCGGCGCGCGGCGAGAGCCGCACCCGCTTCAGCGAGGCCGACCTGTACCTGGCCGGGCGCCTCACCGACAACGTCGGCGGCTACGTCAAGGTCGCCACCAGCAACAACGGCAAGAACGACTACACCACGCGCCTGGACAACGTGGACCTGCGCGCGGTGCTCAAGAGCTTCCAGCTCGGCGGCAAGGACACCCTGCTCGGCGTCAGCGTCAACAACAATCCCGGCAGCCAGGATCCGATCGGCATGCTGCCCAACGCCTCCGGCCTGGGCCCGGCCTCGGCCTATGCCAGTTCGACCACGCTGCTCAACCAGTCGGCGCTGTCCAACCGGGTGATCGGCACCAGCGTCTACGGCCTGTACGACCGCAACTGGTACGGCGAACTCGGCACCTACACCGCCCTGCCGGTCTCGGCCCAGGACGATCTGGGCTACGCCGTCGGCGGCGATCCGGGCAAGCTCAGCGACACCGGCTACCTGCGCCTGAGCTACATGAAGGACCTCAAGCGGCAGTTCTTCTCCGCCGGTGTGGTCGCGCTGACCACGCGCCGGCAGCTGCCGCGCAGCACCGGCCCGCGCGACGACTTCACCGATCTCGGCTACGACCTCAACTATCAGTTCCTGGGTACCCGCGAGCACATCCTCAAGCTCGGCTACCTCAACATCTACGAGCGCCGCCGCTACGGCAGCACGCTGATCGACCCCACCGACCCGGCCCTGGCCGGCCCGCGCCGGGCCAGCGTGCGCGACCAGTCGATCAGCCTCAACTACACCTACAGGCAGAGCTACAGCCTGCTGTTGGCGCACTTCATCAACACCGGTTCGGACGATCCGTTCCGCTACCGCCCGTACGGCGCGCCGGACACCACCAGCAACCTGATCAGCGCCTCGTGGGCGCCGTTCGGCAAGGACGACAGCGTTTCGTCGATCTCCAACCTGCGCCTGTCCGCGACCTGGTTCCGTTTCAGCAAGTTCAACGGCAGCACCGGCAACGTGTTCGGCGCCTCCCCGGTCACCCGCCCGCGCGATCTCAATCAGTTCGCGCTGAGCCTGAGCCTCGCTTTCTGATGTCCCCACACGGAGCTTCCCCCATGAAACCCGCCACTGCCTTCCCCCTGTGCACCCTGCTCGCCGGCCTGCTGCTGGCCGCCGCGGTGGCGCCGTCCGCGCATGCCGCCGGCGGCGCGCCCGGCGCCGGCGTGTTCGCCAGCGAATGCGCCGAATGCCACAGCGCCGCGCCGGCCAAGAACAAGAAAGGCCCGACCCTGTTCGGCGTGGTCGGACGCCGCGCCGGCAGCGTGCCCGACTACGCCTATTCCGACGCGATGAAGCAGAGCCAGTGGACCTGGAGCGACGACAAGTTGCGCAGCTACCTGTCGCAGCCGGCGTCCAAGGCCCTGCCCGGCGGCAAGATGAAGTACGACGGTCTGGACGATGCCAAGCAGTTGCAGGACCTGATCGCCTACCTGCACAGCCTGCATTGAACTGGCTGCCCGATCCGGTCATATTCGGCGCCCGACGGGCCGGCCATCGCGCCGCGCCCGTCCCCGATTCCTGACCTGCGAGCCTCGAGCCACCGTGCGTTTGCCCCCTGCCGCCCTCGGCGCGTCGCCCCTGCCTCCCGCCGCCTTCCTGCGCCGCGGAGCGGGCCGCGCATGCTGAGCGCCCGCATCGGCGGGGCTGCCGGCGCGGGCCGGCGGTCATGGCGCGCAAGCGCCGGCGCGGCACTGGCGGTGGCCCTGGCGCTCGCTGCGCTGCACGCGCCGGTCGCCACGGCCGGCGATGTCGGCGGCGCCGCCGGGATCAGCTCGCAACTGGTCGACCGCGGCATCGCCGTGACCCGCAGCACCCCGACCCTGCAGGGCGCACTGTTCTGGCTGCCGGCGCCGGGCTGGTCGCTGAGCGGCGCGGCCAGCGTGGCGCTGGATGCGCCGGGCAAGGTGCTGATGGGCAGCGTCGGCCTGTCGCGCAGCTGGACCCTGTCCGACAGCTGGCAACTGCAGGCCGAGGCGCTGCTGTACCGCTACCCTGGGTCGCGCGCCAACCGCCTGTTCAACCGCGACGAGGTCAGCCTGGGCTGGAGCTACCGCGACCGCCTGAGCCTGTCGCTGGCCGCCTTCCGCATGCCCGACAGCGGCCTGCAGCAGCGCTGGTACGGCGCGCTCGACCTGACCGCGCACCAGCCGCTGGCCGGCCCGCTGTCGTTGTCGGTGGGGGCCGGCGTCAGCCAGGCGCCGCCGGCCCTGTACGGACTGGAGTACACCGCGCACTATCATTACGGCCACGCCGGGCTGATCTGGAACGCCGGGCGCTGGAGCCTGGAGGTGGACCGCGTGTTCAGCAACGCCCGCACCGGCTATGCCGACCGCGGCCTGTGGCCTTGGGTGGCCAGCCTCTCCCGCAGCTTCTGAGTCGAGCGCAACCTTTCCGTGCCGCCCCGGCACATACCGGTGCCCGTTGCCATACCTGCCCCCATGAACGACACCGACCTGCTCGGCGATGCCACCGACCGCATGCTGCTCCGGCGCATGGCGGCCAGCGACCGCGAGGCCCTGGCCCGCCTGTACCGCGCCTACCACGGCCGCCTGTGCCGGTTCCTGTCGCGGCTGACTCGTCGCCCGGACATCATCGAGGAGGCGATCAACGACTGCTTCTGGATCGTCTGGCAGAAGGCGGGCGACTTCCGCGGCGACTCGCAGGTCTCGACCTGGATCATGGGCATCGCCTACCGCTGCGGGCTCAAGGCGATCCGCCACCACAGCGACGATGCGATCGACGACGGGGCGATGGCCGAGGACCACGCGGCGGCCGCCGACCCGGACGAGGATCGCGAGCTGCGCGACTGGCTGGGCAAGGGCCTGGAACGCCTGTCGGCCGACCAGCGCCTGGTGGTGGAACTGGTCTACGGCCTCGGCCACAAGCTGGAAGAGGTCGCCGCGATCATGCAGTGCCCGGTGGGCACCATCAAGGCCCGGCTGTTCCATGCCCGGGTCAAGCTTCGCAACGTGCTGCCGGGATTGGCCGGTGGCGCGTCCACGCTGACGGAGAGCGCGTGATGAAATCGGGCTTCAACGAGCCAGGCAACGAGTGCGCGCACGCCTGGGAACTGATGCCGTGGGTGCTGCAGGACAGCGCCACGGAACAAGAAAACGCGTGGCTGGTGGCGCACCTGGCCAAGTGCCGGCACTGCAGCGCCGAGTTCGCCCAGCAGAGCCGCCTGCGCATGGCCATGACCCTGCCCAGCGACGTGCCGGTGGACGCCGAGGCCGGGCTGCAGCGCCTGCTGCAGCGCCTGGACGCGCCGGTCCCGCAGGCGCCGCCGCAGCGCAGCCGCGCCAGCTGGACCACGCGGGCGCTGGTCGCTGCCGCGCTGCTGCAGGCGGTGGGCCTGGGCGTGCTGGGCCTGCGCCTGTCGGCCGAGCACGAGCGCAGTACCGCCTACCGCACCCTCAGCGACGCCGCGCAGCCGCTGGCGGCCGACGCGATCCGGGTGGTGCCGGATGCGCGCATGACCCTGGCCGACTGGGACGCGCTGCTGCGCAAGCTGCAGCTGCGGGTGATCGGCGGCCCCAATGCGGCCGGCGCCTACACCGTGGTGCCGATCCAGGCCGGCGCGGCGGCGCAGCCGCAGCGCAGCGTGCAGCAGCTGCGCGCCACCGCCGGCATCCGCCTGGCGGAGCCGATCGCCGCACCATGAAGCTGCATCTTGCCAGCCTGCTCGTCGCCTGCCTGGGCCTGGGCGCCTGCGCCCACGCCGCGCCGACGGCGGTCGCCGATCCTGCGGCCGCGGCCAAGCTGCCCGGCCTGGATCCGTCGCCGGCGCTGGACAGCCAGCGCCAGATCGTCCTCGCCGTGGCCAACCCGATGGCCGCGCCCAGCCGCCATGCCGGCTCCAACCTGCTCGGCTACGCCTCGGCGCGCTACTACGGCGCCGGCACCCAGGCGGTGGCCACCCTGGACGCGCTGAACAAGCGCTACGGCCTGCGCCAGGTGGCCGGCTGGCCGATCAAGGCATTAGGGCTGTACTGCGTGGTGCTGGAGCCGGCGCCGGGCAGCGACCGTGCCGCGCTGCTGGCGCAACTGGCCAAGGACGACCGCGTGGCGCTGTCGCAGCCGCTGCAGGATTTCGGCACGTATTCGGCCGACAGCCAAGCCGCCGCGCCGGCGCAGCCGCTGCGCTACAACGACCCCTACGTGGACATGCAGCGCGGCTTCGCCGCCACCAATGCGGCCACCGCGCAGGCGCTGAGCCAGGGCCAGGGCGTGGACGTGGCCATCGTCGACACCGGCGTGGACACCGCCCATCCGGACCTGCGCGGGCGCCTGCGCAACACCCGCGACCTGGTCGCCGCCGATCCGGGCGCGTTCAACCGCGACCACCACGGCACCGAGGTCGCCGGCATCATCGCCGCCGGCAGCAACAACCACCTGGGCATCGTCGGCATCGCGCCGAAGGCGATGCTCGACGTGTACAAGGCCTGCTGGTATCCGCAGCGGCCCGGCGCCGGCGCCGGCTGCAATTCCTTCACCCTGGCCAAGGCGCTGGCGGCGATCGGCGACACCCGCACTCGCATCATCAATCTCAGCCTCGGCGGCCCGGCCGACCCGCTGCTGCGCAAGTTGCTGGAACACCTGTTGCGCGATGGCCGCATCGTGGTCGCGGCGATGCCGCCCAACGGCCGCCTGGACGGGTTTCCCGACGGCATTCCCGGGGTGATCGTGGTGCGCAGCAGCGCCGCCACGCCGGCGCCGCCCGGCGTGCTCAGCGCGCCGGGCGAGGACATCCTCACCACCCAGCCCAACGGCGGCTACGACTTCACCTCCGGCTCGTCGATGGCCACGGCCCACGTCAGCGGCGTGGTCGCGCTGCTGCTGGCGCTGGCGCCGCAGCTGGACGCGCGCAGCGTGCACGACCTGCTGCTGCGCACCAGCCGCCAGCGCGACGGCCTGCTGCAGGTGGACGCCGCCGCTGCGGTGCAGGCGCTGCCGCGCAGCGCTCCCCTCGCCCGCTAGAGGCACTCCATGCGTTCCTGGATCCCGCTCTGGTTGCACCGGCTCGGTGCGCCCCCGACCTTCTACCGCGTGGCCGGCGCGGTGCGCCCGTGGAGCCTGGCGGCGGCCGTGCTGCTCGGCGCCGTGGCCGGCTACGGCGGGCTGGTGCTGGCGCCGCCGGATTACCAGCAGCACGACGCCTACCGCATCATGTTCGTGCACGTGCCCTGCGCGTGGATGAGCCTGTTCGTCTACGCGGCGATGGGCGTGGCCGGCCTGGTCGCGCTGGTGTGGCGGGTGAAACTGGCGGAAATCGCCTGCACGGCGTCGGCGCCGATCGGCGCGGCCTTCACCTTCGCCACCCTGTGCACCGGCTCGCTGTGGGGCCGGCCGATGTGGGGCACCTGGTGGACCTGGGACGCGCGGCTGACCTCGGAACTGGTGCTGCTGTTCCTGTACCTGGGCGTGATCGGCCTGCACCGCGCCATCGACGATCCGCGCCAGGGCGCGCGCGCCGCCGCGCTGCTGGCGCTGGTCGGGCTGATCAACCTGCCGATCGTGCATTACTCGGTGGTCTGGTGGAACACGCTGCACCAGGGCTCCACCGTGCGCGTGCTCGGCCCGTCGAAGATGCCGCTGTCGATGCTGTGGCCGCTGCTGTTCGGCGTGGTCGCCAGCAAGTGCTACTACGTCGCCAGCCTGTGCGGACGCATGCGCACCGACCTGCTGGCGCTGGAGCGCGGCAAGGCCTGGGTGCGTGCGCTCGCGCTGCAGGCAGCGCCGGCGGCGACGCACGCGGACACCGTGCCGCTGCCCGCGGAGCACGCGGCATGAGCGGGTTCTGGGCGATGGGCGGCTACGCCGTCTACGTGTGGAGCGCGTACGCGCTGGTCTTCGTAGTGCTGCTCCTGGACAGCCTGCTGCCACGCCGCCGCCAGCGCCGCCTGCTCGCTGGTATCCGCGCGCAAGCGGCCCGCGAACAGGCCCGCCGCGCCCGCGGCAATGCCGTCGTCCCTGGAGTTGGCGATGCATCCCACCCGTAGGCGCCGCCTGCTGCTGGTACTGCTGTTGCTCGGCGCCGCGGCGCTGGCCACCGGCCTGCTCGTGCTGGCCCTGCAGCACAACATCAGCTACCTGTTCACGCCGAGCCAGGTGCAGGCCGGCGCGGCCAAGGACTACCGGGTATTCCGGCTCGGCGGCATGGTCAAGGCCGGCTCGATCACGCGCAGCGCCGATGCGCTGCAGGTGCAGTTCACCGTGATCGACAAGGCCGGCGCCACGGCGGTCGCCTACACCGGCATCCTGCCCGACCTGTTCCGCGACAACCAGGCGGTGATCGCCACCGGCTCGATGCAGGGTGCGCGCTTCGTCGCCACCGAAGTGCTGGCCAAGCACGACGAGACCTACATGCCGCAGGAACTGAAGGACGCGATGGCGCAGGCGCATGCCGATCGGGTGCATGTCGCTCGCACAGCAGCGGCCGCCGCTGCAGCGACGGCGCGGCCATGAGGCCGATCGCGCGCCACCGCACCGGGAGAGCCACGCGATGAGCGCCGAACTCGGCCAATGCGCCCTGATCCTGGCCTTGCTGTTGGCGCTGGTGCAGGCGGTGCTGCCGCTGCTCGGCGCCTGGCGCGGCCAGCGCGCCTGGATGGCGGTGGCGCGGCCGGCCGCCTATGCCCAGGCCGGTTTCGCCTGGCTGGCCTTCGGTCTGCTCGCCTACGTGTTGCTGCAGTTGGATTTCTCGGTGCGCTACGTCGCCGCCAACGCCAACCTGGCGCAGCCCTGGTACTACCGGCTGGCCGCGGTGTGGGGCGCGCATGAAGGCTCGCTGCTGCTGTGGATCGCCATCCTCAACCTGTGGACGGTGGCGCTGGCGCGCAGCGGCCGGCACCTGCCGGAAGCGTTCGCCGCGCGCGTACTCGGCGTGCTCGGGCTGATCGCCAGCGGCTTCCTCGCCTTCGTCCTGTTCACCTCCAATCCGTTCGCGCGCCTGTCGCCGATGCCGCGCGACGGCAGCGAGCTCAACCCGGTGCTGCAGGACCCGGGCATGGTGCTGCATCCGCCGGTGCTGTACACCGGCTATGTCGGTTTCTCGGTGGCCTTCGCCTTCGCCATCGCCGCGTTGCTCGGCGGCGAGCAGCAACAGGCCTGGGTACGCTGGGCGCGGCCGTGGACCAACGTCGCCTGGGGCTTCCTCAGCGCCGGCATCGTCGCCGGCAGCTGGTGGGCCTACGCCGAGCTGGGCTGGGGCGGTTGGTGGTTCTGGGATCCGGTGGAGAACGCCAGCTTCATGCCGTGGCTGGTCGGCGCCGCGCTGATCCACACCCAGGCGGTCACCGAGAAGCGCGGCGCGCTCGGCGCCTGGACCCTGCTGCTGTCGATCCTGGCGTTCTCGCTGTCGTTGCTGGGCACCTTCCTGGTGCGCTCGGGCGTGCTGACCTCGGTGCACGCCTTCGCCGCCGATCCGCGCCGCGGCCTGTACATCCTCGGCTTCCTGGTGCTGGTGGTGGGCGGCTCGTTGCTGCTGTACGCGCTGCGCGCGCCGCGCCTGGCCGCGGGCAAGCCGTTCGCCGCGTTGTCGCGGGAGACTGCGATCCTGGTCGGCAACCTGATGCTCAGCGTGGCCGCGGCGATGGTGCTGCTGGGCACGCTGTTCCCGCTGCTCGGCGATGCGCTGCGGCTGGGCAAGCTCTCGGTCGGGCCGCCCTACTTCGGCCTGCTGTTCCCGCTGCTGATGCTGCCGGTGGTGCTGCTGTTGCCGTTCGGTCCCTACCTGCGCTGGGGTCGCACCGAGCCGGGCGCACTGCGCGCGGTGGCCGCGCGCGCCGGGCTGGCCGCACTGGCCTGTGCGCTCCTGGCATGGCTGCTGAGCGCGGGCACGCTGCGCGCGGTGGCCGGCGTCGCGGCGGCGGCCTGGGTCGGCGTCGGCACCGCCCTGTATGCGCTGACCCGCTGGCGCAGCGCGCCGCGTGGCCGCCGCTTCCCCGCCGAACTGGCCGGCATGCTGCTCGCGCATGCCGGGGTGGCGGTGTTCGTGGCCGGCGTGCTGCTGTCGGAAAGCCTGTCGGTGGAACGCGACGTGCGCCTGGATCCCGGCCAGAGTGCGCAGATCGGCGCCCATGCGTTTCGCTTCGATGGCGTGCGCCTGGTCGACGGCCCCAACTGGAAGGCGGAGCAAGGCACCGTGACCGTGTTGCGCGACGGCGGCGTCGTGGCGGTGCTGCACCCGCAGAAGCGTCTGTACAGCAGCGAACGCATCCAGACCGAGGCGGCGATCGACGCCGGCGTGCTGCGCGACCTGTATGTCGCGCTGGGCGAGCCGGTAGAAGACCAGCACATCGAATACGGCTGGACCCTGCGCCTGTACGACAAGCCCTTCATCCGCTGGATCTGGGCCGGCGGCCTGCTGATGATGCTCGGCGGCTTCGTCAGCGCTGGCGCGCGCCGCTTGCGTGCGCAGCCGGCTGCGGACAGCGCGACCGCGCCGGCCGCGCTCGCCGGAGCCGCGCCATGAGCCGGCTGCTGCCGCTGGCCGCGTTCGTGCTGCTGGCCGCGCTGTTCGGGTTCGGGCTGTGGTGGAGCCGCAGCCACGACCCGCGCGCCGTGCCCTCGCCGCTGCTGGGCAAGCCGGTGCCGCCGTTCGCGCTGCCGCGCCTGGACCGCCCGGACCTGCGCAGCGGCAGCCAGGCGCTGCGCGGCCGCCCGTATCTGCTCAACGTGTTCGGCAGCTGGTGCATGGCCTGCAGCGAGGAGCATCCGCTGCTGATGGCGCAGGCCCGGCAGTTGGGCGTGCCCCTGGTTGGCTACGCCTACCGCGACGATCCGCACGACACCGCCGCCTGGCTGGCGCAGCGCGGCAATCCGTATGCGTTGGTGCTGGTCGACAGCGATGGTCAGCGGGCGATCGACCTGGGCGTGTACGGCGCGCCGGAGACCTTCCTGATCGATGCCGACGGCGTGGTCCGCTACAAGCACGTCGGCGTGCTGACGCCGCAGGTGCTGGCCGACGAAGTGCGCCCTGCGATTGCGGCGCTTGGCGGAGCGCGGCGATGAGCGTCCTCGTCGCACGGACGCCCCGGCGCATGCCGTGGTGGCGGTTGCTGGTGCTCCTGTGGGTGATAGGCGGCGCACTGCCGGCCTCCGCCCAGGCGGTCGATCCGTTGCCCTTCAAGGACCGCGTGCAGGAGCAGCGTTTCCAGCACCTGACCGCGCAATTGCGCTGCCTGGTCTGCCAGAACGAGAACCTGGCCGATTCCGACGCCACCCTGGCGCGCGACCTGCGCCACCAGGTGTTCGCACAACTGAAGGCCGGGCGCAGCGATGCCCAGATCAAGCAGTACATGGTCGATCGCTACTCGGCTTTCGTGCTGTACGACCCACCACTGGCGCCGGGCACCTGGCTGCTGTGGTTCGGGCCGGCGCTGTTGCTGCTGGGCGGCGCCGGCATGGTCGTGGCGACGCTGCGGCACCGTCGTCGTGCCATCGGTGCCGCAACGGCAGACGCCGACGCGGAGGACGCCTGGTGACGCCCGGCTTCGCCCTCACCGCCGCGACGATGCTCGGCATCGCCCTGGTCGCCGTGCTGCGTCCCCTGCTCGCCCAGCGTCCCGGCATACGTCCGCAACGTGGCATCGCCCTGCTGCTGGCGCTGCTGCTGCCGTTGCTCGGCGCCGGCCTGTATTGGCGCATCGGCACGCCGACGGCCCTGGCCGGCGTCCCCCTGCAACCGCAGCCGCCGGCTGCGCCGGAGCAGACCGCGCAACGGCTGCAAGGCTGGCTGCAGCAGGCCTGGGACGCGCAACAGGCGCAGCGCCCGCACGACGCGCAGCAGGCCTATGCGCAGGCCCTGCGGATCGCCCCGGACAATGTCGAGGCGCTGCTCGGCTGGGCCGAGACCGACATGGCGCAACGCGCCGATCTCGCCGTCGGCAACGCCGCACGCGCCATGCTCGACCGGGTGCTGGCGCAGCAACCGGACAACCAGCGGGCGCTGTGGATTCGCGGCATCGCCGCGTTCCAGCAGCAACGCTATGCCGATGCGGCAGGCGACTGGCACCACTTGTTCACCCTGCTGCCCGCCGCATCGCCGCTGCGCGAGACGGTGACGCAGAAGATCACCACGGCTGAGGCAATGGCGGCCAATGGCTCGCCGGGGAACGCAACGCTGCGCTGACGCGGTCGCAGCGATCGCGGCGGCGACGCGGGTTGTTCAGAGAGCCTGCTCGCGCATGCGTTTCAGTGTGTCCGCGGCGACGGCTTGGCATGCCGGGATCGCGGAACATGCCATGACGCAGCCCAGCGCGGCGGCAGCGCCAACTACACCAGCGCACGGTTCATCTCCCCGCATTTGCACCGAAGATAGGAATGCGTATCATTAACCGACATCTCACCCACCGCCGCCACGCGCTGTCCGCTGCCCAGCCGGTGCTTCCTCCCCACGGGCCTGCATGTCTTCTTCTTCCACCTCGCTCCACGTCCCTGACGCCCCGGCGACGCCGCGGCGCCGCTCCCTGCCGCCCTGGCTGGGCGTGCTGGCGCGCACCCTGGCGGCGATCGTCGGCGGTTATGCGCTGGCCGCGGCCACTGCGGTGCTGCTGCCGCTGCTGTGGCCTTCGGTGCGCGCGCAGGCGGTGTTGAGCGGGATGATGCTGGGCATCCTGGTCTGCGCCTGCACCGCGCTGTGGGCGTTCGCCGCGCGCAGCGCCGGGCGCGCCTGGCTGGGCATCGCCGCGCTGCTGGCGCCGATGGCCCTGGCCATCGCCTGGCTGCAGCAGCACGCGCCATGAAGCAGGGATTGCGCCAATCGATGGCCTGGCTGCACACCTGGAGCGGCCTGCTGGTGTCCTGGGTGCTGCTGCTGATCTTCATGGCCGGCACCGCCAGCTATTTCCGCAACGAGATCAGCCGCTGGATGCGTCCGGAACTGCCGCAGGCGCAACCGAGCACCGACGTGGTGGCCGCCCGTGCGGTGGCGCTGCTGCAGCGCGAGGCACCGCAGTCGCCGCAGTGGTTCGTGTCGCTGGCCAATCCGCGCGCGCCGTTCACCGACCTGTTCTGGCGCAATCCGCCGCCGGCCGACGGCGCCCGCCAGAGCCGCAAGGAGATGTTCGGCAACGCCTTGCTCGACCCGGTCAGCGGCGAGGCCAGCCAGACCCGCGACACCCGCGGCGGCGACTTCTTCTACCGCCTGCACTTCGACCTGCACTACATCCCGGCGCTCTGGGCGCGCTACATCGTCGGCTTCTGCGCGATGTTCATGCTGGTGGCGATCATCAGCGGCGTGATCACCCACAAGAAGATCTTCAAGGACTTCTTCACCTTCCGCCCGGCCAAGGGCCAGCGCTCGTGGCTGGACTTCCACAATGCCAGCGCGGTGCTCGCCCTGCCCTACCACGCGATGATCACCTACACCGGGCTGGTCACACTGATGCTGATGTACCTGCCCTGGGGCATCAAGACCGCCTACCCCGACGCCGAGCAGGCGTTCTACGCCGAGGCGTTCCAGGAACCGGAGAACCTGCGCGAGGCCAGCGGTACGCCCGGGCGCATGCTGCCGATCGCGCAACTGCTGGACGTGGCGCGCCGCGAATGGGGCCCGCAGGCGCCGATCGCCGGATTCACCGTGTACAACGCCGGCGACGCGGCCGCGGCCATCCAGATCCGCCAGGGCGACGGCCAGCGCCTGGGTTACACCACGCCGTCATTGCTGCTGGACGCCGGCAGCGGCCAGATCCTCGGCCGCAGCGGCACGCTGGGCGCCGCCGCGGAAACCCGCAGCACCCTGTACGGCCTGCACCTGGCGCACTTCGCCGGTCCCTGGCTGCGCTGGCTGTTCTTCGGCTGCGGCCTGCTCGGCTGCCTGATGGTGGCCAGCGGCGCGATCCTGTGGGCGGTCAAGGAGCGGCCCAAGCACGCCAAGGCCGGCCGCATCGGCCTGGGCCTGCGCCTGGTCGACGCGCTCAACATCGGCACCGTGGCCGGGCTGCCGATCGCCTTCGCCGCCTATTTCTGGGGCAACCGGCTGCTGCCGCTGCACCTGGAGTCGCGCCCGGAAAATGAAGCGGCGGTGTTCTTCCTGGCCTGGGCCGCGGCCCTGGTCGCCGCGCAGGTGTGGCCGAAGCGCGCGATGTGGGCCTGGCAACTGTACGCGGGCGCGGCACTGTTCGGCTTGCTGCCGCTGCTCAACGCCGTCACCACCGATGCGCACCTGGGCGTGAGCCTGCTGGCCGGAGACTGGGCGCTGGCCGGATTCGACCTGGTCTGCCTGTTCCTCGGTATCGCCCTGGCGCTGGCCGCGCGGCGCATGCAGCGCTGGCAACCGCCGCTGTCGGCGGCCGAACGCCGCGCCCACGACCGCGGCGGATCCGGCAAGCCGGTCCTGGCCACGGAGGGCGCATGACCGTCCTCGGCCTGTGCCTGGCCTTCTCCGGCTTCGTCGCGCTGTGCCTGGGCATGGAGAAGCACCAGCTCGACCTGTACGGCGCACGCCGCGCCGCCGCGCCGCGCCTGCGGCAACTGCAGGCCGCCGGCTGGCTGCTGTTGAGCGCGGCGTTCGCCTGCTGCGTGGCCGCGCGCGGCTGGGGCATCGGCCCGGTGCTGTGGGTGGGTTCGCTCAGCGCCAGCGCGGCGCTGCTGACCCTGGGCCTGCTGCCGTACCGGCCGCGGCTGATCGTGCCGCTGGCGTTGCTGGCGCCGCCGCTGGGCGTCGGCGCCGCGTTGTTGGGATAAGCGCGCGCCCGGCCGTTCAGCGGTCGGCGGTCACCGTCGGTGCCCGCAGTTCGGCCGCGGTGCGCGCGCCGGCGAACACCAGCACCAGCCCCGCCGCCAGGGTGATCGCCAGGTACAGCGGCACCATGCCGAGGCGGCCGTTACGCACGAACACCATGCTTTCCATCATCAACGAGGAGAACGTGGTCAGCCCGCCGACCAGGCCCACGATCAGCAGCGCCCGCCAGTACGGAGCGCTGGCGCCGCGCCCCTCGATCCACACCAGCAGGAAGCCGCCGACGAAGGCGCCGGCCAGGTTCACCGCCAGCGTGCCCCACGGGAAGCCGGCGCCATAGCGCTGCAGCAGCGCGCTGCCGACCGCGAAACGCAGGCCGGAGCCGACTGCGCCGCCGGCCATCGCCAGCAGCAATTGCTGCCACCACAGGGTCAGGTTCATGCGCGCCTCCGCGAAACGAACGCGGGAGCGGCAGCAGAAAAACGAGAGGAAACGGGCATCGGATTCTCCACAAGGACGATGCCGGGGCGCACGCCTGCCACCCCGGCGGGGGTTGGGCAGGCATCATCAGCACGCAGTGCTGCGGGCGGTTCGAGGAGGAATGCCATCTCCTGTACGCCGATTATGAAGCCGACTGCCCGGCCTTGTCAGCCCGCGCCTGCTCGCGCGCGGCGCGCAGGCGGTCGAGCTTGTCCTTGAGCTTGATCTCCAGGCCGCGTTCCACCGGCCGGTAGTAGACCCGCTCGCCCATCGCATCGGGAAAGCCGGTCTGGTCCAGGGCGATGCCGCCTTCGGCGTCGTGGTCGTACTGGTAGTCGGCGCCGTAGCCCAGGGTCTTCATCAGCTTGGTCGGCGCGTTGCGCAGATGCAGCGGTACCTCCTGGGTGCCGGTTTCGCGCACTTCGGCCTTGGCCTGGTTGAAGGCGGCATAGCCGGCGTTCGACTTGGCGGTGCTGGCCAGGTACAGCACCAGCTGCGCGAAGGCCAGTTCGCCTTCCGGGCTGCCCAGGCGCTCGTAGATATCCCAGGCTTCCAGCGCCATCGACTGCGCGCGCGGATCGGCCAGGCCGATGTCCTCGATCGCCATGCGGGTCAGCCGCCGCGCCAGGTAGGACGGGTCGCAGCCGCCGTCGAGCATGCGTGTGAGCCAGTACAGCGCCGCGTCCGGGTTGGAGCTGCGCACCGACTTGTGCAGCGCCGAGATCTGGTCGTAGAACTGCTCGCCGCCCTTGTCGAAGCGGCGGGTGCGGTCGGCCAGGACCTGCTGCAGGGTCTGCGCGGTGATCTCGCCGCCCTCGTCCTGGGCCAGCTCGGCGGCGATTTCCAGCAACGTCAGCGCGCGCCGCACGTCGCCATCGGCGGCGCCGGCGATCTCCAGCAAGGCCGCATCGGAGACCTGCAGTTGCTCGGCGCCGAGTCCGCGTTCGGGATCGTGCAGCGCCCGCTGCAGCGCCTCGGCGATGTCCTGCGGCGACACCGCCTCCAGCACGTGCACGCGGCAGCGCGACAGCAGCGCCGAATTCAGCTCGAACGACGGATTCTCGGTGGTGGCGCCGACGAACAGGATGGTGCCGCGCTCGATGTGCGGCAGGAACGCGTCCTGCTGCGCCTTGTTGAAACGGTGCACCTCGTCGACGAACAGCACCGTGCGGCGCCCGTCGGCGAAACGCTGCGCAGCCTCGGCCAGCACCAGCCGCACCTCGGGCAGGCCGGACAGCACCGCCGAGATCGCCTTGAACTCGGCCTCGGCATATTGCGCCAACAGCAGCGCCAGCGTGGTCTTGCCGCAGCCCGGCGGCCCCCACAGGATCATCGAGTGCACCCGGCCGGACGCGACCGCACGGCGCAGCGCACTGGTCGGCGCCAGCAGGCGCTTCTGCCCGACCATCTCGTCGAGCGTGCGCGGGCGCATGCGCTCGGCCAGCGGGCGCATGGCCTCGCGGTCGACGCTCAGCAGGTCGGGGGCATCGGAAGCGAAGGGTCTGCGTTTGGCCATGCGCCCATTCTATCGCCGCGGCCCGTGTACGCCTTGCCGCCGGCATGTATCCCGGCTGCCGGCGTGCCCGGCGCCGCAGGCCCGCGTGGCGCCAATGCGAGCGCTAGAATCGCGACGCCTCCACCGCACGGCCGCCCCCCCCGCCATGAGCCACCACGACACCCTGGACGCGTTCACCCATCAGCACGACTTCCTCGGCACGCGCCACGAGCGCAACGCGCGCCGCACCTGGTCGGTGGTGGCGCTGACCGCCGCGATGATGGGCGTGGAGATCGTCGCCGGCTGGTGGACCGGCTCGATGGCGCTGCTGGCCGACGGTCTGCACATGGCCACCCACGCCGGCGCGCTGTCGCTGGCCGGCTTCGCCTACTGGTTCGCGCGGCGGCACCGGCACAATCCGCGCTTCACCTTCGGCACCGGCAAGGTCGGCGACCTGGCCGGCTTCTCCAGCGCGTTGATCCTGGCGCTGATCGCCCTCGGCATCGGCGTGGAGTCGGCATTGCGCCTGGCGCAGCCGGTGCACATCGCCTACGACGAGGCCCTGTGGATCGCGGCACTGGGCCTGCTGGTGAACCTGCTGAGCGCCTGGATGCTGGGCGCCGACCATCATCATGATCATGGGCATGGGCATGGGCACGGGCACGGGCACGGCCATAGTCACGGCCATCATCACGAACACGGCCATGCCCATGCCACGCATCGGCATGACGACCATGCGCACGCGCACCACGATGGGCATGACCACGATCACGCGCACGGTCACGACCATCACCACCCCCGCGATCGCCACGGGCACGCACACGCCCACGTCGCGCCCGCGCAGGCCGCCAGCCACGACCGGCACGCGCACGCCGACCACAACCTGCGCTCGGCCTACATGCACGTGCTGGCCGACGCGCTGACCTCGGTGATGGCGATCGTCGCCCTGCTGCTGGCCAAGTACCTGGGCTGGACCTGGACCGATGCGTTGATGGGCATCGTCGGCGCCATCGTCATCGCACGCTGGTCGCTGGCGCTGTTGCGCGACACCGGCGCGGTGCTGCTCGACGCCTCGGCGCCGGCGGCGCTGCAGGCGCAGATCCGCGACCGCCTGCAGCAGGACGACGAACGCATCGCCGACCTGCACGTGTGGCGGGTCGGCCCCGGCCAGCACGCGGCGATCGTGTCGCTGGTGACCCACCGGCCGCGGCCGGCGGCGTTCTACCACGCGCGCCTGCAGGGCGTGGCCACCCTGGGCCACGTCAGCATCGAAGTGCAGACCTGCCCGGAGTGACCGGGAAGACCGCCGCGCACCGAGACCGCGCGCGGCGGCAGCCGGCTCAGCGGTCGCCGACCACGTCCACGTCCTTATCCGGGACGTAGCGGAAGGTGCCGGTGGCGAAGGCCGGATTGCGCTTCCAGTCGCTGAAGCTGATCTCGGTGCGCTGGCCGACCGGATCCACCACTTCCATGCGTGCCAGGCCGTTGCGGTCGAAGCCGAGCTTGGCCATCTGGAAGCTGGCCTCGGTGTCCACCTTCGGCGTCATGGTCAGCCACTGCAGCCCGTCGCGGGCCACCGCCTCCTCGCTGACGTCGTACTGGCGGTCGAGCTTGCCCGGGTCGATCAGCGCGGTCAGCGGGCTGTTCTGTTCCTCGCTGCCCTGCGCGCGCACCGTGGCCTGCTTCAGGTCCGGGTCGTACACCCAGACCTTGCTGCCGTCGGCGACGATCAGCTGGGTATAGGGCTTGCGGTACTCCCAGCGGAACAGGCGCGGCGCCGACAGGGCGACGCGGCCGCTGGAGCTTTCCTTCAGCGTGCCCTTGCCGTCGTAGACCTTCTGCGCGAACTGGCCGTCCAGGCCCTTCAGCCCGCGGGTGAAGGCAGTGAGGTCCTCACGGGCGCCGGCGAAGGCGGAGCCGGCCAGCAGCGCGGTGGCGAGGACGGTGTAGCGGAGTGTGCGAAGCATGCGGATGGATTTCCGGATGGGGTGTGGGAAGTGTGACCCGGCGCGGCTGAATAGGCGATCAGAGGGCGTCGCCGGCCAAGATACGGCTACGGCCCGGTCTGCATCCGGCGCAGGTCGCCGTACAGGATCTGCCCGCGGAAGCCGCGCCGCACCTGCTGGTACAGCTCGCGGAAGGCGGCGTAGTCCTGCGGCTGGCACAGCGCCGCCGGGCCGTGGATCGCGCGCCGGTGCAGCGTGTGCGTGGCGGTCACGGTCTGTCCGTCGCGCACCCAGGTCGCGGCGTATTCGCCGGCGGCGTTGCGGAAATGGGTGTCGGCCGGGATCGCGATGATCGGCACGCTGTCCGGGAAGGTCAGCCGATAGGTCTCGCTGCGCGCGTTGTCGTTGCAGTAGAACGGGGTCAGATTGCGCTCGGCCGAGGCGGTGCTGTAGACCCCGCGCACCGAGTCGGCGCCGGGCATCAGCGGCAGGCTCATGCCGCCGACCACGCCGAAGTCCACGTAGTCGTGCGCGTGGAAGCGGTAGGCGTAGCCGAACGGCCGGCGCAGGTCCTGCGGCGCGCCCTGCAGCAGCAACTCGCCGCTGCCGTCGAAGCCGGAGGCGGCAAGGATCGATTCCTCGATGCGGGTGCGGTTCTGCGCGTTGAGCTGCACGAACATCGTGCGCAGGCCGACCTCACCGACATCGCCGCTGTCCAGTCGGGTGATGCCGCTCAGGCTGCCGTCGGCGGCGAAGCGATAGTCGGTCTCGACCAGGTAGCGGTTGCGCTTGGCATCGTCCGGCGGCGTGCGCGCCAGGGTGCCGTCGGCGGTGTGCAGCACCGGCGCGCCGAGGTCGCCGGCCGGCAACTGGCCGAAGCGCGCGTACGGGCTGGTGGAGTCCACGTACAGCTTGAACTCGGGCAGATAGGTGATGGCGTGGTTGAACCGGCCCAGCACCGGCACCTCGGGCAGGGTCGGCCCGCCCTGCGCGCCGATCAGCACCGGCGTGCTGGCGATGCCCTTGGCCGCCAGCAGCGCTTCCAGCACCACGGTGTGGTCCTTGCAGTCGCCGTAGTGGTTGTCGAGGATGCTGTCGGCGCTGTTCGGCTGCAGCCCGCCGTTGCCCAGGTACACCGCCACGTAGCGGATGTTGCGCGCCACCCATTCGTACAGCGCCGCGGCCTGTGCGCGGCGATCGCTGATGCCGGCGGTGATCTGCTCGGCGCGGGCGCGCACCTTGGGCGTGACCTGCGCGGCGGCGGCGCTGCTGTGCTGGTAGGCCTGGGCCATCTGCGCCCAGCGGCGGAAGCTGCTGGCCATGATGGTCGGGCTGAACTCCCAGGTCGCCGCCGACCAGTTCTGGCTCTTCATCGGCTCGCGGCGGCTGTAGTGCCACTCCCAGCGCGCCTGCTCGCCGTCGATCCGCGGCGTGTCGCTGCCCTGCACGCCGCGCGTGTACAGGTGCATCATCTGCAGGCGCCGCGGCGCCACCAGGGTCACCGTGGCGTCGTCGTACTGGGAGAACACGCTGAAGGTCTCCCACAGGCTGAAGTAGCCGGGGAAGTACGGCACGTTCTGGGTGCGCCGCACCCGGTACACCAGGCGCGCGCCGGGCATCAGGTTGGGAAACACCACCACCTTGACCTTGCGGTCGGCGTACATCGCCGCTGCCGCGCTGGAATAGCTTTCCTGGGTGTAGATCTTGTCGGCCGGCACGTCGTGGCGCAGCCCGTCCGGGGTCAGCGTGTAGGCGGCCAGCACCTCCAGCGTCTCCAGCTTCTCGCTGTAGCTCAGGCGCACCTGGCTGAACTGGTCGACGCCGGCCTTGGTCTTGAGCAGCAGCTCGACCTCGTCGGTCTCCACGCTGGTGGCGTCCTCGCGCACCTCGTAGTCGGCGCGGTAGCGCACGTAGCTGTAGTTGTTGCTGACCACCGGTGCAGCCGCGGCCGGCTGGTCGGTGTCGCGCTCCGCGGTCGGCGCCGGTTGCGCCGCGGCGAGGCCGGCCAGCGCCAGCAGCGCCGAGCCGAGCAACCATCGCACCGCGCGCAGTGGCGCCGGTCCACGCAGGCGCCGGCCATGGCCGGCGGAGGGCGCGGTGCGGCTCACTTCGGTGGCGGCGGCGCCAGCACGCTGCGGTCGCCGTTGTGTTCGGGCGGGCTGACCACCCCGGCGGCTTCCATCGCCTCGATCAGCCGCGCGGCGCGGTTGTAGCCGATCTTCAACCGCCGCTGTACGCCGGAAATCGAGGCGCGGCGGGTCTCGGTGACGATGCGCAGGGCCTCGTCGTACAGCGGGTCGGATTCGTCGCCGCCACCGCCGCCGGCTTCGGGCAGGCCGGTGGCGCCGATCACGGTGCCGTCGCCCATGGTCTGCACCTCGTCGAGCACGCCCTCGATGTAGTCGGCCGGGCCGCTGGCCTTCAGGTGCTCCACCACGCGGTGCACTTCCTCGTCGCTGACGAAGGCGCCGTGCACGCGGTCCGGCATCGCCGTGCCCGGCGGCAGGTACAGCATGTCGCCATGGCCCAGCAGGGTCTCGGCGCCGGACTGGTCGAGGATGGTGCGCGAGTCGATCTTGGAACTGACCTGGAAGGCGATGCGGGTCGGGATGTTGGCCTTGATCAGGCCGGTGATCACGTCCACCGACGGACGCTGGGTGGCCAGGATCAGGTGGATGCCGGCCGCGCGGGCCTTCTGCGCCAGGCGCGCGATCAGTTCTTCGACCTTCTTGCCGACGATCATCATCATGTCGGCGAATTCGTCGATGAAGATGACGATGAACGGCAGCGTGTCCAGCGGCCGCGGCGCCTCGGCCAGGTCCGGGTTGGGCTTGAACAGCGGGTCCATCAGCGGCTGCCCGGCGTCCTGCGCGTCCTTGACCTTCTTGTTGAAGCCGGCCAGGTTGCGCACGCCGACCGCGCTCATCAGCTTGTAGCGGCGCTCCATTTCCGCCACGCACCAGCGCAGGCCGTTGGCGGCCTCCTTCATGTCGGTGACCACCGGCGCCAGCAGATGCGGGATGCCCTGGTAGACGCTCAGTTCGAGCATCTTCGGGTCGATCATCAGCATCCGCAGGTCCTTGGCCGAGGCCTTGTACAGCAGGCTCAGCACCATCGCGTTGACCGCCACCGACTTGCCCGAGCCGGTGGTACCGGCGACCAGCAAATGCGGCATGCGCGCCAGGTCGGCCACGGTCGGACGCCCGGCGATGTCCTTGCCCAGGGCCAGGGTCAGCGGGCTGGCCGACTTGTCGTATTCCTTGGAGCGCAGCAGTTCGCTGAGATAGATCATCTCGCGGCTGACGTTGGGGATTTCCAGGCCGATCACCGACTTGCCCGGGATCACGTCGACCACGCGCACCGACTTCACCGACAGGCCGCGGGCGATGTCCTTGTCCAGCGAGCTGATCTGGCTGACCTTGATGCCCGGCGCCGGCTCGATCTCGAAGCGGGTGATGACCGGACCGGGATAGGCGCCGACCACCTGCGCCTCGATGCGGAAGTCCTTGAGCTTGAACTCGATCTGCCGCGACAGGGTTTCCAGGGTCTCCTCGGAATAGCCCTTGGCCTGCGGCTTGGGGTCGTCCAGCAGCGCCAGCGGCGGCACCCCGGAGGGGTCGCTGCCGGTACCGTGGAACAGCGGGATCTGCTGCTCGCGCTTGGCGCGCTCGCTCTTCTCCACCACCGGCGCCGGCGGCGGCTCGATCTTGACCGGCTCGCGCTTGGCGCGCTGCACCGCGTCGACCTTGCGCACTTCCTCGCGTTCCTCGCGCATGGCGCGGGTCTGCTGCCATTCGTTGGCCTGCTGGGTGCCGCGTCGGGCCAGCGCCGGCAGGGTCATCACCGCCTTGCCGATGCGCTCCATCACCGCGAACCAGGACAGCCCGGTGGCCAGGGTCACCGACACCAGCAGCAGCACCAGCACGAACAGGTTGGCACCGAGCGCGCCGAAGCCGGCGCCCAGCGAATTGCCGACCAGCTTGCCGAGGATGCCGCCGGCGCCGGCCACGTCGCCGGCGAACAGGCGCAGGTGCAGCAGCCCGGTGGCGGCGATCAGGAAGCCGACGATGCCGACCAGGCGCAGCGCCGGGCCGAGGTCGGCCTCGCCGTCGCCGTCCTGGTCCATGCCGAACAGCGCGATCCAGGAGATCGCGCCGATCACCACCGGCAGCAGGAAGGCCACGTAGCCGAACAGTTGCAGCAGCACGTCGGCGATCCAGGCGCCGAACTTGCCGCCCATGTTGTGCACCGGCGCGACCACGCTGCCGGTATGCGACCAGCCCGGATCGGTAGCCGAATAGGTCGCCAGGCTGGCCAGCAGGTACAGCAGCAGCGGTGCGATCGCGATCAGCGCCAGATCGCGCCACAGCTTCTGCCGGCGTGGGTTGGGCGCGGCGCCCTGCTTGCGTGCCGCCGCATTGGCGCCCTGGGATTTGCCGCGTTCCGGAACCTGCTTCGCCACGCTATGACCAGACCTTAGAAATGCATCGTTAGTGATTGATAATAAACGAATCGCCCTTGCATTTCAGCAGGCGCTACCTGAATCGTGCGGTCTCGCGCCGCTGTGCCGCGGCGGCGCCTGCTGGCAGCATGCACTGGCGCGCCGCGGAGGCCGTCGGTCGCGACGGGCCGCAGCGTTTCCGCCACGCGGCTTGATTCGTTCCAGGCCGGCCGCCACTCTATGCGCCTTCGCCGGAACCCGCGCAATGCCGCGTTTCCGCCGCCATTTCACCCTGTTCGCGAGTATACATGAGCCCCTCTGCCGCCAATTCCGCCAAGCATTCCCGCCTGCTGATCCTGGGCTCCGGCCCGGCCGGCTGGACCGCCGCGGTCTACGCCGCGCGCGCCAATCTCAAGCCCGTGGTGATCACCGGCCTGCAGCAGGGCGGCCAGCTGATGACCACCACCGAGGTCGACAACTGGCCCGGCGACCCCCACGGCCTGATGGGCCCGGACCTGATGGCGCGCATGCAGGCGCATGCCGAGCGCTTCGAGACCGAGGTGATCTTCGACCACATCCACACCGCCGACCTGTCGCAGCGCCCGTTCCGGCTCAGCGGCGACAGCGGCGACTACACCTGCGACGCGCTGATCATCGCCACCGGCGCCACCGCCAAGTACCTGGGCATTCCCTCGGAAGAGGCGTTCAAGGGCCGCGGCGTGTCCGCCTGCGCCACCTGCGACGGCTTCTTCTACAAGGACCAGGACGTGGTCGTGGTCGGCGGCGGCAACACCGCCGTGGAAGAGGCGCTGTACCTGTCCAACATCGCCCGCAAGGTCTACCTGGTGCATCGCCGCGACACCCTGCGCGCGGAGAAGATCATGCAGGACAAGCTGTTCGCCAAGGTGGCCGCCGGCAAGATCGAGACCGTCTGGCACCACCAGGTGGACGAGGTGCTGGGCAACGAGGCCGGCGTCACCGGCGTGCGGGTCAAGTCGGTGCAGGACGGCAGCACCCGCGACCTGGAGGCGCACGGCTTCTTCGTCGCCATCGGCCATCACCCGAACACCCAGCTGTTCGACGGCCAGTTGGCGATGCACAACGGCTACCTGGAGATCCGCTCCGGCCTGGGCGGCGCCGCCACCGAGACCTCGGTGCCGGGCGTGTTCGCCGCCGGCGACGTCGCCGACCAGCACTACCGCCAGGCGATCACCTCGGCCGGCTTCGGCTGCATGGCTGCGCTGGACGCCGAGCGCTACCTGGACAAGGGTGCCTGAGTCCGCGCTCGCCCTGAGTCGCCGACCCCGGGTCGACAGTCGCCGCGCGCCGGCAAGCGCGCGCTGCGACGCAACCGGCGGTCGGCGCGCCCTTCTGCTGCGGTGGCCGGGGCGATGAGCCGGATCCGCTGGCTGCGCCGGCTCGACACCGTCGCCGCCGCCGACTGGGACGCGCTGCACGACGGCCGCAATCCGTTCGTCGCCCACGCCTTCCTGGCCGGGCTGGAGCAGCATGGCTGCCTGCGCCCGGACTGGGGCTGGAGCCCGCTGCATCTCAGCGTCTGGGACGGGGAGACGCTGGTCGCGGCCGCGCCCGGGTACCTGAAAAGCAACTCGCACGGCGAATTCGTGTTCGACCACGCCTGGGCGCATGCCTACGCGCGCTACGGCCAGGACTACTTCCCCAAGTGGCTTTGCGCGGTGCCCTACTCGCCGGTGACCGGGCCGCGGCTGCTGGCGCGCGACCTGGCCGCCTGGCAGGAGTTGTTGGCGGCCATGCAGGCGCTCGCCGAAAGCACCGGCCTGTCCTCGGCCCACGTCAACTTCCACCGCGCCGAGGAAGACGCCGCGTTCGGCGCCGACTGGCTGGAGCGCAACGACGTGCAGTACCAGTGGCACAACGAGGCCGGCTGGGCCGAGTTCGACGACTACCTGGGCGCGATGGACCACAAGCACCGCAAGAACATCCGCCAGGAGCGGGCCAAGGTGCAGCGTGCCGGCATCGACTTCCGCGTACTGCACGGCGACGAGGCCAGCGCTGCCGACCTGGAGGCGATGTACGGGTTCTACCTGCGCACCTTCGACGACTACGGCAATTCGCCAGCGCTGACCCTGGACTTCTTCGCGCATCTTGCGCGAACAATGCCGCGCAACCTGCTGATCTTCCTGGCCATGCACAAGGGTGTGCCGGTAGCCGGCGCATTCTGCCTGCGCGGCGGCGACACGCTGTACGGCCGCTACTGGGGCGGCGAGTCCCTGCCCGGCCTGCACTTCGAGACCTGCTACTACCAGGGCATCGACTATTGCCTGCGCGAGGGCCTGACCCGCTTCGAGCCGGGCGCGCAGGGCCAGCACAAGATCGCTCGCGGCTTCCTGCCGCGGCTGGTGCGCAGCCGCCACTGGATCGCCGACCCCGGCTTCCGCGTGCCGCTGGCCGAGTGGTGCGCGCAGGAGCGCGCCGAAGTCCGCCAGCACGCGGCGGCGCTGCAGCGCCATTCGCCGTTCCGCCACGACGCCTGAGCATCGGCTAGGCTGCCGGCGATGCGTCGTCTTCCTGCCCTGCTCGCGGCCGATCCCGCCGCGCCGTTCCCTCCGCCGTCCAGCGCCCTGCGCGAGCCTGACGGCCTGCTCGCGGTCGGCGGCGACCTGTCGCCGACCCGGCTGCTCGCGGCCTATGCGCAGGGCATCTTCCCCTGGTATTCCGATGGCGAGCCGATCCTGTGGTGGAGCCCGGACCCGCGCACCGTGTTCCGCAGCGACGGGGTGCGCCTGTCCTCGCGCTTCCGCCGCAGCCTGCGACGCTCGCCGTGGACGGTGCGCGCCGATACCGCCTTCGCCCAGGTCATCGACGCCTGCGCGCAACTCCCGCGCCGCGGCCAGGACGGCACCTGGATCACCGCACCGATGCGCGCGGCCTACCTGGCCCTGCACCAGGCCGGCCACGCGCATTCGGTGGAGGTCTTCGACGGCAGCGACCTGGTCGGCGGCATCTACGGGGTGGCGCGCGGGCACATGTTCTTCGGCGAGAGCATGTTCAGCGCCCGCAGCGGCGGCTCCAAGGTGGCGCTGGCGGCGCTGGCGCGGCGCCTGCACGGCTGGGGCTGGCCGCTGATCGACGCGCAGGTGGAGAACGACCACCTGCTGCGCCTGGGCGCCGAGCGCTGGCCGCGTGCACGCTTCCTGGAGGCCATCGCCCCGTTGGTGGCGACGCCTGCCGAGACCGGGCCGTGGACGTCGCGATTCGGGGCGCTGGCGGCGCTGGAACTGGCCCAGGGCTGAGCGGGATTAACGCAAACTTTGCATGGCGCGGCCCAGGCGAGTAAAATCCTCGCTCTTCAGGCCTTTGGCCGTTCCGAATCGCACAGGATTACATGTCGAAAGACGACTCCATCGAATTCGAAGGCACCGTCAGCGAGACGTTGCCCAATACCACGTTCCGGGTCAAGCTGGAAAACGGGCACGAAATCATCGCCCACATCTCCGGCCGCATGCGCAAGAACTACATCCGCATCCTGACCGGCGACCGGGTGAAGGTCGAAATGACCCCGTACGACCTGACCAAGGGTCGCATCACCTACCGCATGAAGTAATCCGCCACGGGCGGACATGAAGAAGGCGGCCAATGGCCGCCTTTCGCGTCTGCAACGATGGAACGACGGTGACCTCGCCAGGCGGCTGCAGCCTCTGCAGCCGCCTTTCGTCGTGCCTGTCCGGCCTCAGTCCACCGTCGCCGGCAGCAGGCGCTCGGGCTCGGCCTGGGTCTCCACCACCAGCTCGCCGTCGCGCACGTCGATGGTGACGCGGCCGCCGTTGACCAGCTTGCCGAACAGCAACTCGTCGGCCAGCGGGCGCTTGACCTTGTCCTGGATCACCCGTGCCATCGGCCGCGCGCCCATCAGCGGGTCGAAGCCGTGCTGGGCCAGCCAGTCGCGCGCGGTCGGGGTCGCCGACAGCGACACATGCTTCTCCTGCAGCAGCATCTCCAGCTCGATCACGAACTTGTCGACCACCCGCAGAATGTGGCTGAAAGCCAGCGGCTGGAACTGCACCACCGCGTCCAGGCGGTTGCGGAACTCCGGGGTGAAGCTGCGGCGGATGATCTCCATCGCATCGGTGGAGTGGTCCTGCTGGGTGAAGCCGATCGAGCGCCGCGAGGCCTGGGTTGCACCGGCATTGGTGGTCATCACCAGGATCACGTTCTTGAAGTTCGCCTCGCGCCCGTTCGTGTCGGTGAGCACGCCGCGATCCATGACCTGCAACAGGATGTTGAAGATATCCGGATGCGCCTTCTCCACCTCGTCCAGCAGCAGCACGCAGTGTGGGGTCTTGACGATCTTCTCGGTCAGCAGGCCGCCCTGGTCGAAGCCGACGTAGCCCGGGGGCGCACCGATCAGGCGGCTGATCGAATGCGGCTCCATGTACTCGGACATGTCGAAGCGCACCAGCTCGATGCCCAGCTGCAGCGCCAACTGCTTGGTGACCTCGGTCTTGCCCACGCCGGTGGGGCCGGCGAACAGGAAGTTGCCGATCGGCTTCTCCGGATTGCCCAGGCCCGAGCGCGCCAGCTTGATCGACGAGGACAGCGTCTCGATCGCCGGATCCTGGCCGAAGATCACCATCTTCAGGTTGCGCTCCAGGTGCTGCAGCACGTCCTTGTCGGTGGCGCTGACCTGCTTGGCCGGGATCCGCGCCATCTTGGCGACGATGGTCTCGATCTCCTCGATGTCGATCAGTTCCTTGCGCTGGCCTTCCGGCAGCAGCCGCTGGCGCGCGCCGGCCTCGTCGATCACGTCGATCGCCTTGTCCGGCAGCAAGCGGTCGCCGATGTGCTTGACCGACAGGTCCACCGCGGCCTGCAGCGCGTCGTCGGCGTAGGTCACGCCGTGGTGCGCCTCGTACTTGGGCTTGAGGCCCTGCAGGATCTCGAAGGTCTCGCCCACGGTCGGCTCGACGATGTCGATCTTCTGGAAGCGCCGCGCCAGGGCGCGGTCCTTCTCGAAGATGCCGCGGTATTCCTGGAACGTGGTCGAACCGATGCAGCGCAGCTCGCCCGAGGACAGCGCCGGCTTGATCAGGTTGGACGCGTCCATGGTGCCGCCGGAGGCGGAACCGGCCCCGATGATGGTGTGGATCTCGTCGATGAACAGCACCGCATTGGGCACCTTCTTCAGCGAGGTCAGCACGCCCTTCAGCCGCTTCTCGAAGTCGCCGCGGTACTTGGTGCCGGCGACCAGCGCGCCCAGGTCGAGCGAGAAGATCACCGCGTCGGCCAGCACCTGGGGCACGCTGCCCTCGACGATGCGCTTGGCCAGGCCCTCGGCGATGGCGGTCTTGCCGACGCCGGCCTCGCCCACGTACAGCGGATTGTTCTTGCGGCGGCGGCACAGCACCTGGATGGTGCGCTCGATCTCGTCGCCACGGCCCACCAGCGGGTCGATGCGGCCGTTGCGGGCCTGCTCGTTCAGATTGGTGGCGTACTCGGCCAGGGCGTCGCCCTTCGGCTCGCCCTCGCCCGCCTCGCCCTTGGGCTCGCCGTCGGCCGGGGCGGCGTGCTCGCCGTCCTCGCCCATCTTGGCGATGCCGTGAGACAGGTAGTTGACGATGTCCAGGCGGGTGATGTCCTGCTGGTTCAGGAAGTACACCGCGTGCGAGTCCTTCTCGCCGAAGATCGCCACCAGCACGTTGGCGCCGCTGACCTCCTTCTTGCCCGAGGACTGCACGTGGTAGACCGCCCGCTGCAGCACCCGCTGGAAGCCGAGGGTGGGCTGGGTGTCGCGGCCGTCGTCGTCGGCCAGGCGCGCCACCGAGGCTTCGATGGCCTGTTCCAGGTCGCTGCGCAGGCGGTCGACATCGGCGCCGCAGGCCTTGAGCACGGCCTGAGCGGAGGGATTGTCGAGCAGCGCCAACAGCAGGTGTTCCACCGTCATGAACTCATGACGGGCTTCCCGGGCGCGCTTGTAGCACTGGCCGATGGTCTGCTCGAGATCTTTGCTGAACATGGTGCACTCCGACGTCTGTTGCCGACGATATGTGGCTTGAGCTGCGAAATTTCCACAACCCTATCGGATCAGTGTGTTCAGACCGCGTTAGTCCGGGCAGACCGGGAGCCGACGCCTCCCACTATCAGGCTTTTTCCATCGTGCACAACAGGGGGTGCTGGTTCATCCGCGAGAACTCGTTCACCTGAGCCACCTTGGATTCAGCCACCTCGCGGGTATACACCCCGCAGACGCCGCGGCCGCGGGTATGCACGTGCAGCATCACCTGGGTGGCGCGTTCCAGGTCCAGGGAGAAGAACTGCTGCAGCACGGTCACCACGAAGTCCATCGGGGTGTAGTCATCGTTCAGCAGCAGCACCTGATACATCGGCGGTCGGGCGATTTCCGGCTTTCCGGACTCCACCATGACGCCATGATCGTGCTCGGGGGAATTCTTGCGGGGCATCTCCCCATTATATACGGGGGCCGCCGGCCCGGATTGGACGATCGCCGGCCCTGCCCGCACAATTCCCCTCCTTTCGATGGCGCTTCGCATGCATTCGACGATGTTCCCCAAGCTTCCGCTGTTCGCCGCGCTGCTCGCCGCCGCCCTGCCGGCGGCCGCCACGCCGCCGGATGCGGCGCTGGGCAAGCGCCTGCAGGCGCTGGGCTACGACGCGCAGGCCGACGAGGACGGCGACTACCAGGTGCTGTTCGGCCTGCGCGAGAACGGCGGCGAGCGCAAGCAGCTCACCTACGTGCGCTCGCCGGTGGAGACCTTCGGCAGCTACCGCATCCGCGAGGTGTGGTCGCCGGCCTACCAGGCCCAGGGCGACAGCTTGCCGGCCAAGGTCGCCAACCGGCTGCTGGAGGACGCGCAGTCGGACATCCTCGGCGGCTGGGTGCGCCAGGGCGGCACCGCGGTGTTCGTGGTCAAGATCCCCGCCGATGCCGACGATGCGGCGCTGCGCGAGGCGCTGGAGGCGGCCGCACGCGGCGCCGACGCGATGGACGCCGAACTCAACGGCGGCAAGGACCTGTTCTGATGACGGCGACCGCGGAACCCTGGCAGCCGGATGTGACCGTGGCCACGGTGGTGGTGCGCGACGGGCGCCTGCTGCAGGTCGAGGAAGCGATCGCCGGTGCGCTGGTGCTGAACCAGCCGGCCGGCCACCTGGAGCCGGACGAGCGCCTGATCGAGGCCGCGGTGCGCGAGACGCTGGAGGAAACCGGCTGGCAGGTGCAGCCGACCGCCTTCATCGGCGCCTACCAGTGGAAGGCCGACAACGGCCGCCATTATCTGCGCTTCGCCTTTGCCGCCGACCCGGTCGCGCACGATCCGCAGCGGCCGCTGGACACCGGCATCGTGCGGGCGCTGTGGATGACCCCGGCCGAGCTGGAGGCCGCCGCGCCGCGCTGGCGCAGCCCGCTGGTGTGGCAGGTGGTGGCCGACTACCTGGCCGGCCGCCGCTACCCGCTGGACCTGTTGCGGCAGGTGGCATGAGCGGCGCAGCGGTCATGGTCGGGGTCTCCGGCGGCGTGGATTCGTCGGTGGCGGCCTGGCAACTGGTCCAGCAGGGCGCGGCGGTGTCCGGCCTGTTCATGCAGAACTGGGCCGACGACGGCAGCGGCGACTGCCGCGCCGACGACGACCGCCGCGATGCGGTGGCGGTGTGCGGCCGGCTCGGCATCCCGTTCCATTTCCGCGATTTTTCGCAGGAGTACTGGCAAGGGGTGTTCGCGCACTTCCTGGCCGAGTACGCCGCCGGGCGTACGCCCAACCCGGACGTGCTGTGCAACCGCGAGGTCAAGTTCAAGCATTTCCTGGACGCGGCGCGGGAGCTCGGCGCCGAGCGCATCGCCACCGGCCACTATGCGCGGGTGGACAGCGTCGGCGGCCGCTGGCGGCTGCTGCGCGGGCTGGACCGCAACAAGGACCAGAGCTACTTCCTGCACCAGTTGGGCCAGGCGCAACTGGCCGCGACCCTGTTCCCGGTCGGCGAGCTGCCCAAGGAGCAGGTGCGCCGCATCGCCCGCGAGGCCGGCCTGCCGACCCACGCCAAGAAGGACTCCACCGGCATCTGCTTCATCGGCGAACGGGATTTCCGCGAATTCCTGGGCCGGTACCTGCCGGCGCGGCGCGGCGAGATCCGCGACCCGCACGAGCAGGTCGTGGCCGAGCATCCGGGCGTGTTCTACTTCACTCTGGGCCAGCGCGAGGGCCTGAACATCGGCGGGGTGCGCGGCCGCGCCGCAGCGCCGTGGTACGTGGTCGGCAAGGACGTCGCCCGCAACGTGCTGTACGTCGACCAGGACCGCGACAGCCCCTACCTGATGGCCAACCGGCTGCAGTCCGAGATCGCCCACTGGATCGCCGGCGCGCCGCCGGCACGGCGCTTCGACTGCACCGCACAGACCCGCTACCGCCAGGCCGACGAACCGTGCACGGTTGAGGTCGGCGACGACGGCCGCCTGGCGGTGCGCTTCGCGCGCCCGCAGCGCGCCGTCACCCCCGGCCAATCGCTGGTGCTGTACCAGGGCGAGGAATGCCTGGGCGGCGCCGTGATCGCCACCACCGATGCCCCGCTGGAGCGCCGCCTGGCGCAGCAGGCCCCCGCCGTACACGAGGACACCATTCGATGACCGATTCCATGGACGCGCGCATGCTGGCGCTGGCGGGCGTGGCCCAGGCCCTGCAGCAGGTGCGGCGCATCGCCGAGACCGGCCAGTCGGAGGCGTCGCTGGTGCGTACCCTGCTCGACAGCGTGTTCCGCATCGATGCGCCCAGCCCCGAAGCGGTCTACGGCCGCCGCGCCGACCTGGCGCCGGGCCTGCGCCTGCTGCACAACTACTTCCGCAACCAGGGCCAGGACGAGGTGCTGCCGCGGCTGGCGCTGGCGGTGATCCAACTGGAACGGCGCTTTGCCGGCGATGCCGAGACCGACGCCAAGGTCGACGCCGGCCTGGCCCGGATCGCGCCGCTGCTGGAGCGCCATGGCGACAGCACCCACCCGGAGGTGATCGCGGCGCTGGGCCAGCTCTATGCCGACACCATCAGCCACCTGCGCCCGCGGGTGATGGTGCAGGGCAACCCGCATTACCTGGGCCAGGCCGGGGTGGTGGCCGAGATCCGTGCGCTGCTGCTGGCGGCGGTGCGCTCGGCGGTGCTGTGGCGGCAGATGGGCGGCAGCCTGTGGGACTTCCTGCTGGCCAAGCGGCGCATGCGCGAGACCGTGGACCGCGCGCTGCGCTGAGCCTCTCGGGCGCTGGCGCGGGGGCGACAGCGCGCCGCCCGCGCGCCGTTCTGCGACGTCGATCGTACGAATGTCGGCAGGTTTCGATGATCCGCTCACCGCGTTGCTAAAGACCCGGGGGGGACGGCCGATACAGCAATCGTGAATCTGCCGAGAACTTCCATGTACTCACGCCTCCTGATCCGTCTGGCCGCCCCGCTCGCCCTGACGCTGCTGTTCCCCATCGCCGCCGGTTTCGATTGGCCGGCCCCGGTCCGTTGGGCCATCCTCACCACGATGACGCTGAGCTGGCTCGGTTTCGCCGGCTGGACCGCGTACAGCCAGACCCGGCGCTCGCCGGAGCAGGCCAAGGTCATGCGCGAGCAGGACCACCTGCTGACCGAGCTGCGCAGCTTCGTCGGCAACGAGATCGAGGGCTCCCGCTCCGAGATCGAACGTGCCCGCGAGCTGATCCGCCAGGCGGTCAGCGGCCTGGGCGGCAGCTTCGAGGCGATGAACCGCAAGTCGCGGCAGCAAAGCGTGGCGCTGGCCCGCATCGTCGACCGCGCCGGCGAAGACGGTGGCGCCGGCGTGGACGTGGCCCGCTTCGCCCAGCATGCCAGCCAGCGCATGGAGCAGCTGGTGGAGGCGCTGGAGCAGGTCAGCGGCCAGAGCAGCACCACGGTGCACTACATCGACGACATGTCCCAGCACCTGGACGGCATCTTCGCCCTGCTGGAGGACGTCAAGTCGATCGCCGACCAGACCAACCTGCTGGCGCTGAACGCGGCGATCGAAGCGGCGCGCGCCGGCGAGGCAGGCCGCGGCTTCGCGGTGGTGGCCGACGAGGTGCGCAACCTCTCCGAGCGCTCGACTACCTTCAACGAGCAGATCCGCAAGCTGGCGCACAGCTCCAAGGACGCCATCGCCAAGGTCCGCGAGACGGTCTCGAACATGGCCTCGCGCGACATGGACCGCTCCCGCGAGGCGCGGGCCGAGGCCGCGGCGATGCTGGACAACGTGGCCGCGATCAACCACTCGCTGGGCGACGGCATGCGCGAGATCTCCGAGTGCGGCCGCGCCATCGACAGCAGCGTCGCCGAAGCGGTGCGCGCCCTGCAGTTCGAGGACATCGCGACCCAGGCCCTGGGCGGCGTGCACACCCACCTGGACCGCCTGACCGCGATCAACCGCGAGGCCGTAGCACTGCAGGAACTGCTGCACCGCAATGGCGGCGTGTTCGATCACGAACTGATCGACGCCCTGCAGCGGGTCGGCAACCGCCTGCGCGACATGCGCACCGAGTGGGAGCGTCCGCCGCACAAGCCGGTGGCGCAGCAGAGCATGGGCGCCGGCACCGTCGAGCTGTTCTAAGCCCGCCTTGCCCTCCTCCGTGCCATGAACCGACGAGTCCCCGGCCCCTGCCGGGGCTTGTCGTCTCTGCCCTTCCCGCCCGGCCCCGTCGATGTCGATGCCTCTCCAGTCCCTGTCCCGAGTTGCGGCCATGTCCTGCGATGAAAGCAGCAGCGCACACGCGCCCTCGTCCGAGCCGGTGGCGGACCCCGCGCCGCGCCCGGTGAGCGCGCCGCGCCAGCCGGGTCACACCCTGCGGCGGCTGGAGACCCTGGCCCAGGCCGAACTGCGGCAGTTGCTGATCGCGCGCGCCCCGGCACCCGAGGACGCGCGCATCGCCGACCCGGTCTGGGCCGGCCTGGCCTGGGACATGGGCCTGAACGGCAGCGCGGTGGCGGCCGCCGGCACACCGGCGCCGCTGGTGCACTTTCCGCTCTACGACGGCGACTGAGTCGATCGCGGCGGCCGCACTGGTCGCGAGCGACGCTTGCTGTGGCAGTGGGTTCAGGGCACCGCTACAAGTTCCCCCCACCTCATTACCCTCCATTTCGCCTGGCGCATGAGGCCGGGCGCCCATTCGCACTGCGCGGCTGCAGGGGTGGAGGCGGTAGCGGGAACGCCCCGGCGCGGCCGAAGCCGCTCCTACGCGGGGACGGCGGATCTTGCAGACCGCGGCAACGGCCGCGATGCGCGGTGCAGGCGCGATAAGCGAGCGACACGTGCCCGGCCGGCCGCATGCAGTCGGGACTGAAGTCCCTCCCACAAGTGTCGCGCCCAGACCCCGACATCGGTGATGCAAGGATGCATTCGGTGGCGAGATGCGACACATCGACCAGCACGCCATTACGCAGCGCAAAAACCAGCAAGCACGGCATCCAGTCGCGCAACTGGAGCCATTCCGCGACCTGGAGCGTCCGGTCGCTGCAACGCATCACGGTGGGAGCGACTTCAGTCGCGACGCATGACGCCGTCCGGCGTAGTGATGTTCCTGCCGTCGGGACTGAAATCCCTCCCCCAATCTGCCTTGCGTGTGGGGACAGCACGCTGCAACGCCGCGCCATTCGCCGCCGCCCGGCTGCCGGGAAATCCCGGTCGCGGCAGCCACAACTCCTGCAATGTTCGGCCTCGGGTCGCGGCTGAAGCCGCTCCTACGCGGCGCCTACACCGCCTCCGGTCAGCTCGGATTTTCCAGCGAGAACAGATCCGCCTGCTTGTCGTAGGCGAAGTACTCGGCGTAGCGCGCCCAGCTGGTGACCGCCTGCACCGTCTCAGCCGCATAGCTCTCGGACATGTGGTCTTCCAACTCGTCGCGGAAACGGCGTGCCGGCGCGTGATGCGCCGGACGTTCGTCGAGCACGCGGCGGATGTGCGCCGCCAGCGGCACGTAGGTGGCCAGGTGCTGGGCGAACAGTTGCTTGCGCGCGTCCGTGCCCAGTTCGGCGAAGCGCTGCCCGGCCGGCGTCAGTTGCAGGTCGCCCTGCTCGAACACGGCGAAGCGCAGCAGTTGCAGGGTTTCGGCGATCGGGAACAGTTCGTCCACTTCCAGCTGCAGCCCGGCCGCCAGCGGCGGCAGGTCGGCACGGCCGTGGTAGGGCTCGGCCGCCACCGCTTCGATCAGGCCGGCCAGCAGGTTGCTCGACACGCGCGGCAACACCATGGCGATGCCGCTGCCCGGGAACACGCCTTCGCGGGTCTGCGGTCGCTGCGGGCTGGCGGTCATGCGTGCATAGATGTCGTCGACCAACGCACGGAACGCCGGCGCCAGGCGATTGCGCGGCTGCGGCAGGGTCACCTCGATCTCGCCGATCACCCGCCCGGGATTGGCGCCGAAGATGACGATGCGGTCGCACATCAGCACCGCTTCTTCGATGTTGTGGGTGACCATCAGGATCGATTCGATCGGCATGCGCCCTTCCGACCACAGGTCCAGCAGGTCGGTGCGCAGGGTCTCGGCGGTCAGCACGTCCAGCGCGGAGAACGGCTCGTCCATCAGCAGCAGCTTCGGCCGCACCACCAGCGCCCGCGCCAGGCCCACGCGCTGGCGCATGCCGCCGGACAGTTCCTTCGGGTAGGCGCCTTCGTAGCCGTCCAGGCCGATCAGGTCGATCGCCGCTAGGGCGCGCCGGCGGCGCTCGTCGGCAGCCACCCCGCGCGCCTCCAGGCCCACTTCCACGTTCTGCAGCACGGTCAGCCACGGAAACAGGGCGAAGCTCTGGAACACCATGGCGATGTCGTCGGCCACCTGGCCCGGCGCGGCGTCGCGGAAGGCGATGCTGCCGGCGCTGGGCTGCAGCAGCCCGGCGATGGCGCGCAGCAGGGTCGACTTGCCCGAGCCGGAGCGCCCGAGCAGGCCCACGATCTGCCCCGAGTTCAGGGTCAGGTCGACATCCTCCAGCACCACCAGCGGCGTCGCCCCACCCTTGTCGTAGCTCTTGCGCACGCCCTGCACGCGGACCAGCGGGGCGCGCTCGGGCACGCTTGCGGAATAGCTCATGGTCGGTCTCCAGGAATCAGTCGAAACGCAGGCGGCGTTCGGCGAAGACGTACAGGCGTCGCCAGACCGCGCGGTTGAAGAGGGTCACGAACAGCGACATCACCGCCACGCCGAGCAACACCCGCGGGCCATCGCCGGCGGCGGTGGCGCGGGCGATGTAGGCGCCGAGGCCGTAGGCCTGTACCTGGGTGTGGCCCCAGCTGGCCAGCTCGGCGACGATGCTGGCGTTCCAGGAACCGCCGGAGGCGGTCAGCGCGCCGGTGATGTAGTACGGGAAGATGCCGGGCAGGATCACCCGCCGCCACCAGGTCCACGAACGCAGGTGGTAGATGGTGGCCGCCTCGCGCAGATCGGTGGGGAACGCGCTGGCGCCGGCGATCACGTTGAACAGGATGTACCACTGGGTGCCGAGAATCATCAGCGGCGACAGCCAGATGTTGGGATTGGCGCCGGTGCTGACGATGGCCAGCACCGCGAACGGGAACAGCACGTTGGCCGGGAACGCGGCCAGGAACTGCGCCAGCGGCTGCACCCGCTGCGCCACCTTCGGGCGCAGCCCGATCCACACGCCGATCGGCACCCACACCACACTGGCCAGGGCGATCAGCACCACCACGCGCAGCAGCGTGGCCAGACCGCCACCGAAGGCCTCGGCCAGGTCGTGCAGGCCCAGGTGGCGACGGCCATAGTCGTAGGCGAACCAGGCCGCGGCCGCACCGGCCAGCGCCAGCGCCGCGCTCCACAACCGATCGCCCCACACGCCACTGCGGCCGGGTTCGCGCGTCGTCGCCACGGGCTGCGGCTTGTGCCGCGGCGCCCAGCGCACCAGCATGGCGCGCTGCCAGACCCAGGCCAGCGGCGCGACCAGCCGCTTGGCCAGGCGCGTGCGCCGCAGCAGGTCGTACAGCCACGACTGCGGCTTGTCCTGCGAGGCGGTGAGCTCGGCGCGGAACTTGTCCGACCAGGCCACGATCGGGCGGAACAGCAACTGGTCGTACAGCGCGATCAGCACCGCCATCGCCACCACCGCCCAGCCGACCGCGGCGAAATTGCGCTGGGCGATCGCCAGCGCCAGGTACGAGCCGATACCGGGCAGTTCCAGGGTGTGGTCGCCGACGCTGATCGCCTCGGAGGCGACCACGAAGAACCAGCCGCCGGACATGGACATCATCATGTTCCAGATCAGCGAGGGCGTGGCGTACGGCGCCTCCAGCCGCCAGAAGCGCTGCCACGCGCTGAGCCCGAAGCCGCGCGCCACCTCGTCCAGGTCGCGCGGCACGTTGCGCAGCGACTGGTAGAACGAGAACGCCATGTTCCAGGCCTGGCTGGTGAAGATGGCGAAGATCGAGGCCAGTTCGGCGCCGATCTGGCGGCCGGGGAACAGGCCCAGGAAGAAGGTCACGGTGAAGGTGAGGAAGCCTAGCACCGGCACCGACTGCAGGATGTCCAGCGCCGGCACGATCACCCGTTCGGCGCGCCGGCTCTTGGCGGCCAGGGTCGCCACCACGAAGGTGAAGAGCAAGGAGGCGGCCATCGCCGCGAACATCCGCAAGGTGGTGCGCAGGCCGTACTCGGGCAACTGCCACAGATCCAGCGACACCGCGGCGGTGCCTGCCGGCGGCAGCGGTGCGCGCATGTCCGATGCGCCGTGCAGCAGCAGCGCGCCCAGACCCAGCAGCAGCGCGAACACCGCCAGATCGTGCAGGTTGGGCAGCACGCCGGGACGTGCGGCGAGCTGTCCGGGCGCGGAGCGGTCGCGGGCGAATGGCAGCATGGGAAGTTCCGGCAGGAGCGGCAGGCGGCGCCGCAGGTAAAAGGACGCTGGCGCGGGTCGCGACGCGGACCGCCCAGTGTGACCGGGGAAGATGTACGCCGTGCGTCAGCCGCTGGCCGCGCGGGCATGCACCGACTGAGCGGCGCACGCACGCCGTCGCCGCGCCACGCAATCGCGCAGCGGCGAACGAATCAGGGACGATGGCGATGGCAGGCGCATGGGCGGCTCCGACGATGGGAAACGCCAGGGGCTACGCTCGGAGTCCTCGCGGATCGGGCTTGCGCATTCTCGGAATCAAGGCCAGCGGCGAGAGGCTGGCGAACGATCCCGTCCTGAGCGGACGGGACCCATCTGGGACGACCCAGACCGTGGCGGTCCTGTCAGCTCTGTCGCTGCAGCGTCGGTCTAGGATGACTGTCCAAGGAAGGTGGCCTCTGGCCGGGAAACGATGGGCGCGCGCAGTATAGCCAGCTGCTGCTGCGCCGCAAGTCCGCGCGGCGCCCGCGGCGCCACGCATTCACTGCGCAGCCAGCACCAGCCGCGGATGGGTCGCCGGCGCCACTTGCTGGCGCGCGCGCAACCAGGCCGCCAGCTCGCGCGGCGGCAGCGGCCGCGAGTGCAGATAGCCCTGGATCTCGTCGCAGCCCTGCTCGCGCAGCAACGCCTCTTCCTGAACCGTCTCCACGCCCTCGGCCACCACCTGCATGCCCAGCGCGTGGCCGAGTTGCACGATCGCCTGGGTGACCTTGGCGGTGCCGCTGTCGTGCAGCATGTCCTGCACGAAGCTGCGGTCGATCTTCAGCCGCTGCACCGGGAAGCGGTTGAGGTAATGCAGGTTGGAGAAGCCGGTACCGAAATCGTCCACCGCCAGCAGCACGCCTTCCTGCTCGAACAGTTCGAAGCAGCGGCGCAGCGACTCGCTGTCGCGGATCAGCGCCGACTCGGTCAGCTCCAGTTCCAGCCGCTTCGGCGACCAGCCGTTGCGCTGGCACAGTTCGATCACCCGCTCGGCGAAGCCGCGGTCGCGCAACTGCATCGCCGAGACGTTCACCGAGACGCGGTCGAAGCTCAGCCCCGCCGCATCCCAGGCCGCGGCCTGGCGGCAGGCCTCGCCGATCACCCAGTCGCCCAGCCGCACGATCTCGCCGCATTCCTCGGCGATCGGGATGAACTCGGCCGGATTGCAGTGGCCGTGGCCGGGGCGATGCCAGCGCAGCAGCGCTTCCACCGCCGGTGCGCGCTCGCCCGCCGCATGCACCAGCGGCTGGTACACCAGCGAGAACTCCTCGCGGTCCAGCGCGCCATGCAGGGCGTGCTCGATCTCCAGGCGCCGCTGCGCGCGCAGCAGCACATCCTGGCTGTAGTAATGGCAGGTGTTGCGCCCGGATTCCTTGGCCGCGTACATGGCCGCATCGGCTGCGCGCAGCAGGCCATCGAAGTCCTGGCGGCCCTCCTCCATCAGCGCGATGCCGATGCTGGCGCCGATCTTGATCACGTTCTCGCCGCTGTGCAGCGGCTCGGCCAGCGCCGCGATCAGCTTACGCGCCACGTGCCCGGCGTCGCCGGGCTCGGCCAGGTCGCGCAGCACCACCACGAATTCGTCGCCGCTGAAGCGGCCGAACAGGTCGCTGGTGCGCAGTTGCTGGTGCATGCGGGTGGCCGCGAGCTTCAGCAAGGCGTCGCCGGTGGCGTGGCCGAAGGAATCGTTGATGCTCTTGAAGCCGTCCAGGTCGACGAACAGCATCGCCAGCGTGGTGCCGCGCTCCACCGCATCGTGCATCGCCTTCTCGGCCTGCTCGCGCAGCAGCTGCCGGTTCGGCAGGCCGGTCAGCAGGTCGTAGTGGGCCAGCAGTTCGATGCGCTCGCTGGCCTCGCGCTCGCGGGTGATGTCGCGGAACAGCACCACGAAGCGCGGCGGCAGGCCGTCGCGCTCGTCCAGTTCGATCAGCACCTGCACCCAGATGCGCTGCCCGGACGGGCGGTGGAAGCACAGGTCCAACTGCTCCGGCAGGCCGCCCTCGGCGATGCGCACCAGCGCCGACTCGAACGCATCGCGCGAGTCCTGGGTGTACAGCGCCAGCGCGTGGTCCAGATCGATGGCCTCCTTGCGCAGGCCATGGATGCGGTAGCACTCCTCGGTCCACTGCATGCGCCGGGTGCCGACCTCGATCTCGCAACCGCCGATCTTGCCCAGCGCCGAAACGCGGTTGAGCAGTTCGGTGCGCCAGCGGATCAGCGCGTCGGTCTGGCGTTGCTCGGTGATGTTCTGCACCTGGCCGAGCACGCGCTGGATGTGGCCGTCGGCCTCCACCTGCGGCTGCGCCCATACCCGCAGGTGCAGCGGCGACTCGCTGCCGCGCACCAGCTCGACCTCGAAATTGGCCGGCTTGGCCTCGCGCGCCATGCGCCGCCAGATCGAGATCAGCTGCGCCCGCGAATCGCGGCTGAGCAGACGCAGCCAGCCACGGCTGCTCGGCGCGCGTTGTTCGTCCAGGCCGGTCACGCGCAGGAACTCGCGCGAGCACCACACCCGGTCGCCCAGCGGGTCCCAGGACCAGCTGCCCATGCGGGTCATGCGCTGCGCCTCGCGCAGCAGGGTCTGCTGGTCGCGCAGGCGCTGCTCGAGCAGCTTCTGCTCGTGGATGTCGGTGTGCGTGCCGATCATGCGCAGCGGGCTGCCGTCGGCGGTGCGCGCGACGATGCGGCCGCGGTCCAGGATCCAGTGCCACTGCCCGTCCTGCCGGCGCAGGCGGAACTCGCACATGTAGGTTTCGGTACGGCCCTCGAAATGCGAGCGGATCGCCTGGCGCAGGCGCTCCTGGTCGTCGCCGTGGACCAGCGGCAGCAGCGCGTTCAGGCCGTCGGCCGGGGCGTCGCCGGCATAGCCGAGCATGCGTTTCCAGCGCTCGGAGCGGAAAATGGTGTCGCTGGGGATGTCCCAGTCCCACAGGCCGTGCTCGGCGCTGTCCAGGGCGATCTCCCAGCGGGTGGCGCCGTCGCTGCCGACCGGTTCGGGCACGCTGAGGGTGTAGGCCAGCAGCCCGCCGCTGTCGTCGCGGACCGCGCGCAGCCAGCCGTCCAGGCGTCGCCCGGCGGTGCCCGGCAGGGCGCAGGCCAGCATGGTCTCGCCGCCAAGCAGGCGCTCGCGGGCCGCACGCAACAGCTCGGCGTACGCCTCCACGGTGCGCGGCAACTCCAGTGCCTGCGCTGCCCGGTTCGCCGCCAGCGGCCTGCCATCGGCGTCCAGCAGGACGAGCGCCGAGGTGAGCGGGTGCTGCAGCAAGCTTGCGATGACGCCTTGATCCACGCCGAGATACTCCGTTTCGCCGCCCTGAAGGCCAGCGGTCGAAGGTGATAACGGCACCCGGTGGCATTAATTGAGCGCCGGCGCCGCCCGGCGATGGGCCGCGGCGGCCATCAGCGGCTAAGATGTCTACCGGACACGGACCACCGCAGCAGGCTGCCGGGGCATGCAACCACAACGCGACAGTTCCCTGCCCCCTCAGGCGACCTCCGGCATGCGCCTGGCGCAACGCCTGGACCGCGGCATCTGGCGCGTGGTGCTCCTGTACGTCCTGCTGGGACTGGCGCTGTCGATCGGCAGCGATCTGGTTCTGGTGCATTTCGTAGACGATCCCGGCACGTTGATCGTCTTGCAGCTGGTCAACGACGCCCTGTTCCTGGCGCTGACCGCGGTCGCCCTGTACTACCTGCTGCGCCCGCTGGTGCGCGCCGCGGTGCAGGCGCACACCCGGCTGGCGCTGTCGGAGGCCGGCTACCGGCAGATGTTCCACGCCAATCCCAGCCCGATGCTGGTCTACGACCTGGAAAGCCTGCGCATCCTCGACGTGAACCCCGCCGCGGTCGCCTTCTTCGGCTGGTCGCACGACGAGTTCGTCGGCCTGGAACTGTCCCGGCTGTGGCCGCCCAGCGCCAGCGCCCGCCTGGCCGAGGTGATCGAGACGATCCGGCAGACCCCGTCCAAGACCTGCGTGGTGGCCGAGCCCCTGCGCCTGCGCGACGGCAGCCAGTGCATGGCCGAGGCGCGCAGCACCAGCCTGGACTACCACGGCCGGCAGGCGCGGCTGGTGGTGATCAGCGACCGCAGCGCCGAGTACGACGCGCAGCGCCGCCGCGACCTGGCCCTGCGACATCTGCAGGAGGCGCAGTCGATCGCGCGGCTGGGCTCCTGGCAGCTCGACCGGGCCAGCGGCCTGGGCAGCTATTCCGAGCAGGTCTACCGGATGCTCGGCCGGCGCGTGCCGGACCAGCCGCGCCAGCACCGCCTGGAAGAGCTGCTGGTGCCGCCCGACGTGCCGTCGCAGGCGCGCATCCAGCGGGTGATCGAGGATCTGTGCGGCAGCGCGCCGCTGCAACTGGACATGCTGCTGCCGGTGCTGGCCGCCGACGGCCAGGCGCGCATGCTGCATCTGCGCGCCGAATCGGCCGACGACGACGCGGGCGGCGCCTGCGTGCACGGCACCCTGCAGGACGTGACCGAGCACGAGCGCTCGCGGCGCCTGCTGCACGAGCGCGAGGAGCAGTTCCGCGAGCTGGTGCGGGTGCTGCCGGACGGTGTGGCGATCCTGCACCAGGAACACGTGCTGTACGCCAACGCCGCCTGCGCCGGGCAGTTCGGCTTCGAGGGGGAGAACCTGCTCGGCGAGCCGCTGCAGGGCTTGGTCGACAGCGCCGACCTGGCGCTGGTGCGGCAGCGGATGGGCGCGGCCGGCGCCAAGGGCGAGCGCGGCGCCACCGCGCGCATGTGCCGCCGCGACGGTTCGCTGTTCCACGCCGGGCTGTCGTTCGGCAACGTCCGCTACAGCGGGCGCGACTGCAAGCTGCTGATCGTGCGCGACCTCAGCGAACCGGAACGCATGCGCGATGCGCTGGCGCAGAGCAACCGCGAGTTGCAGGCGATGGCGCGGCGCCTGTTCTCGCTGCAGGAAGACGAGCGCCGCGCGATCTCGCGCGACCTGCACGACGACATCGGCCAGGCGATCACCGCGATGAAGCTGTCCGCGCACGCGGCGCTGGACGAGACCGACGCCGAGCGCCGCCGCGAGGACCTGAGCGAGATCGTGCAGCTGGCCGACAGCAGCATCACCAAGCTGCGCAACCTCTCCACCCTGCTGCGGCCGCCGCAACTGGACGCGCTCGGCCTGGAGGCGGCGCTGCGCTGGCAGGCCGGCATGCTGTTCCGCGCCTCGCCGGTGCGCCTGCAACTGGACATCGCGCCCCTGCCCGAGCGGCCCAGCGGCGAGGTCGAACAGGCCTGTTTCCGCATCGCCCAGGAGAGCCTGACCAACGTGCTGCGCCATGCCAGCGCCGGCGAGGTGCGGATGACCCTGGGCGACGAGGAACGCCAGCGCCTACGCCTGGAAGTGGTCGACGATGGCGACGGCTTCGATCCGGCCGGGCCGCGCGGCCTGGGCCTGATCGTGATGCGCGAGCGCGCACAGAGCGCCGGCGGTACCCTGCAGATCGACACCGCGCCCGGCGCCGGCACCCGGGTGACGCTGTGCCTGCCCTACACCACCGCGGCACCGCCGTCGCCCCCTCCTGGAACCTGAGCCGATGTGGAATCCCGCCAGCGCCGTACCCGTGGACGACGAACTGCCGTCGCGCCTGGGTGCGGGTCACCCCGCCCTGACCGGCATGATCGCCGAGGCCTTGGCCGGCGGGCCGGGAGTGATGCTGCTGCACATCGACATCGACCACTTCGCCTCGATCAACGAGAACATGAGTCCGGAGGTCGGCGACCAGGCGCTGGCGCTGCTCGCGCACCGGCTGCAGGCGCACCTGCGCGGCCGCGGCCTGCTGTGGCGCCACGGCAGCGACGAACTGGTGATGGCGGTGCCGCGCACCGCCGACGTGCCGCCACCGGAAGCCTTCGCCGAGGAGATCCGGCAACAGATCGAGCTGCCGCTGTCGGTGCTGCCGTACACCCTGTTCATGACCGGCAAGATCGGCGTGAGCCTGTGCCCGGAGCATTCCACGCGGCTGTCGACCCTGCTCGACTTCGCCGAGGACGCGGTCTACCAGGCCGCGCGCGAAGGCGGCAACCTGGTGCGCCTGTACGCCGCCGACGGCCCGCCGAGCGCGCACAGCGAGAGCATCATCTCGCGGCAGATCGTCGACGCCATTCCCAACGGCGAACTGCGCCTGCGCTACCAGCCGATGGTCAGCGCCCGCGACGGCCGCGTGGTCGGCATGGAATCGCTGCTGCGCTGGCAGTCGCCGACCCTGGGCATCCTGGTGCCGGAGCGCTTCATGCGCACCGCCGAGCGGCTGGGCGTGATCGTGCAGATCGGCACCTGGGTGATGGAAGGCGCGCTGCGCCAGGCGCGGCTATGGCGCGACCAGGGCTTCGACGACTTCACCATCGCGGTCAACGTCTCCACCCTGCAGCTGCTGCGCCCGACCTTCTTCAACGAAGTGATGTCGGCGCTGCAGGTGGCCGGGGTGCCGCCGCAGATGGTGGTGCTGGAGATCAACGAGAGCGCGCTGACCAACAACGTCAACTTCGTCCACGAGACCCTGGCCAACCTGTGCCGCGAAGGCATCAGCCTGAGCCTGGACAACTTCGGCACCGGCGATTCCAGCCTCAGCGCGCTGGTGCGCTACCCGGTGGACAAGCTCAAGATCGACCGCAGCTTCATCAAGAGCGCGCCGGCCGGCAACCGCGAGGCGGCGATCGCCCGCGCGATCATCGCCATGGGCCACCAGCTGGGCATGGTGGTGATCGCCAACGGCGTCGAATCGCAGGCGCAACTGGGCTTCCTGCGCCGCAACGACTGCGACATCTTCCAGGGCTACCTGTTCGGCGAACCGATGTCGGCCGAAGCCGCCGGCATGGCCCTGCGCCGGCGTTACCTGCGCCCGGAATCGTTCACCGAGACGCGCCCGGACCGCACCCTGCTGCTGCTCGACGACGAGGAGAACGTGCTGCGCTCGCTGGTGCGCCTGTTCCGCCGCGACGGCTACCGCATCCTCGCCGCCGGCAACGTCCGCGACGCCTTCGACCTGCTCGCCACCAACGACGTGCAGGTGATCCTGTCCGACCAGCGCATGTCCGACATGAGCGGCACCGAGTTCCTGGGCCGTGTGAAGATGCTCTACCCCGACACCATCCGCCTGGTCCTGTCCGGCTACACCGACCTGGCCACCGTCACCGACGCGATCAACCGCGGCGCGATCTACCGCTTCCTGACCAAGCCCTGGAACGACGACGAACTCCGCGAACACATCCGCCAGGCATTCCGCACGCACGACGAACAGCGCAGGGATGCGGGGCCCTGAGAAGCCGGGATCGGGGAATGGGGAATCGGGAATGGGAAAAGCCGCATCGCGGCTTTTCGTTTTTCATATCAAATCATTGAGGCGACATCGGGTACGCGGAAATCGAACAGCGGCCGTGCTGCCCGCTTTTCCGATTCCCCATTCCCGATTCCCCATTCCCGGCTACTTCGGCTGCCTCACCGGAATCACGATCCGGAACGTGGAGCCTTCGCCGACGGTGCTGCTGACGTCGATGCGGCCGTGGTGCTTGTTGATGATGCCGTAGGAAATCGACAGGCCCAGGCCGGTGCCGCTGCCGACCGGCTTGGTGGTGAAAAACGGGTCGAAGATGCGCTGCAGCAGGTCCGCCGGAATGCCGGCGCCGGAGTCCTTGAACTCGATCCACACCTCTTCGCCGTCCTGGCCGGTGCTGACCACGATGGTGCCGCGCTCGCCGATCGCCTGGCCGGCGTTGAGCAGCAGGTTCATGTACACCTGGTTGAGCTCGGACGGCAGGCACTCCACCAGCGGCAGGTTGCCGTAGTGGCGCTCCAGGGTGACCTTGTACTTGAGCTCGTTCCAGATGATGTTGATCGTGGATTCCAGGCCCGAGTGCAGGTCCACCAGCTTCCACGACTCTTCGCGGCCGGAATACGAGAAGTCCTTGAGGTCGCGGACGATGCGGGTGACCCGCTCGATGCCTTCGCGCGACTCGGCCATCAGTTGCGGCAGGTCGCGGCTGATGAAGTCGATATCGAAGCGGTTGCGGATGTCGTCGATCTCCGGGATCAGCGCCTTCGGGTCGGGCGCGCGCAGGGCGCGCTCGTAGGCCTCGATCAGGGTGAACAGGCTGCGCAGGTATTCCTGCAGGCTGCCCAGGTTGGAGTGGACGTAGCCGATCGGGTTGTTGATCTCGTGGGCGACGCCGGCGGCGAGCTGGCCGATCGAGGCCATCTTCTCCGACTGCAGCAGTTTTTCCTGGGCGCCGTTGAGGCGCAGGTAGGCCTGGCGCAGTTCGGCGTGGCGCTGCTGCAGCTCCTGTTCGTAGTCCTGCTGGCCTTCGATGCCCTGGATCAGCATCAGGTAATGGCCGCCGCCCGCGTCGGCATGGAAGTACAGATGCGCCAGCACCACGTGCTGCTCGGTCGGGAGGCTGCCGCTCCAGCGGCCGCTGCTGCGTGCCTGCGACAACGCATCGCTGGGCAGCCACTGCGCCAGGTGCGCGGCCAGGCCGCCGGCGTCGGCGCCGGAAAGATGGCGGCGCGCCGCGCTGTTGGCCAGCAGCAGCTGGCCGTCGGCGCGGAACAGCACCACGCCTTCGTACAACAGTTCGCTCAGGGCGCGCAGTTGCTCGCGCGCAGGCAGGACAAGCGGTTCGGTGGGATTGATTTCGGCGAAATTCACGACAGGCCGCGGGCGATCGATGGATGCCCAATATACGCCGTTGTCGCCGGCGGATGCGCGCCCCGCCGTGGGACGCGCTGCGGCTTACGCGACCGCCAGCGGACGCTGGGAGAGCGGCGTGCTTGACTCGCCGTTGGCGTCGTAGGACGACGCGCTCTCGCTGCGGCCGAGGTGGCGCAGCGCCCAGTTGACCTCGCGCCGGCGCCGCGACAGCAGCGCGCCGTTGGCGCGGTTGGCGTCGGCGAGTTCGCGCAGGCGCAGTTCGGCCTCGGCGCCGGCGGGCACGTCGGCCTCCAGTGCGCGCAGGGCCGCCAGCTTGGCGCTGGTCGCCTGCATGAGGCCTTCCACGTTGTGATCCAACAACGCCTGGCGCTCGCCGGCGAGCGCGTCGCTGAGCTGCTGCAGGGGGTTGGTCACGGACGTGTTCATGCGCCGAGTTGCCGATCCATGTCGATCATGCGGCTGGCGATCGCGTCGGGGTTGATCTTGTAGCTGCCGTTCTGCAGCGCCGAGCGCACCGCATCGACGCGGCTGCTGTCCACCGCCGGAGCGGCCGACAGTTGGCGTTGCAGGGTCTGCAGACCGGAGGCCTCGCCGGTCAGGCGCAGGCTGTCGGTTGCAGCGGCCGCACCGACCGCACGGTCCTTGCCTTCCTCGGACGCGCCGGAGGCGGCCTTGGTCGAGACGGACGACGTGCGAAGGGTGGCCGGGCTCGGCAAGCTCCCTTCAATTTTCTGGCTCATGACGGACATCCTGTTACGGGTTCGGTGTAAATAACGGCACAGCGTCGGAGAACTTTAGCCGGGATCTCATCGCGTCACTAAAACGTCGCCGTTTTGTGACACAGTTCCCTGAACGATGCGTTTGGACGACAGGTTTTCGACGGTTACCCGCTCGTTTTCGCCCGCATCGCCCAGTGCGCGCCCGGACATGCGCACTTCCAGGCCGCCGCTGCGGGCCACCAGCGCCACATTGTCGCCGCGCCGGACCAGCCGCGGCGCGACCAGGTCGGTGGCGGACAACAAGGTGCCGGCCGGCAGGGTCCGCCGTACCACCTTGCCGATCGCCGCCTCCGGCTCGGTCATCGCGGCGCCGACGATGCGCGCCGCGTCGCGCTTCTCGGGGACGATATCGGCCGCGCCGATGGTTTCTCCAGCGGACAGGCCGCGCGCCAGCACCAGGACATGCTGCATGCGCCGCACCTTGACCGGCACGAACAGCCGCCAGCCGGTATCGCGCGGGCAACTCACTTCCACGGTCGTGGTACCGGTCGGCTGGGCCTGCAGCGGCACCGGGCACAGCGGCACCCGTACCGAGGGGTCCAGGGTCGCCTCGGCATCGGCGTCGGCGCCGGCCAGGGACAGCGCCGCGGCACGGATCGAGTCCACCGACTGGAAGTCCGTGGCCCAGGCCGGCGTGGCCGCCAGCAGGACCAGCAATAGGATCGGGCGCATCGCCGTCTCTCTCGGAAAGGTCGCCGACACGATGCAAAGACCGTGCCGGAAACCGCACGGTCGATCTGCGCCCTGCCCTCAAGTTCCGCCACGACAGCGCCGATATGAACGCCATGAGTCACGACCTTCTCAACCGAATCGACCAGCGCACCCGCTTGGCGGGGCACAACCGGCTTGCCCTGCTGCTGTTCCGGCTGGGTGGTCGCCAGCTTTTTGGCGTGAACGTCTTCAAGGTGCAGGAAGTGCTGCGCCGGCCGGAGCTGTTCCAGGTGCCGGGGCTGCCGCTGCAATTCTCCGGCGTCGCCGACGTGCGCGGGCGCTCGGTGCCGGTGCTCGACCTGGGCCTGGCCATCGGCCACCCGGAGCGCGAGCCGAACGCGGACACCGCGCCAGGCTATCTGGTGGTGACCGAGTTCAACCGCTCGGTGCAGGGCTTCCTGGTCAGCGGCGTGGAGCGCATCGTCAACATCGCGGTGGAGGACATCCATCCGCCGCCGGAACTGGGTGCCGAATCCAGCTACCTGACCGCGGTGACTCGCTTCCAGGGCGAGCTGATCCAGGTGATCGACGTGGAAAGCGTGCTGGCCGACATCGCCCAGACCCGGGTCGAGGCCAACCTGGACCCGTCGCTGGCGCTCACCGGCCCGCAGTTGCAGGTGCTGGTGGTCGACGACTCGCGCGTGGCGCGGCAGCAGATCCGCAGCGTGCTGGACCAGCTCGGGGTCGCCGCGACCCTGCTCTCGGACGGCCGCCAGGCCTTGGACCATCTCTTGCAGATCCACGCCGCGGGCGAGAATCCGGCCGAGCGCTACGCCATGGTGATCTCGGACATCGAGATGCCGGCGATGGACGGCTACACGCTGACGACGGAAATCCGCCGCCATGCCGGCCTGTCCGGCCTGTACGTGCTGTTGCACACCTCGCTGTCGGGCGTGTTCAACAATGCGATGGTCGAGCGCGTGGGCGCCAACGCCTTCGTGGCCAAGTACAGCCCCAACGAGCTGGCCGAGTACGTGCTGACCCGGCTGCGGGTCGTGGCCGCGGCCGCGCAGGCAGCCGCCTGACCCGGGCGCCGCGCCCGCCGCGCGGCCTGCCCGACCTTTTATAACGCGCGGGCGCTCCCCGCCTGCCGCGGCAACCCCCTGATCTCACGGGCCTTGCGCCCGACTTTGGCACGCGCCTTGCCTGTGGTTTCGGCAACGAACCGCGGGATCGTGCCATGTCCAATCCGATCACAGCCTACTTCGGCGTCCACGGCGACGCCCTGCCGCTGCGCGAGCAGCGCATGAAGCTGATCGCCAGCAACCTCAGCAACGTCGACACGCCCGGGTACAAGGCCCAGGACCTGGATTTCGACGCGGCGATGCGTGCCGCGCAGGGACAGCGCGAGGGGACCCAGCTCGCGGTCGACGACAGCCGCCACATCGCGGTCGGCGGCGATGGCCTGAACCCGTTCCAGGTCACCCGCGTCGCCAGCCAGCCCAGCCTGGACGGCAACACCGTCGATCCGGACGCCGAACGCGCCGCCTACGGCCGCGCCGCGCTGGAGTACCGCGCCTCGCTGAGCTTCCTCGAATCCAAGGTGCGCAGCATGCTCACCGCGATCACGGGCCAATAAGCCATGAGCAACCTGCCGATCTTCGACGTCGCCGGCTCCGCGCTGCAGGCGCAGTCGGTGCGCATGAGCACCATCGCCAGCAACCTGTCCAACGCCGATTCGGTGGCCGGCTCGGCCGAGGCGGCCTACAAGCCGATCGAGCCGATCTTCCAGGCGGTGCGCAATCCGCACGACAGCAGCCTGACCTCGGTCAACGTCAAGCAAATTGCCACGACCAACGCACCGCCGATCAAGCGCTACGAACCCGGCCATCCGCTCGCCGACGCCGACGGCTACATCTATTCGCCCGATGTGGACCCGGTCTCGCAGATGGTCAACCTGATCTCCGCCTCGCGCAATTACCAGGCCGGCGTGGAGGTCCTCAACACCGCCAAGGAACTGGCGCTGGCCACCTTGACCATGGGCCGCTGATCCGCCCTCCCTCCGCCGCGTCACGTCCCAGGACCGCTTCCATGACCAGCGTCACCAGCTCCACCGACACCACCTATTCCAGCCTGGGCCTGAGCGCCTCGAGCAACACCAGCACCACCAGTGGCAAGGCGCTGCAGCAGGCCGACTTCCTGAAGCTGATGACCGAGCAGCTGCAGCACCAGGATCCGCTCAAGCCGATGGACAACAGCCAGATGGTCGCGCAGATGGCGCAGCTGTCCACCGTGCAGGGCATCGGCGACCTCAACAAGACCGTGACCGCGCTGTCCGCGTCGATGAGCACCGACCAGGTGCTGCGCGGCGCCAACCTGATCGGCCACAAGGTGCTGGTGCCGTCGGCGACGCTGCCGCTGGGCGCCGAGGGCAGCACCGGCGGCCTGGTCGCGGCCAAGGCCGCGGGCGTGGTCGACGTCACCGTCAGTGACGCCAACGGCCAGCCGATCAAGAAGATCAGCCTGACCGCCGACAAGGCCGGCCAGCTCGATTTCGCCTGGGACGGCACCGATGCCAGCGGCAAGCGCATGCCGGCCGGCAGCTACAGCATCACCGCTGGGCAGACCGACGCCCAGGGCAACCAGTTGTCCCTGTCCACGTACGTCCAGGCGCCGGTCGAGAGCGCCATCATCGGATCGGACGGCATCTATCTCGACCTGACCGGGCTCGGCACCACGCCGCTGACCAACGTTCTCCGCGTCAGCTAACGCCACGCCGACCATCCACAGGAGTCCACCATGGGTTTCAATACATCGCTGTCCGGCCTCAGGGCGGCCAATACCGACCTCAACGTCACCGCCAACAACATCGCCAACGCCAACACCACCGGCTTCAAGGGCTCGCGCGCCGAGTTCGCCGACCAGTTCACGCTCAACGGCTACGGCCTGGCGCGCAACGCGGTGGGTTCGGGCGTGCGCGTCAGCAACGTCGCCCAGCAGTTCTCGCAGGGCACCATCGATCCGACCGGGCGCAGCCTGGACCTGGCCATTTCCGGTTCCGGCTTCTTCACCCTCTCCAACAACGGCGCCCGCGTGTACTCGCGCGCCGGCAACTTCCAGACCGACGCCAACGGCTATGTGGTCAATCCGCAGGGCGCGCGGCTGCAGGTGTTCCCGCCGGCGAGCAACGGCAACGGCTTCGCGGCCGGCACCCTGACCGACCTGCAGCTGCTGACCACCGACAGCCCGCCCAAGCAGTCCAGCACGGTCAACCTGACCTTCACCCTGCCCGGCAACACCCAGCCGCCGACAGTGACCACGTTCGATCCGAACGATGCCAACAGCTACAACAACTCCAGCGGCGGCACCACGGTCTACGATTCGCTGGGCGTGGCCCACGTGCAGACCTCGTACTTCGTCAAGACCTCCACGCCCAACCAGTGGACCGTCTACAACTACGTGGACGGCGTGGCCGCCGGCGGCGCCAGCACGCTGCAGTTCTCCAGCAGCGGCGCGCTGGTCAGCCCGGCCGACGGCAAGATCGCGCTGGGCTCCTTCACCCCCGCCACCGGCGCCGGCACCCTGTCGCTGACCCTGAACATGTTCGGGTCGACCCAGTACGGCGAGGCCTTCGCCCTGCGCGGTGCGACCCAGGACGGCTACGCCAGCGGCAAGCTCAACTCGATCAGCATCGACGAGAAAGGCATCGTCTACGCGCGTTACTCCAACAACGCCGACAAGGCGCTGGGCCAGATCGCGGTGACCAACTTCGTCAACCCGCAGGGCCTGAGTTCGCTCGGCGACAACGCCTGGGCGGAAAGCTCGGCCTCGGGCATCGCCCGCACCGGCTCGCCGGCGACCTCGGACTTCGGCAGCGTGCAGTCCGGCGCACTGGAATCCTCCACCGTCGACCTGACCGAGCAGTTGGTCAACATGATCGTGGCCCAGCGCAACTTCCAGGCCAACTCGCAGGTGATCTCGACCCAGGATCAGGTCACGCAGACGATCATCAATATGCGTTGACGACCACCGGGAATCGGGAATGGGGAAACGGGAGTCGTGAACGCGGTTCCCGCCACCGACCTCCCGCTTCCCTCCATTCCCGATTCCCCATTCCCGGTTCCCTCCAATGGACAAAGCCCTCTACGTCGCCATGACCGGCGCCCGCGCCTCGCTGCAGGCGCAGGCCACCGTGTCGCACAATCTGGCCAATGTCGAGACCTCCGGGTTCAAGGCGGCGCTGGCCAACACCGAGGCGTATCGGATTCCTGGCGCCGGTTATCCGTCGCGCATCGATGCGCTGCACATCGACCAGGGCTTCAATCGCGATGTCGGCGCCCAGCACATGACCGGCAATCCGCTGAATCTGTCGCTGGATGCCGATCGCTGGCTGGCGGTGCAGTCCTCCGACGGCAAGGAGGCGTACACGCGCGGCGGCGAATTGGCGCTGACGCCCAACGGCCAACTGGTCACCGCCAGCGGCCATGCGGTGCTCGACGACCAGGGCAACCCGGTGGCGATCCCGCCGCACCAGTCGCTGGAAATCGGCAACGACGGCACCGTGTCGATCGTGCCGCTGGGCGAAGCCCCCACCGCGATGAGCACCATCGCCACCCTGAAGGTGGTGCAGGCGCCGGCGGACCAACTCACCCGCCGTCGCGACGGCCTGATGCGCAACGTCAGCGACGATCCGGCCAAGGCCTTCGCGCCGGCCACCGGCAACTCGTTGCGCACCGGCATGCTCGAAGGCAGCAACGTCGATGCCGCCGGCGCGCTGGTGCAGATGATCCAGTTGCAGCGCCAGTTCGAAATGCAGGTCAAGGTCATCAAGAACGGCGACGAGAACGCGCAGTCGGCCAACACCCTGCTGCGTCTGAACGGCTAAGGCGAGCCTCGGCGCCAGCGGCGCCGGTTTGGCACGGCACATGCATCACTCCCTGCGCCCCCGGCGCGTCGTGCCGGGGCCACCATCAGAGGAACTCGGGTCATGAATCAGGCTTTGTGGGTCGCCAAGACCGGACTGGATGCGCAGCAGACGCGCATGTCGGTCGTCTCCAACAACCTGGCCAACACCAACACCACCGGTTTCAAGCGCGACCGCGCCAACTTCGAGGACCTGCTGTACCAGCAGGTGCGACAGCCCGGCGGCGCCAGCTCCTCGCAGACGCAGTTGCCCTCGGGCCTGCAGATCGGCACCGGCGTGCGCGTGGTCGCCACCGCCAAGGATTTCGAGCAGGGCAGCCAGCAGCAGACCGGCCGCGCCCTGGACGTGATGGTCAACGGCCGCGGCTTCTTCGAAGTGCAGATGCCGGACGGCACCACGGCCTACACCCGCGACGGCAGCTTCCAGATCGATGCGCAGGGCCAACTGGTCACCAACAGCGGCTACGCGATCCAGCCGGGCATCCAGATCCCCGAAGGCGCGCAATCGGTGACCATCGGCAACGACGGCACGGTCAGCGTACAGATCACCGGCACCGCCGCCGCGCTGCAGGTCGGCTCGCTGACCCTCACCGACTTCATCAATCCCTCCGGCCTGCAGGCCAAGGGCCAGAACCTGTACGTGGAAACCGCCGCCTCCGGCCCGGCGACGAACGGCACGCCCGGCCTCAACGGCCTCGGCAACATCGCGCAGGGTGCGCTGGAAGGCAGCAACGTCAACGTGGTGGAAGAGCTGGTGAGCATGATCGAGACCCAGCGCGCCTACGAGATGAACGCCAAGGCCATTTCCACCACCGACTCCATGCTCGGCTATCTGAACAACAACGTCTGATCCCCTCGACTCCGGAATCCGCCATGTCGCGCCTGTCCTCTCTCTCCTTCTCCGCCGCGCTGCTGCTGCCGGTCCTGCTCGGCGGTTGCGCCGGTCTGGGCGTGGCCGCTGGCGACGTGCGTCCGTACGCGCCGATGGCGCCGATCACGCCGGTGATGGCACCGCAGGCACAGCCCACGGCCGGCGCGATCTACGCCGCCGGCCCCGGCCTGCAGCTGTATTCGGACCGTCGCGCCCGCGACGTCGGCGACCTGCTGACCATCACCCTGGTCGAAAGCACCAACGCCAGCAGCACCGCCAACACCAGCATCAGCAAGAAGGATGCAGTGACCATGGCCACGCCGACCCTGCTCGGCGCGCCGCTGACCGTCAACGGTACCAACATCCTCAACAACGCCACCAGCGGCGACCGCAGCTTCGCCGGCAAGGGCAACACCGCGCAGAGCAACACCATGCAGGGCAGCATCACCGTGACCGTGATGCAGCGCCTGCCCAACGGCAACCTGGTGATCCAGGGCCAGAAGAACCTGCGGCTGAACCAGGGCGACGAACTGGTGCAGGTGCAGGGCGTGGTCCGCGCCGCCGACATCGCCCCGGACAACACCATTCCCTCGAGCAAGGTGGCCGAAGCGCGCATCGCCTACGGCGGCCGCGGCGCGGTCGCGCAGTCCAACGCGATGGGCTGGCTGAGCCGTTTCTTCAACTCGCGCATCTCGCCGTACTGAGGCCCGCCATGAATCTCCTGTCCCTGCCCTGCCGCCTGCTCGCCGCCGTCGCCCTGTGCGCGGGCCTGGCCGCGCCGGCCGCGGCCGAACGCATCAAGGACCTGGCCCAGGTCGGCGGCGTGCGCAACAACGCGCTGGTCGGCTATGGCCTGGTGGTCGGCCTGGACGGCAGCGGCGACCGCACCAGCCAGGCGCCCTTCACCGTGCAGAGCCTGAAGAACATGCTCGGCGAGCTGGGCGTCAACGTGCCGTCCAATGTCAATCCGCAGCTGAAGAACGTCGCGGCGGTGGCGATCAGCGCGCAGTTGCCGGCGTTCGCCAAGCCGGGCCAGACCATCGACATCACCGTGTCCTCGATCGGCAACGCCATCTCGCTGCGCGGCGGCACCCTGCTGATGGCGCCGCTGAAGGGCGCCGACGGCCAGGTCTATGCGGTCGCCCAGGGCAACCTGGTGGTCGGCGGCTTCGGTGCGCAGGGCAAGGACGGTTCGCGGATCTCGGTGAACGTGCCCAGCGTCGGCCTGATCCCCAACGGTGCGACGGTGGAACGTGCGCTGCCGGACGTGTTCGGCAATACCGGCGAGATCACCCTGAACCTGCACCAGCCCGATTTCACCACCGTCTCGCGCATGGTCTCGGCGCTGGAAAGCACCTTCGGCCCGGGCAGCGCGCACGCGGTGGACGGTTCCACCGTGGCGGTGCGTTCGCCCACCGACCAGAGCGCACGCATCGGTCTGCTGGCACGCATCGAGAACGTCGAGCTGTCGCCGGGCGCGGCGCCGGCCAAGGTGGTGGTCAATGCCCGCACCGGCACGGTGGTGATCGGCTCGCAGGTCCGGGTCAGCCCGGCGGCGATCTCGCACGGCTCGCTGACGGTGACCATCAGCGAAGGCACCCAGGTCAGCCAGCCGAATGCCCTGAGCGGCGGCCAGACCGTGGCCACGCCCAAGTCCACCATCACCGCCACCAACGAAGGCAGCCGCATGTTCAAGTTCGAGGGCGGCACCTCGCTGGATCAGATCGTTCGGGCGGTCAACGAGGTCGGCGCCGCGCCTGGCGACCTGATCGCGATTCTGGAAGCGCTCAAGCAGGCGGGTGCCCTGAGCGCGGAGCTGGAGGTGATCTGACATGCGTATCTCGGCCGCTCCCTTCGACCTGCACGCCTCTACCCAGAACGATCCGGCCAAGATCGACAAGGTCTCGCGCCAGCTCGAAGGGCAGTTCGCCAACATGCTGGTCAAGAGCATGCGCCAGGCCAGCTTCGGCAATTCGCTGTTCCCGGGCGAGAACCAGACCTTCCGCGACATGTACGACCAGCAGTTGGCCAAAGGCCTGACCGACGGCAAGGGGCTGGGCCTGGCGGCGATGATCGCCAAGCAGTTGGGCGGCGGGCAGCCGGCGGCGACTGGCACCCCGAACACCGCGCTGGATGCGGCCAAGGCAGCCAAGGCCTATTCGCTGGTGTCCGGCCAGACCAGCAATGGGCCGATGCCGCTGCAGGGCGAGGCCGCGCTGGCCTCCGGTGCCGCAGCCGGCGCCGGCGTCGGCCCGTGGAGCGGCGCCGATGCGGCCGCCTCGCCGCAGCAGCAGGTGCTGGACATGATCGCCGGCCGCGAGAGCAGCGCCATGCATCAGGCCATCGGCAGCAGCCCGGCCGACGGCAGCGCCGGCCTGTCCTGGGCCGGCGCCGACGACCGCTGGTCGAACGTGCAGGCGGCCGCCGACAGCAGCAACGCCATCGATCCCAGCGCCGCCGCGGCCGCCAACGCCGCGGCGGCCAGTCTCGGCGAGCGCACCCCGGAAGGCTTCGTCGCCAAGATCTGGAACCATGCGCAGAAGGCCGCGCAGGAACTGGGCGTGGACGCCCGCGCCCTGGTCGCGCAGGCCGCGCTGGAAACCGGCTGGGGCCGCCGCGGCATTTCCCGCGGCGACGGCGCCAGTTCCAACAACCTGTTCGGGATCAAGGCCACCGGCTGGGACGGCGATCGCGTGACCACCGGCACCCACGAATACGTGGACGGCGTCAAGCAGTCGCAGACCGCCGATTTCCGCGCCTATTCCTCGCCGGCGGAAAGCTTCGCCGACTACGTGCGCCTGCTGAAGACCAATCCGCGCTACCAGCAGGCGCTGAAGGCCGGCACCGACATCCGCGGCTTCGCCCAGGGCCTGCAGCGCGCCGGCTACGCCACCGACCCGGCCTATGCGGCCAAGATCGCCGCCATCGCTGGCGGCCCGACCATCGGTCGCGCGGTCGCCGCGATCGGCAGCGCCGCCGCCGGCGGCATCGAGCGCGTGCTGGCCAGCACCGTCGATTCGTCCGGCCTCGTGCGCCGCTGAGGTAGCCGCCCATGTCCATTCTCTCTACCGGTACCGGCGCCCTGCTCGCCTTCCAGCGGGCCCTGTCCACGGTCAGCCACAACGTCGCCAACATCAACACCGACGGCTACAGCCGGCAGCGGACGACGTTCGCGACCACGGTCCCCAGCCAGTACGGCAGCGAGTTCGTCGGCAACGGCACCCAGATCACCGACGTCTCCCGTGTCGCCGACCAGTTGGCGATCTCGCGCCTGTTCGACAGCACCGGCGAAGTCGCGCGACTGAAGCAGTTGTCCAGCCTGTCCAGCCGCGTCGACGGCCTGTTCTCGGACAAGGCCACCAGCATCGCCGGGCAGTGGTCGAACTTCTTCGACGCCACCAGCGGCCTGTCCTCCAATGCCTCGGCCAGCGCCAACCGGCAGAACCTGCTGGACGCCGGCAATTCGCTGGTGACCCGCTTCAAGCAGCTCAACGGCCAGCTCGACTCGCTCGGCAGCGAGGTCAACAACGGCCTGCTGGCCGGCACCGCCGAAGCCAACCGCCTGGCCACCGAGATCGCCAAGCTCAACGGCCAGATCGGCTCCAACGCCAATGCCGCCGCGCCGGACCTGCTCGACCGCCGCGACCAGATGATCAGCCAGCTCATCGGCTACACCGGCGGCAGCGTCATCCAGCAGGATGGCGGGATGATGAACGTCTACACCTCCGGCGGCCAGGCAATGGTGGTCGGGACCAACGCCTCGACGCTGGTCGCCAGTCCCGATCCCTACCAGCCGGAGCGGCTGCAGATCGCGGTGAAGACCCAGGGCGGCACCACCCCGCTGAGCGAAAAGGCGCTGGGCGGGCAGATCGGCGGCTTCCTGGAGTTCCGCAGCACCGTCCTGGATCCGACCAAGGCCGAGCTCGGCCGCATCGCCACCGGCCTGGCCAGCAGCTACAACCAGCAGCACCATGCCGGCATGGACCTGTACGGGCAGATGGGCGGCGATTTCTTCAATCTGCCGCCGCCGAGCGTGGACGGCAACAGCGCCAACACCGGCACGGCCGCGTTCACCGCCAGCGTCAGCGACCTGAGCAAGCTCGACGGGCAGAACCTGCTGCTGACCTACAACGGCACGAGCTGGAACGCCAGCCGCGCCGACACCGGCGCCAGCATTCCGATGACCGGTTCCGGCACCAGCGCCGATCCGTTCGTGGTCAACGGCGTGACCCTGCAGGTGTCCGGCACCGCCGCCAGCGGCGACAAGTTCCTGCTGCAGCCCACCGCCAACGCCATCAGCAAGCTGTCCGTGGCCATCACCGACCCCTCGCGCATCGCCGCGGCGACGCCGATCCAGGCCAGCGCCACGCTGAGCAACCTGGGGACCGGCAAAGTCAGCAATGTCACCGCAACCGACGCCAGCAACGCCAACCTGCTGACGCCGGCGAACATCGCCTTCATCGATTCCACCCATTACTCGATCAACGGCGGCGCCCCGCAGACCTACACCGCCGGGCAGACCATCAGCGCCAACGGCTGGAGCCTGACCATGGACGGCGTGCCGTCCGCCGGCGACAGCTTCGCGGTGGGCCCGACCGGGGTCGGCTCGAGCAACAACGGCAACGCGCTGCTGCTGTCCAACCTGGACGATTCCAAGGCCTTCAACGGCGGCACCATCACCCTCAACGGCGCGGTGGCCGGCCTGACCACCACGGTCGGCTCGTCGGCGCGCCAGGCCAAGTACGCGGCCGACGCGCAGGACGTGATCCAGAGCAGCGCCCAGGACGCGCGCGACTCGCTGTCCGGCGTCAACCTCGACGAGGAAGCGGCGGACATGCTGCGGCTGCAGCAGGCCTACCAGGCGGCCTCGCGCCTGATCTCCACCGCCGACACCCTGTTCCAGTCCATCCTGAGCGCGGTCCGATGAGCAATCGCATCTCCAGCGGCATGATCTTCAATCAGTCGCTCAACACCATGCTCGGCAAGCAGGCGACGATCTCGCACCTGCAGCAGCAGCTCTCCACCGGCCAGCGCATTGTCAGCGCGGCCGACGACCCGGTCGCCGCCGGCACCGCGGTCAGCCTGGATCGCACGGTGGCCGCCCTGGCGCGCTTCGGCGACAACGCCACCAACGTGCAGAACCGGCTCAACCTGCAGGAGAACTCGCTGTCGCAGGCCGGCGACCTGATGGCCCGGGTCAAGGATCTGACGGTCGAAGCCAATAGTTCGGCGCTGACCACCCCCGACCGCAAGGCCATTGCCGCGGAACTGAAGACCCTGCACGACAGCCTGCTGAGCCTGTCCAACAGCACCGACGGCTCCGGCCGCTACCTGTTCGGCGGCACCGCCGACGACGCCGCGCCGTTCGCCGTGGTCTCCGGCAATGTGGTCTACAGCGGCAACCAGACCCAGCGCAGCGTGGAGATCGCGCCGGACACCAAGGTCTCCGATACCCTTCCCGGCAGCGAGATCTTCATGCGCGTGCCCACCGGCGACGGTACCGTGGACGCGCATGCGGCCGCCGGCAACACCGGCACCGGCCTGCTGCTCGACTTCAGCCGGGATGGCTCCGGCAGCGCCTGGAACGGCGGCAGCTACAGCGTGGTGTTCACCGCCGCCACCACCTACGAGGTCCGCGACAGCAGCGGCACCGTGGTCAACACCGGCACCTATGCCGCCGGCGAGAGCATCGGCCTGCCCGGCCTGAAGATGCGCGTGGACGGCGCCCCCGCCGCCGGCGACAGCTTCCAGATCGGACCGTCGACCACCAAGGACGTGTTCTCCACGATCAGCAACCTGGTCGACCTGCTCAACACCGATCCCATCACGCCCACCGCCAAGGCCGCGCTGCAGAACAGCCTGCAATCGTCGATGCGCGACATCACCCAGGCCTCGTCGAAGATGATCGACGCCCGCGCTGCCGGCGGCGCCCAGCTGGCGGCCATCGACAACGCCACCGATCTGCGCGAAGCCAACAACGTGACCCTGAAGACCACCCTGTCCTCGCTGCGCGACCTGGATTACGCGCAGGCGATTTCCCAGTACCAGTTGGAACAGTCGGCGCTGAAAGCGGCACAAACCATCTTTACCCAGATGCAGAAGATGTCGCTGTTCGACCGGCTCTGATCATCACGCAATAAACCCGATATACCAAAAGGCCCGGAGCGCGGCGACGCCTCCGGGCCTTTCGCGTTATACAAAGATCGCCCTCGCCGCTGGATCAGTAGACAACGCGCATGCGGCCCTAAAGTTTGCCGGAATCCGGCCGAGAAAGGCTCTCCGCGGTGTTCCAGGTGTTTTGCGCATCGCCGGAACAGCAAATTTTCTGCAGTGAATCGCTAAAGGTTGCGAGCCTGTCGCCGTTACTTGTATCACCAGCCGCACTGGCCAATTGATGGCCCCCTGCGGAGACTCCAGGCACCGACCGGTTGCCGGACAAATCGCTAAGAGGAGATATCAAAATGGCACAGGTCATCAATACCAACGTAATGTCGCTGAACGCTCAGCGGAACCTCAACACCACCAGCACCAGCCTGGCGACGACGATCCAGCGCCTGTCCTCGGGCCTGCGCATCAACAGCGCCAAGGACGACGCCGCCGGCCTGGCGATCTCCGAGCGCTTCACCACCCAGATCCGCGGCCTGGACGTGGCCTCGCGCAACGCCAACGACGGCATTTCGCTGGCGCAGACCGCCGAAGGCGCAATGGTCGAAATCGGCAACAACCTGCAGCGTATCCGCGAACTGGCGGTGCAGTCGGCCAACGCCACCAACTCCACCACCGACCGCGGTGCGCTGAACTCGGAAGTCAAGCAGCTGGCCGCGGAAATCGACCGCGTCTCCAGCCAGACCAACTTCAACGGCACCAAGCTGCTGGACGGTTCGTTCTCCGGCGCGCTGTTCCAGGTCGGCGCCGACGCCGGCCAGACCATCGGCATCAACAGCATCGTCAATGCCAGCGCCGCCTCGCTGGGCAAGGCCGGCTTCGCCGCCACCCAGACCGGCTCGGCCGCCCTGGCCTCCGGCACCGCGACCGCCAGCGGCAGCTTCTCCGGCATGGTCGTCAACGGCGTCAACATCGCCTCGGTCTCGGTGGCCAACGGCGACGCCGGTGCCGACGTGGCCAAGAAGATCGTCTCGGCGATCAACGACAAGCTGGCCCAGACCGGCGTGTACGCCTCGATCGATTCCTCCACCAATGCGCTGAAGCTGGAATCGGTCAAGGGCGGCCAGGACTTCTCGTTCACCGCAGGCTCGGCCACCGGTGCCTCCGGCATCACCTTCAGCAACGCCGGCATCGCCGCCAGCGCCGCTGCCACCGCCGGCACCACCAACTACCTGGCGGACGTGGACATCTCCACCTTCCAGGGCGCGCAGAAGGCGATGAGCATCATCGACAACGCGCTGACCTCGGTGAACTCCTCGCGTGCCGACATGGGTGCGATCCAGAACCGCTTCACCTCCACCATCGCCAACCTGAGCTCCACCTCGGAGAACCTGTCGGCCTCGCGCAGCCGCATCCGCGATACCGACTACGCCAAGGAAACCGCCGAGCTGACCCGTACGCAGATCCTGCAGCAGGCCGGCACCGCGATGCTGGCCCAGGCCAAGCAGGCGCCGCAGAGCGTGCTGAGCCTGCTCCAGGGCTAAGCCCAGCCAGCCACACCGCGCCACCGGGCCCCTCCGCAAGGAGGGGCCTTTTTTATTCCGTTTTCCAGCACGGGGCGCGCGTCTCGAACAACGCGGCGTCTTCACCAGGCACCGGCATTCAACGCGCCGGCAGAACCACACATGCCGCCTCCGGGTCGCGTGTCCGCACTGCGGCGCCGGATGCGCGGCAGAACCTTCTCGACCGCATGTGTGGCAGCGCGGCACGTGCAACAGCGCGATGATCTGCACCCCGTCCGTGGTCGCCAAGGACAGCAGGGGGACGGTCGACCAGGTGCGGGGAAGACGGCCAAGCAACTGCATCACCACACCCGCGCGGCCGGGATGTCCTGCATTCGTGCAGATGTGGCGACGCCACGATCGAACTGATCGAGCGCACCGCCCCGGCGACGGCGATCACACCGACGTGTTTCTCACGCTACGTGCCGACTTCCACAGCACGTGCACGATGGAACCTAAAGTTTGTCAAAGCGCGGCCGAAACAAGCTTTTCGCCGCATGCCGGACGCGTTGCAACTCAGCGAATTGCTTTGTTTTTTCCCAGCGAATCGCTAAAGGTTGCGCACCGACTGCCGTTACTTATACCAGCAGCGGCACTGGCCAATTGATGGCCCCCTGCGGAGGCTCCAGGCACCCAAGGGTTGCCGGATAAATCGCTTAGAGGAGATATCGAAATGGCACAGGTCATCAATACCAACGTAATGTCGCTGAACGCTCAGCGGAACCTCAACACCACCAGCACCAGCCTGGCGACGACGATCCAGCGCCTGTCCTCGGGCCTGCGCATCAACAGCGCCAAGGACGATGCGGCCGGTCTGGCGATCTCCGAGCGCTTCACCACCCAGATCCGTGGCCTGGACGTGGCCTCGCGCAACGCCAACGACGGCATCTCGCTGGCGCAGACCGCCGAAGGCGCGATGGTCGAAATCGGCAACAACCTGCAGCGTATCCGCGAACTGGCGGTGCAGTCGGCCAACGCCACCAACTCCACCACCGACCGCGGTGCGCTGAACTCGGAAGTCAAGCAGCTGGCCGCGGAAATCGACCGCGTCTCCAGCCAGACCAACTTCAACGGCACCAAGCTGCTGGACGGTTCGTTCTCCGGCGCGCTGTTCCAGGTCGGCGCCGACGCGGGCCAGACCATCGGCATCAACAGCATCGTCAATGCCAGCGCCGCCGCGCTGGGCAAGGCCGGCTTCGCCGCTACCCAGACCGGCTCGGCCGCCCTGGCCTCCGGTACCGCGACCGCCAGCGGCAGCTTCTCCGGCATGGTCGTCAACGGCGTCAACATCGCCTCGGTCTCGGTGGCCAACGGCGACGCCGGTGCCGACGTGGCCAAGAAGATCGTCTCGGCGATCAACGACAAGCTGGCCCAGACCGGCGTGTACGCCTCGATCGATTCGTCCACCAATGCGCTGAAGCTGGAATCGGTCAAGGGCGGCCAGGACTTCTCGTTCACCGCAGGCTCGGCCACCGGTGCCTCCGGCATCACCTTCAGCAACGCCGGCATCGCCGCCAGCGCCGCTGCCACCGCCGGCACCACCAACTACCTGGCGGACGTGGATATCTCCACCTTCCAGGGCGCGCAGAAGGCGATGAGCATCATCGACAACGCGCTGACCTCGGTGAACTCCTCGCGTGCCGACATGGGTGCGATCCAGAACCGCTTCACCTCCACCATCGCCAACCTGAGCTCCACCTCGGAGAACCTGTCGGCCTCGCGCAGCCGCATCCGCGATACCGATTACGCCAAGGAAACCGCCGAGCTGACCCGTACGCAGATCCTGCAGCAGGCCGGCACCGCGATGCTGGCCCAGGCCAAGCAGGCGCCGCAGAGCGTGCTGAGTCTGCTCCAGGGCTAAGCCCAGCCAGAGCCGCACCGCACGACCGGACCCCTCCGCAAGGAGGGGTCTTTTTTTTGACGCTGCCGACGCGGCACAGGATTTGCATCGCAACCGGGAGCCGCGACGACGCGCGGGCGGCGCTCAAGAAGCGGCCTCGCGCGCCGATACTCCCCTCAGCCGCTGGCGCACCGCGTGCCGGCCATCTCAAGGACCGCCAACATGTCCACCACTGGAATCGGCTCAGGCCTGGACATTCCGACCTTCGTCGCCAAACTGGTGTCGAAGGAACGCCAGCCGCAGGAAGACCGGATCAACCGTGACGGCACCGCCTCCAGTGCGCAGCTGTCGTCCTTGAGCACGATCAAGAGCGCGCTGTCCAACCTGCAGACGGCGATGAACACGGTGTCCGACAGCGCCGACAAGGGCGCCTACAAGGCCACCATCGACGACGGCGCGGGCTATACCGCCTCGGTCACCTCCAGCGCCAACGCCGGCAGGTACGGCATCGAGGTGGTGAAGCTGGCGCAGTCGCAGAAACTGACCTCCTCGGCCTACGCCAGCGGCGCCGTGGTCGGTGGCGGCACCCTGACCATCGCCTATGGCGACACCACGCTCAATATCAACGTCGATGCCGGCAGCAAGCTCAGCGACGTCGCCGCCTTCATCAACAAGGCCGCCAACGGTGCCGGCGTGACCGCCAGCGTGGTCACCGCCGACGACGGCGACCACCTGGTGCTCAACGCGGTCGACACCGGCACCAAGGGCGCCCTGACCATCACCACCTCCGGTGGCGACGGCGGCCTGGCCAACCTCACCTACCCGCCCGGCAGCAGCGGCGGCCTGACCCAGACGATCGCCGCCGCCGACGCGGTGGTGAAGGTGGATGGCTTCCAGCGCACCTCCAGCAGCAACACCATCGCCGACCTGGTGCCCGGCGTGGCCATCAATCTCACCAAGGCCGTTGCCGGCACCACCTTCAATCTCAACATCACCGCCGACAACAGCCCGCTGAAGGCCAACCTGACCGCCCTGGTCAGCGCCTACAACTCCGCCAACAGCGTGCTCAAGTCGTCCAGCGCCTACGACGCCACCAACAAGAAGGCCTCGCCGATGACCGGCGATGCCATGGTGCGCGGCCTGCAGCAGTCGCTGCGCCGGCTGGTCAGCGACAACGTGAGCGGGCTGATGGCGCTGGGCGTCACCATCGACAAGGATGGCGTGATGAGCCTGGACAGCAGCAAGTTCGACACGGCCGTGGCCACCGATCCGTCGGCGGCCAAGACCATGCTCGGCAGCGCCGGCAGCTTTGGCGCCGGGATGAGCACGCTGCTCAAGAGCAACCTGGACACCACCAGCGGCACGCTGACCCAGCGGACCGACGCGCTCAACAAGCACATCTCCGACCTGACCGATCAGCTCAGCGATCTGGACGCGCGCATGCAGACACTGACCGATCAGTACACCGCGCGCTTCACGGCGATGGAGACGCTGGTGACCCAGATGCAGACCACCAGCGACAACCTGACCAAGCAATTCAGCTGACGCGCGTGTGGCCGCGGCTCAAGTCGAAGCGCGTCGCGGCCGATATGAAGAGTATCGACAGTCATTGTGGATCTGCGGCAACAACCGCCCGGCGTCGCCGCCAACCGGCATAGCGCCAGGCCCCGCCAGTCCACCCGAGGGAGTTTTCCATGTACGGTTCCAGCCGCCAGTACGCTGAGCAATATCGCAAGATGGGCATTTCCACCAGCGTCACGGATGCCGATCCGCACAAGCTGGTCGCCATGCTGTTCGCCGGTGCCTGCCAGCGCATCCGCCAGGCGCAGGCCTGCCTCGCGCAGGGTGACCAGGCACGCAAGGGCAAGGCGATCGGCGAGGCCTGCGCCATCGTCGGCCATCTCAACGGCTCGCTCGACCACGAGGCCGGCGGCGAGATCGCCGGCAATCTGTCCGCGCTCTACGACTACGTGATGCACCGGCTCACCGAAGCCAACCTGCACAACGACGACGCCGCGCTGACCGAAGCGCTGGAACTGCTCAGCGAGATCGACGCGGCCTGGGCCGCCATTCCGGCGCAGCAGCGCGAACTAGCCACGGCGAACGCATCGTGAGCATCCAGCTCGCCGACCTGCACAACGACCTGCACGAACTGCGCGAGATCCTGCGCGGCGACGACTATGCCCTGGCCCAGGCGATGGTCACCGACCATGCGCGACGCCTGCAGGCGTATCTGCAGCAGGACGATGCCGACCGCTCGCGCGAGGCGCTCAAGCCACTGCTCGCCCTGCAGCAGGCGGTGACCGCGCAGATGCGCATGGAGCGCGACCATGCCGCGGCCTGGCTGCGCAGCAGCCGCCAGTCCAGCCACGCCGCGCGGCTCTATTCGCAGGCCGGACTGCTGGGATGAACGCCGGCCCGGACGGCGTCGCGCAACATCCGGCCGACGCCGAACTGTTCCACGACACGCTCAGTTGCGAACTGGCGCTGCCGGCGGATTTCCGCCTGGGCAACGGCGCCGGCCGCCTTGCCGCCGGCGAGGCGCTGCTGCGCAGCCTGGCGCAGATCGAGGATCTGCGCGGCGAGGACGGCAGCGACGAGCGCAGCGACGCCAGCGCGCAGACGCAGCGGATGGAGGCCAAGCTCGACCTGATGCTGGTCCTGCTGGGCCGGCTGGCCCGCCAGCACGAGGATGCCCTGCCGTTGCGGCCGCTGTGCTGGTCGCGCCGGGGCGTCCGGCTGGACCTGGGCGCGCGCTCGGGCGCAGCGCCCGGGGCCGCCGGTCTGCTACGCCTGCAACCCTCGGACTGGCTGCCGGACCACCTGGAACTGCCGGTACGGGTGCTGGCCGAGGCCACCACTGCCGGGGTCGTCCAACTTTGGCTACGGTTCGAGACACAGCCGCCGGGCCTGGAAGAGGCCCTGGAACGCCACCTGTTCCGGCTGCACCGCCGGCAGATCGCCGACAGCCGGCGGGCGCGCTGAGCCGGCTCCCGCCGCGCCCGGCCGCCCGCCGAGGTTGGCGGCGGCGAGCGGCTCGGCTAAGGTGCGGATCTGAATAGAAGGACCTGCACCGTGCGAGTCATCATCGTCGACGATCACACCCTGGTACGCGCCGGCTTGAGCCGGCTGCTGCAGACGTTTGCGGACGTCGACGTGGTCGCCGAGGCCAGCAACGCGCAGCAGGCAGTGGACCTGGCCACCCTGCACCGCCCCGACCTGGTCCTGATGGACCTGTCCCTGCCGGGACGCAGCGGCCTGGACGCGCTCACGGACGTACTGCACAGCTCGCCCAAGACCCGGGTGGTGATGATGTCGATGCACGACGATCCGGTGCACGTGCGCGATGCGCTGGACCGCGGCGCCACCGGCTTCGTGGTCAAGGACGCCGCTCCGCTGGAACTGGAACTGGCGCTGCGCGCGGCCAGCGCCAACCAGGTGTTCCTGAGCCCGCAGATCTCCTCCAAGATGATCGCGCCGATGCTCGGCCGCGAGCGCCCGGTGGGCATTGCCGCGCTGTCGCCGCGACAGCGCGAGATCCTGCGCCAGATCGGCCGCGGCCAGAGCAACAAGGAAATCGCCTCGGACCTGGGCATCAGCGTCAAGACCGTGGAGACCCACCGCGCGCGGATGATGGAATCGCTGGGCTGCCGCCGCGCCAACGATCTGGTCCTGCTGGCCGCGCGCCATCAGGGCGAGTTGAGCTGAACTGGGGACGGCATCCCGACACGCACCTTTGGCATGGGGTTTGCCTTAACCGGTCAGCAGGCGTGACATTCCCGCCGAAGCCCGCCACATCAGGCATTGCGCCGTCGACTGTCCGGCGTCCACGACCCGCATGTCGGGAAATTCCTGACAGTCTGTCAGGAATTTGACTACCCTACTCAGGAACACCCCGATTCTGTTACCGTCGGGCGACAAGCAGTATGCGTTCCACGGGCGCCAGCGTATTGGCGCCGAACCGAGGGAGTCCGCATGAAGCCGACCGTTTCCGCCCAACTGGGCCAGCAACTGCATCTGACCCCGCAACTGCTGCAGTCGATCCGGCTGCTGCAACTCGACGGCATGCAACTGGAACTGGAAATCCGCCGCGCGCTGGAAACCAATCCGCTGCTCGAACTGGAAGAGCCCGAGGGCGTGATCGAGCCGGTGGTCAAGCACGAGGATGCGGCGCTGGAAACCGCGGCGTTCGACGAACTGCCCGAATCCTCGATGTGGGACATCCCGGCCGCCGGCTGGAACGACGGCGAAGACGATCGCATGCAGCGCATCGCCGCCGGCGAATCCACCGACCCGCACCTGCGCGTGCTGCAGCGGCTGGCCCTGGAACTGCCGGCGCTGGAACTGGAAGCGGCTGCGTTCTGGCTGGAACACTGCGACGATGCCGGCTACCTGGACGGCCCGCTCGACACCTTGCAGCAGTTGGCCAGCGCACGCCTGGGCCTGCCGCTGGCGCAGGCCGAAGCGGTGCGCCAGCGCCTGCTGCACGGCGACCCGGCCGGCCTGGCCGCCTGCGACCTGCGCGAATGCCTGCAGGCGCAGTTGAGCGACCTGCCCGGCCGCGTGCCGGGCCGCCACCTGGCCGCGCGCATCCTCGCCGGCGATCTCAATCTGCTCGCCAGCCACGATTACGCGCTGCTCGGGCGCCAGCTCGATGCCGAGACCGACGACGTGCGCGAGGCGGTGCGGCTGATCCTGTCGCTGCAGCCGCGGCCCGGCGACAGCCTGCAGCCGCAGGACGCCGGCCATGTGCTGCCGGACGTGGTCGCCTGGCATGCCGACGGCACCTGGCGGGTGGCGCTGAACCCGGCCACCACCCACCGCGTCACCGTCAACCCGATGCACGAGCGCGCCCTGGCCGAGGCCGGCGACGCCGCGCAGCCGCTGCGCGAGATGCTGCAGGAAGCGCGCTGGCTGACCCGCGGCCTGTCAATGCGCTACGAGACCCTGTTGCGCACCACCCGCGCCATCGTCGAGCGCCAGTCGGCGTTCCTGGTCAAGGGCGAGGAAGCGATGGCGCCGCTGACCCTGAAAGAGGTGGCCGAGGCGATCGGCATGCACGAGTCGACCATCTCGCGCATCACCACCGGCAAGTACCTGCAGACCCCGCGCGGCACGTTCGAGCTGAAGCACTTCTTCGCCGTGCGCCTGGAAGGCGCCGCGGTGTCCGGGCAGGCGGTGCGGGCCATGGTCCGGCGCCTGATCGAATCCGAGCCGGCCGGGCGGCCGCTGGCCGACGAGGCCATCGCCGGACTGCTGTCGCGACAGGGCGTGAACGTGGCAAGGCGCACAGTCGCCAAGTATCGTGAACAATTGGACATCGCTCCCGCACGCGAACGCCGCCGCGGCAGCAAACCGCTGCTGGCCCGTGTGGGCTAAGGAAAAACGACGCATATGAACAAATTGTCCGTGCTTCTGGTCGACGACCACGAAGGTTTCATCAACGCCGCCATGCGCCACTTCCGCAAGCTCGACTGGATGGAAGTGATCGGTAGCGCCGCCAATGGCCTGGAAGCCATCGAGCGGTCCGAGTCGTTGCGTCCGCAGGTGGTGCTGATGGACCTGGCCATGCCCGAAATGGGCGGCCTGCAGGCCACGCGCCTGATCAAGACCCAGGACCAGGCGCCGTACATCGTGATCGCCAGCCATTTCGACGACGCCGAGCACCGCGAGCATGCCATGCGCGCCGGCGCCGACAACTTCGTCAGCAAGCTGTCCTACATCCAGGAAGTGATGCCGATCCTGGAGGGGCTTCGGACCGAAGGAGTACCGGCATGAGCGAATCGCGGATCCTGGTGATCGATGACGACGCGGTGCGCGCCGAGCGGACCGTGAGCCTGCTCGAATTCATGGACCTCAACCCGCGCTGGGTCACCGACGTCGCCGACGTCCAGCCCGGCCGGCACCGGCAGACCGAATGGATGGCGATCCTGGTCGGCGGGCTGGACGACCAGGAGCAGGCCGACGCCTTCTTCGGTTGGGTGGCGCGCAGCTCGCTGCCGCCGCCGGTGCTGCTGCTCAATGACGACGCGCAGGCGTTCGCCCAGCGCCACGGGTTGCACGAAGCCAACGTGTGGCAGTTGGAAGCGCCGCTGCGCCACGCGCAACTGGAAACCCTGCTGCGCCGCGCCAGCCTCAAGCGGCTGGACGCCGAGCACCAGGCCGGCGCCGCGCAGGACAACGGCCCGACCGGTACCAGCGCGGCGGTGACCCGCCTGCGTCGGCTGATCGACCAGGTCGCCGCGTTCGATACCACCGTGCTGGTGCTGGGCGAGTCCGGCACCGGCAAGGAAGTGGTGGCGCGGGCGATCCACCAGCAGTCGCCGCGCCGCGATGGCCCGTTCGTGGCGATCAACTGCGGCGCGATCCCGCCGGATCTGCTGGAAAGCGAGCTGTTCGGCCACGAGAAGGGCTCGTTCACCGGCGCGCTGAGCGCGCGCAAGGGCCGTTTCGAGATGGCCGAGGGCGGCACCCTGCTGCTCGACGAGATCGGCGACATGAGCCTGCCGATGCAGGTCAAGCTGCTGCGCGTGCTGCAGGAGCGCAGCTTCGAGCGGGTCGGCGGCAACGTCACCATCCGCTGCAACGTGCGGGTGATCGCCGCCACCCACCGCAATCTGGAAGAGCGCATCGCCGGCAACCAGTTCCGCGAGGACCTGTTCTACCGGCTCAACGTGTTCCCGATCGAGATGCCGGCGCTGCGCGAACGCAGCGACGACCTGCCGGCGCTGGTGCACACCATCGCCGCGCAGCTGGCGCGGACCGGGCGCGGCGAAGTGCGCTTCTCCGAAGAGGCCCTGCAGGCGCTGCGCAGCTACGAGTGGCCGGGCAACGTGCGCGAGCTGACCAACCTGGTCGAACGCCTGGCCGTGCTGCATCCGGGCGGCCTGGTGCGGGTGCAGGACCTGCCGGCGCGCTATCGCGGCGACTTCGCCTCGTCCATCGACGTATCGGCGCCGCCGGCGCCGATCGCCGCCGATCCGCGACGGCTGCCCAACGTGGTCGACCTGCACGCCGGCGGCAAGCCGGGCAGCGCGGACGCCGATGCGCCGACGGCGGCTGCGGCGACGCTGCCGGAGAGCGGCCTGGACCTGCGCGGGCACATGGCCAACATCGAGCTGGCGCTGATCAACGAGGCGCTGGAGCGCACCCAGGGCGTGGTCGCGCATGCAGCGCAATTGCTCGGCCTGCGGCGCACCACCCTGGTCGAGAAGCTGCGCAAGTACGGCATCGACCGCGACCAGACCGAACTGGCCAGCTGAGTCGGCGCACGGCGCCGGGTGCGGCCGCACCCGGCGCGCCCGCCTGGCAGCGGGCTCCTTTCCCTTACCTTCCCTCCCTTCCCCCTCCACACGCGCGGGCGCGCGCAGGCGGCGTGCGTGCGCGACGGCCACGCGGCGTTTCGCCGGCAGCGCATCCCGGTCGGCCACGCCGACAGTGGACAGCGCCTTTGGCATGTGGCTTGCTTCACGTTTCCACAGCACCGGGCGGCGTGTTCCGCACCGGGGACTTCCACCCGTCGCCAGGCAGGTCCCATGTCCATCCCCGTCACCAGTCCGCTGCTGCCGCCCCTGGAGGCGTTCGTTCCGTACCTGGAGCAGATCTGGCGCAGCCGCATCCTGACCAACGGCGGCGACATGCACCGGGCGCTGGAGAAGGCCCTGGCCGAGTACCTGGGGGTGAACCACCTGGCGCTGCTGACCAACGGCACCCTGGCACTGCTGACTGCGCTGCAGGCGCTGCGCATCACCGGCGAGGTCATCACCACGCCGTATTCCTTCGTCGCCACCGCGCATTCGCTGCTGTGGCGCGGCATCAAGCCGGTGTTCGTGGACATCGATCCGCAGACCATGAACCTGGATCCGCTCAAGATCGAGGCGGCGATCACCCCGCACACCACTGCGATCATGCCGGTGCACTGCTACGGCACGCCCTGCGACACCGCCGCGATCGAGCGCATCGCCGACACCTACAACCTCAAGGTCATCTACGATGCCGCCCATGCGTTCGGGGTCAAGGACGAGGGCGGCTCGATCCTGCGCCACGGCGACCTCAGCGTGCTCAGCTTCCACGCCACCAAGGTGTTCAACACCTTCGAAGGCGGCGCCATCGTCTGCCCGGACGCCAAGACCTACCAGCGTATCAGCCGGCTGAAGAACTTCGGCTTCGTCGACGAGACCACCGTGGTGGCGACCGGCATCAACGGCAAGATGAGCGAGATCAACGCCGCCTTCGGGCTGCTGCAACTGCAGCACATCGACGACGCGCTGGCGCAGCGCGGGGCGATCGATGCGCAGTACCGGCGGCGCCTGGCGCAGGTGCCGGGGATCCGCTGCCTGGCACCGCGGGAACCGGCACTGTCCAATTACGCCTCGTTCCCGATCCTGGTCGAGGATGCCTTCCCGCTGGCGCGCGACGAACTGCACCGGCTGCTGCGCAGCCACGACATCCTGGTACGCCGCTATTTCTACCCGCTGATCAGCGATTTCCCGATGTATCGCGGCCTGCCCTCCTCCGCGCCGGCCGGCCTGCCGGTGGCGCGGCAGATGGCCGAACGCGTGCTGTGCCTGCCGATCTTTCCCGGACTGGCGGCCCAGCAGGTGGACGCCATCGTCGACCTGATCGCCGCGGCGGGCGGCGTCCTGCCCGCGTCCGATTCCGCTAGCATCACCGCCCCTTCCTCCTTCGCCCAACCCGTGGAACCCGCAGCATGAGCCAAGAAACGTTTATCGAGAATTTCCTGTCCGCGACCGACTTCCAGAATCCGGTCGAGGTGACCATGGACACGGTGTTGCGCGACCTGCCCGAGTGGGATTCGCTGGCCGCGCTGGGCGTGATCGTGATGTTCGACTCGGAGTACGGCAAGACCATCACCGGCGAGCATCTGGCCGCCGTGGTCACCCTCGGCGACCTCTACAAGCTGACCGAGGCCTAGCATGCCGACCTCCACGCTGCACAACGTACGCTTCGCCGGCATGGCGACCTGCGTACCCAGGCGCGTTGTCTCCAACCTGACCGATTGCCGGCCGCAGATCCGCTCCGAGCGCGAGCGGCTGGTGCGCAACATCGGCATCGAGACCCGGCGCATGGCCGCGGAATGGCAGTGCTTTTCCGACCTGGCCTTCGACGCGGCGCAGGTGCTGCTGGAGCGCCTGCAATGGCAGCGCGAGGAGGTCGATGCGCTGATCGTGGTCACGCAGTCGCCGGATTATCCGATCCCGGCCACGGCGATCATCCTGCAGGATCGCCTGGGTCTGTCGCATGCCACCGTGGCCTTCGACGTCAACCTGGGCTGTTCGGCCTACCCGTTCGGCATCAACCTGCTCGGCTCGATGATCGCCGCCGGCGGGGTCAAGAAGGGTTTGCTGCTGGTCGGCGACCGCAGCGCCAACCTGGAGGATCCGATCTTTTCCGACTCCGGCACCGCCACCGCGCTGGAATTCAGCGCCGATGCCGCGCCGATGCATTTCGACCTCAACAGCGACGGCAGCGGTTACCGCGCGATCATCCTGCCCGTCGGCGGCCATCGCGAACCGGTTGGGGTGCAACACCTGATCCCGTACCGCGCCGACGAGCACGACCGTTGGCACCGCGGCGTGGACCTGCAACTGGACGGCGTGGCAGTGCTGAGCTTCTCCACCCAGCGGGTACCGCCGGCGGTGCAGAAGCTGCTCGACTACAGCGGCGTGTCCAAGGACGAGATCGATTACTTCGTGTTCCACCAGGCCAACCGGATGATCAACGAGACCATCCGCAAGAAGCTCGGCCTGCCCCCGGAAAAGGTGCCCTCCACCCTGCACGATTTTGGCAACACCAGCGGCGCCTCGCTGCCGGTGACCATGACCGCGCGGATCAACAAGGAGCTGGAAGAAGGTCGCAAGCGGGTGCTGTTGTGCGGCTTCGGCATCGGCCTGTCCTGGGGCACCTGCCTGGTCGATATCGACGGCGCGGTGTTCCCCGACCTGATCGAGTCCTGACGATGGCGCCTGCCGCACCCACCGATGCCTTCGGGCTGCAGGGCAAGACCATCCTGGTGACCGGTGCTTCCTCGGGCATCGGCGCCGCTGTCGCGACGCTGTGCGCGCGCTTCGGCGCCACCCTGGTGCTCAACGGACGCGATCGCGTGCGGCTGCAGGCGGTCGCCGACGCGCTGCACGGCGCCGGGCATCGGACCATCGATGGCGACCTGACCGAACCAGCCACCCGCACGCGCCTGCTGGAAGCCGCGGAGCACTACCACGGGCTGGCGTCGTGCGCCGGGATCGCGACCCTGGTGCCGTTCCACATGGCCGCCGAACAGCACTTGCAACAGATGCTGGCGGTGAACTATCTGGCGCCGGTCGCACTTACCCAACAGTTGCTGGCCAAACGTCGCCTGGCCTCGGGTGCCTCGCTGGTCTACGTATCCGCCCTGACCGCACGGGCAGCACCGCAGGCCAGCGCCGGTTACGCCGGATCCAAGGCCGCCCTGGAGGCCGCGGTACGCACGCTGGCGCTGGAACAGGCCAAGCGTGGCATCCGCGCCAACTGCATCGCGCCTGGCTATGTGCATACGCCAATGCTCGACGCCCTCGGCGCCACGGCGAAAATGGAAAACAAGATCAGCCTGACGCCGCTCGGGCGCATCGATGCCGACGATGTCGCCAAGGGCGCGGTCTATCTGTTGTCCGCCGCCAGCCGCTGGATCACCCGCAGCACCCTCACCATCGATGGCGGCCTCTCCCTGCCGATGCGCCTATGAACATGGAAACCCCGATGTCCCTGTTGGACGAGCCTTCCGCGCTGTTGCGCGGGTTGTATGGACTGGACGGCAAGGCCGTGCTGGTGACCGGCGCCTCGAAGGGGATCGGCGAGGCGGTCGCGAAGACCTGCGCCGGCGCGGGTGCGCAACTGATCGTGGCTGGACGCGATCAGGCACGTCTGCAGGCCGTGCTGGACGCCTTGCCTGGCGACGGCCATCGCCTGTTCGCCGGCGACCTGAGCGAGGCAGCCACCGTGCAACGGCTCGCCGCCGAGTGCGGTCCGCTCGATGGCGTCGTGCACAGCGCCGGCATCCGTGGCCTGTCGCCGATGAAGCTGGTCAGCGAACCGTTTCTCAACGAAGTGATGGCGATCAACTACATCGCGCCGACGATGCTCACCCGGCATCTGCTGGCGCGGCAGTCGCTGCGCCCCGGCAGTTCGATCGTGTTCCTGTCGTCCATCGCCGCGCTCACCGGCACCGTCGGCGTGGGCCCCTATGCTGGCTCCAAGGCCGCCTTGATCGGCACCTTGCGCCCGCTGGCACTGGAATTGGTGCGGCGTAACATCCGCGCCAACGCACTGTGCCCGAGTCTGGTCGAAACGCCGCTGACCAGCGAGGACAAGGCCTGGCTCGAGGAGAACCGCGCGCGTTATCCGCTGGGCATCGGCACGCCCCAGGACGTCGCCCTGGCATGCCTGTATTTCCTGTCGCAGGCGAGCAGCAAGGTGACCGGCCAGGCCTTCAGCATGGATGGCGGCGTGGAGTACGTATGACCGTGCCGCAACATGTCCTGATCGTCGGCGCTGGCGGCTTCGGCCGCGGCGTGGCGGCGATGGCATGCGCCGACGATCCCGGCTACGGCCAGGCCTGGGACATCAAGGGCTTCCTGGACAGCCGCAGCGCATTGGCGCCCGGCTTGCGCTGGCCGCTGCTCGGCGACCCGGACACCTACCAGCCGCTGCCCGGCGACCTGTTCGTCTGTGCGCTCGGCGATCCGGCCGCGCGCCGCCGCTACAGCCAGCCGCTGCTGGAACGCGGCGCCGACTTCATGGTGCTGCGCCCGCGCCTGCGTGAAGCCTCGGAGACGCCGATCGGGCGCGGCAGCCTGTTCGAGGTCGGCGTATCGATCGGCGCCGACAGCCGCATCGGCGAGTTCGTCACCATCCTCGCCACCACCATCGTCGGCCACGATGTGGTGGTCGGCGACTACGTGCAGATCGGCAACTTCGTGTTCGTCGGCGGCGGCGCGCGCATCGGCAACGACGTGGTCATCCACCCCCACGCCACCGTGCTGCCCGGCATCGCGATCGGCGACGGCGCAGTGATCGGCGCCGGCAGCGTGGTGGTCAAGGACGTCCCGCCCAACGTCACCGTCGCCGGGAATCCGGCGCGGACCATCTTCAGCCGTTGACCCCGCACGCAGGAACGCCCTTCCGCATGACCCGCCACGCCCTCGACGCCGAGCACTACATCAGCCCGCAGAGCCTGCGCCTGGAACAGCAGCGGCTGTTCGGCAAGCTGTGGATCTTCGCCGGCTTCGCCTCCATGGTGCGCGAGCGCAACCAGTTCTTCGCGCGCCAGGTGGCCGGGGTGCCGGTGCTGGTGCAGCGCACCGAGGCCGGCATCCGCGCCTTCCTCAACCAGTGCCCGCACCGGCAGTCGGCGATCCAGATCGAGTCGCACGGCAAGCGTCCGCTGGTGTGCCCGTACCACGCCTGGTCCTTCGGCGCCGAGGGCGAACTGCGCGGGCTGCCCAATTCCGGCCTGTACCAGTTCACCGCCGAAGAGAAGGCCGGGATCTGCCTGACCAAACTGCATGTGCAGCAGGTCGGCGAACTGTTGTTCGTGAACATGGCCGCGCAGCCGCTGCCGCTGGAGGCACAGTTCGCGCCGGCGTTCCTGGAGACGTTGCGCGCGGCGGCATCGCACGTGGACTCCCAACTGATCTACAGCTGCCACCGAGTGCGCTACAACTGGAAACTCAACATGGAGAACGTGAAGGATTACAACCATGTCCCGTTCATCCATCCCAAGACCTTCAATCCGCTGATGACCGCGGCGCCCAAGCCCTCGGCGCATGTCGAGCGGCCGGCGGACGTCCCCTCGGTAGTGGAGCAACTGCTGCAGGAGGCCGAGTGCCCTCCGCTGCATGCGCTGAGCTTTCCGGCCAAGGCCGAGATCGCGGCACAGGACCAGTGGTACCGGCCGCTATGCGAGCGCTACGGCGAGGACTCGGCGTTCTACAACTGGTTCCTGTATCCGAACGTGAACTTCTACAGCGTGCGCGGCGACTCCTTCGTGCTGCAGCAGTACGATCCGGTCTCGCCGCACGAGACCGACTACCACCTGTGGGTGGCGACTGCGCAACGCAAGAGCGAACGCACCGATTTCACTGCGCTGCTGAGCACGCTGATGCGCATCGAGCACCAGGTGATCGCCGAGGACACGGCGGTGCTGGAACGCCTCCAGGCGGGCCTAGGCGCGCATTCGCGCCCCTTCATGCATGGCGACTACGAGACCGAACTGGTGCGCCAGCACCTGTGGTACCGCGCCAATGTGCTGGAGCAACCGGCATGAACGCGCTGGTGTTGATCGGCCAGGGCCATGCGCTGGAACAGGCGCAGCGCACCGTGCAGGCATGTGGCCTGGCGCACGTGGACATCGTCCTGGACGCGCAGGACCGCTACAACTTCGACCTGGGCGCCCTGCATGCCAGCCATGTGCCTGCCACGACCGACGTGTTCGTCGCCATGGACGAACGCGCGGTCAACCAGTCGCGGCACAAGCTGCTCGCCGACGTGCGCCTGGCCGGCTACGGCAGTATCGACCTGATCTGGCCGCAGGCGCATGTCGACGCCGGCGTGCGCCTGCTCGGCAACGTGCATGTCGGCCCGGGCTGCAACTTGGCGGCCGGCAGCAGCATCGGCGCCGGCAGTTGGCTGGAACGGCAGGTAATCGTCGAACAGGATGTGCGCGTAGGCGCCTGCGTCACCCTGCATGCCGGCGTGCACCTCGGCCGCGGCACCCAGATTGGCCAGGGCAGCACCTTGGGCGGCGGCAGCATGACCCGCAGCGGCGCCAAGATCGGCAGGCACTGCGAATGGTTGCTGCCCGGCACCGTGCCGGACGTGTTGCCGGACCGGTGTTTCTACGATGCGCTGATGCCTGGCGGCGCCCGCATCCTGCGTTGACGTAGGCGCGCGCGAACGCCCGAGTCGCGGTGCCGTTTCACTATACGTTCCGCCAGTGATGGCGTCGCTGTGCCGACGTCCCCCGTTCACTTTGCCAAAACAGGCGTCACGTGCGACATCGCGCCGGGCTGGGATGCATGCACGATCCCAGCGCGACAGGCTTCGCTAGGATCGCTCGCGGGTGACGATCCCCTGCGGCCTGATCGCGCTACCACGCGACATGCCCCTCGTATCCGTCTTTCCAGCATCCGCACGCCTCCTATGGCGCGCCCTTTCGAGTGGACCCATGACCGACCCTCTGGCCGCGCTTCAGCGCGAAGCGGACCTGATCGATGCTTGCATGCGCGCTGGCGGCGCGATGTTCCTCGCCCCCAGTTCCTACCTGGGGAACGTCTTCGCCGCCGCTGCGGCCGCTGCACTACGTGCCAGGGCTCCCGGCATCCAGATCGTCGCAGTGGACGACGTGCTGGATGCGCAAGGCACGCCGGTCGCCGGTTTCGATACCGTACTGCCGACGGCGGCGCTGCGGCGGGATTCGCAACTGGCGAAGCTCCCTGCAATCAATTGCGGCTATTCGATCCCGACGTGGCTGCACTTTGCGCAACTGGTGCAACAGGTCGGCGGCCGCCACGTCGATCTGCCGGAGTTGATGTACGCGCTGGACATGACCCTGATCTACCAGACCGGACCGACGACCCGCGCGCAGACACTGGCACATGCCCAACGCTTCGACGCCGTGCGCGCTCGCCTCGCCGATGCCCTGAGCGTAGGCACGCTCGATGCGGTCCTGCAGATGGCGCTGAACGGCGATCGGCAGCCCTTGCTGGAGGTGCTGTGCCCGGGCGAACAGGAATATTTCTCCATGTTCGCAGGCAATCCGCATCCGATCCGGATCGGCGCGGACGAGCACTATGTGGACATCGGCGCCTACGACGGCGATACCGTGCGCAAGTTCCGCATCGCCGCCCGCAACCGCTATGCGGCCATCCATGCATTCGAACCGGACCCGACCAACTATGCCGTCCTGCAGCAGGGATTGGCGGAGGATGGTGGCCGCACCACGCTGTACAACGCGGCGGTCGCCGACAGCGCCGGCACTTTGGCATTCGACGCACAGGGCACCATGGGCAGCCGTCTCGACGGCAACGGCGCGGCGCATGTGGACTGCCTGCGCCTGGACGATGTCGTCGAGCGCGCCACCTTGCTGAAGATGGACGTGGAAGGCGCCGAGCCGCTGGTATTGCGCGGGGCCACCGAACTGATCCGGCGCTGCCGCCCGCGCTTGGCCATCACCTGCTATCACCACGCGCTCGACCTGCTGGACATCGTCGCCGAGCTGGACCGGATCCTGCCGGGCGCCAGGCTGCGCCTGCGCAAGTACTCGCTGTACTTCTACGACACCGTGCTTTACGTGGAATGGGATTGATGGCGGAACGTTCCGCTGTGTCGCGCTTTTTGGGGCCAGCACTTACGCCGCGATAGGCATGCCAGGCCGGCACGTCCCGCCGCACGCGGCATGACACGGCATGGTGACCGGCCCGGTGGATCTGTCCCCGCTGCACGGCGATCTGCTGACCGCTCTGCTGCCGAGCCCACGACATCGCCGCGGCAGGTCCGCGACGCGCGGCATGGTTGTTGCATAAGCGATGGATCAGGCGCAGTGTGCGCCCCGCTCCTTTTCCGACACGGTCCATCGTTCATGCCCCACCCGCCCCTGGTCAGCGTGGTCATGCCGGCCTACAAGCTGCGCTACTTCGAGCAGGCGCTCGACAGCGTGCTGGCCCAGACCTATCCGGCACTGGAACTGGTCATCTGCGACGACAACCCCACCGAGGCGATCGCCGAGGTGGTGGAACGCCGCGCCGCCGGCGCCCCGTTCCCGATCCGCTACCACCGCAATCCCAGCCAGCTGGGCGAACTCGGCAGCACTGCGCGCGGCATCGCCCTGGCCCAGGGCGAGTACGTGAAATTCCTGCACGACGACGATGTGCTGGCGCCGGACTGCGTGGCCGCGCTGGTCGCAGCGATGCAGTCGGCGCCGGACGTGCTGCTGGCCTCCTCGCGGCGGCAGCGCATCGACAGCCACGGCGCGCCGCTGGAGGACATCCCGGCCACCGCCTTCCCGTTCGCCGGCGACGTGCTGCTGGACGGGCCGGAACTGCTGTCGTTCCTGGCCGACCACACCATCAATTTCGTCGGCGAGCCCAGTTGCGTGCTGTGCCGGCGCAGCGACCTGCTGGAGATCGGCGACGAGCTGATGACGCTGGCCGGCAAGGTGATCAACTGGGTCGGCGACCTGGCGCTGTACGCCAAGCTGCTGCACCGCGGCCATCTGGCCCTGCTGGCGCGACCGCTGACCCGCTTCCGGGTGTCGGAGGAGCAATACAGCCAGGTCGGCCGCGACCAGCCCGGCATCGGCGACCAGGGCCACGCCAACTTCCGCCAGGGCGTGCGCGCGATGGGCTGGTACCGCGGCGATGGCGACGTGCGCCAGGTCACGGCGACGCCGCTGGGCGGCGGCGCTGGCGCGCCGGTCGACCTGCTGCAGGCGATCCAGGACGCCTACGCGCGCGTCTGCGTGCAAGCCGCCCTGCGCGACTGGCAGGCGCGGCGGACGCTGACGCCGGCGCAACGCGCCCTGCTCGATGCGCGCCTGGCCACACTCGGTGGCGCACCGCGGCTGGCCGTGCTGATCGACGCGCGTGGCGCCGACCGCACCGCGCTGGCGGCGACCCTGGACAGCCTGCTGCTGGAGGGCGCGCCGTTCGCGCAGGTGCAGGCGCTGGTGCTGGGCGATGCGCCCCTCGCCGCGTGGCCGGACCCGCGAGTCCGGATCCTGCCGCCGCTGGCGCTCGAGGCCGATGCGGCGGCCCTGCATGCCGCCCTGGACACCGCGCGGGCCAGCGACTGGTGCCTGCGCGTGGCGGCCGGCAACCGGTTCTACGCCGGCGGCCTGCTGCGGCTGCTGCTGGAACTGGCGCAGCAGCCGCAATGCAACGCGCTGTATGCGGACGAATGGCTGGCCGTGGACGCAGACACCCTGGCGCCGCTGCTACGGCCCGATCCGGACCTGGACCTGCTGCTGGGCAATCCGCTGGCCACGGCCGGCCATTGGGTGTTCCGCCGCACCGCGGTGCAGGCGCTCGGCGGCTTCGATCCGGCCTACGACGGTGCCAGCGAACTCGAGCTGATCCTGCGTCTGTTCCTGCGCGACGGCGGCGACGGCATCGTGCACCTGCCCGAGCCGCTGCTGCTCGCCGCGCCGGCCAGCGCCGAGGCCGGCGGACAGGCGCGTCAGCGCGCGATCGCCGCGCACCTGCAGGCCCGCGGCTATCCGCAGGCCATGGTCGAGCCGCTGGCGGGCGGCCTGTTCCGCATCGACTACGGCCATCCCGGGCAGCCGCCGGTCTCGATCGTGCTGCTGGCGCAGGACAACCTGCCGGCGCTGCAGCGCGCGGTGGTCAGCCTGCTCGAACAGACCGCCTACCCGGCCTACGAACTGCTGCTGGTGGACAACGCTAGCCAGGCGCCGGAGATCACCGCGTGGATGCAGGCGGTGGCCGAGCTGGGCAATGGCCGCATCCGCGTGTTCGCCCTGGAACAGCGGGTCTCGCAAGCCGAGGCGCACAACCTCGCCGCCACCCAGGCGCAGGGCGAGTACCTGCTGTTCCTGGATGCCGACAGCGCCGCGGTGCAGGACGGCTGGCTGCACGCGCTGATGAACCACGCGCAGCGGCCGGAGGTCGGCATCGTCGGCGCCAAGGGTGTGTCCGCCGATGGCCGCATCACCCATGCCGGCCTGCTGCCGGGGCTGCTGGCTGGCGCCGGCCACGCCTTCGCCGGGGAAGCGATGGCCCAGCCCGGCTACATGGGCCGGCTGCAGGTGGCGCACCGCTACAGCGCGGTGTCGGCGCAGTGCCTGCTGGTGCGGCGAGCGCTGTTCGAGCACCTGTCCGGCTTCGACGCGGCCGGCTTCGCCGCCGGCGGCGCCGACGTGGATCTGTGCCTGCGCGCCGCGGCGGCCGGCGCCTGGACCGTATGGACGCCGCAGGCGCTGCTGCTGCAGCCGGCCCCGGCCACGCGCAGCGAGGCGGCCGACGAGGCCCTGCTGCAGCGCTGGCTGCCGGCGCTGGCGCACGACCCGGCCTACTCGCCCAGCCTGGGCCTGGACCAGCCCGGCGGCTTCCAGCTGACCGAGTCCGAGTTCTCCTGGCAGCCGCTGGCGTGGAAGCCGCTGCCCAGGGTCCTGGCGCATCCGGGCGACACCTTCGGCAGCGGCCAGTACCGGGTGATCCAGCCGTTCCAGGCGCTGGCCGCGGCCGCGCAGATCGACGGCCTGTATTACGCGCGCCTGCTCGACCCGGTGGAACTGCAGCGCATCGGCGCCGACGTGGTGGTACTGCAGCGCCGGGTCGGCGATGCGGAACTGGCGCGGATGGAGCGCATGCGCCGGTTCGGCAATGCCTTCATGGTCTACGAACTGGACGATTACCTGCCCAATCTGCCGCTCAAGAGCGCGCACCGCGAGCAGATGCCCAAGGACGTGCTGCGCTCGCTGAGGCGCGCCGCCACGCTGGTGGACCGGGTCACCGTCTCCACCCCGGACCTGGCCGAGGCGCTGGCCGGCCTGCACGGCGACATCCGCGTGGTGCGCAACCGGCTGGAGCCGCAGCTGTGGGGCGCACTGCCGGCACCGGCGGCGTCCGCCGCGACCAAGCCGCGGGTCGGCTGGGCCGGCGGGCTCAGCCACACCGGCGATCTCGAGCTGATCGCCGACGTGGTGCAGGCGCTGGCCGGCGAGGTGCACTGGGTGTTCATGGGCCTGTGCCCGGCGCGGCTGCGCCGGCATGTGCATGAGGTGCACGACGGCGTGGATTTCGCCCGCTATCCGCAGGCGCTGGCCGCGCTGAGGCTGGACCTGGCGCTGGCGCCGCTGGAAGACAACCTGTTCAACCGCTGCAAGAGCAACCTGCGCCTGCTCGAGTACGGCGCCTGCGGCTATCCGGTGGTGGCCAGCGACCTGCCGCCCTACCGCGACGGCGGACTGCCCGTCACCCTGGTCAAGAACCGCTTCCGCGACTGGGTGAACGCGATCCGCGCGCACCTGGCCGACGCCGACGCGCGGATGGCGGCCGGCACCGCCCTGCGCACAGCGGTGCAGCGCGACTGGCTACTGCAGGGCGACAACCTGGAGGAGTGGCGCGCGGCCTGGCTGCCGGACTGAGACAGCCGCCCGCGCCGACCCAGGATCGCCGCACCGCTGGCACCCGACCGTGACGCGGCGCACAGCGTCAACCCGCCGACACCTCGCCGACCCCCACGTTGCGCCGGCCACGCTGCCGGCGCCGGGAACCCGTCACCGCCGCCCAGCCTCCCCGCCCGCACCGCGCTGGTGAGCGCCGCCACAGGTGAATGCAGTTTCGGCACACCGCTTGCATTGCATACGGGCAAGCCGTCTCCCGGCAGGGACTTCACCGTATGAGCGACTCCATCAGCTCCATTCTTTCGCAGATCCGCAGCTACCAAGGCCAGGTCGGCCAGGCGGCGCAGACGCGGGTGGGCGATGTCGGCCGCAGCCATGCGATCGAAGGCCTGACCGGCAACCAGGGCGTGCAGGGTCCGAGCTTCACCGAGACCCTGCGCAACGCGATCGGCGGCGTGAACGAAGCCCAGCAGAAGTCCGGCAACCTCGCCAAGGCCTTCGAACTGGGCGACCCCAGCGCGGATCTGGCCAAGGTGATGCTGGCCGCGCAACAGTCCCAGGTGGCGTTTCGCGCTACCGTGGAAGTCCGCAACCGACTCGTCCAGGCGTACCAGGACGTGATGAACATGCCGCTGTAAGGGTAGAAGACGATGGCGCTTGCGATCAGTAAAGAGACGTTCAGCAGCGAAAAGGCAGGCGCCTGGTTCGACCGCCTGCAGAGCCTGCAGATCACCCGTCGCATCGGCCTGATGGCGATGATTGCGGTGGCCGTGGCGGCCGGCCTGTTCGTGTTCTTCTGGTCGCAGAAGCCGGCCTACACCCCGCTCTACACAGGCCTGGACGAGAAAGGCACGGCCGAGGCCACCGACCTGCTGCGCACCGCGCAGATCCCGTTCAAGCTCGACCCGGCCACCGGCGCGATCACCGTGCCGGAGGACAAGCTGTACGACGCGCGGCTGAAGCTGGCCGGTTCCGGCCTGACCGACAACGGCAACATGGGCTTCGAGGTGATGGAGAAGGATCCCGGCTTCGGGGTCAGCCAGTTCGTGGAGAACGCGCGCTACCAGCACGCCCTGGAAACCGAACTGGCGCGCACCATCGCCAGCCTGCGCCCGGTGCGCGAGGCGCGGGTGCACCTGGCCATCCCCAAGCCGAGCGCGTTCACCCGCCAGCGCGAGGCCGCCAGCGCCTCGGTGGTGCTGGAACTGCGCGGCGGCACCACCCTGGAACGCAACCAGGTCGATGCGATCGTCAACATGGTCGCCTCCAGCATCCCCGACCTGTCGCCGGACCGCGTCACCGTGGTCGACCAGAGCGGGCGCATGCTGACCATCGCCGACCCCAACAGCGACGCGGCGCTCAATGCCGCCCAGTTCGACCAGGTGCGGCGCCAGGAAAGCGCCTACAACCAGCGCATCCGCGAGCTGCTGGAGCCGATGACCGGCCCGGGCCGGGTCAATCCGGAAGTGAACGTGGACATGGACTTCTCGGTGGTCGAGGAAGCGCGCGAGCTGTACAACGGCGACCCGCCGAAGCTGCGCAGCGAGCAGGTCAGCGACAGCAGCACCAGCACCGGCGGCCCGCAGGGCGCGCCCGGCGCGACCAGCAACTCGCCGGGCAGCGCGCCGGGCCAGCCGGGCGCGACCGGCGCCCCGCCCGCCCCGGGCACGGCCGGCACCCAGCAGGCCGCCGCCGCGACGCCGACCGAGAGCTCCAAGAGCGCCACCCGCAACTACGAGCTGGACCGCACCCTGCAGCACACCCGGCAGCCGGCCGGCCGCATCAAGCGCGTGTCGGTGGCGGTGCTGGTGGACCACGTGATGCGTCCGGGCGCCAAGGGCAAGATGACCGAACAGGCGCTCAGCGCCGCCGAGCTGACCCGCATCGAAGGCCTGGTCAAGCAGGCGGTGGGCTTCAACGCTGAACGCGGCGACACCGTCTCGGTGATGAACGCCCCGTTCGTCCGCCAGGCCCCGGAAGCGGCCGACAAGCCCGGTTGGTGGGAAGATCCGCGGGTGATGAACGGCGCGCGCCTGCTGCTGGGTGCGGCGGTGGTGCTGGCGCTGCTGTTCGGCGTGCTGCGCCCGGCGCTGCGCCAGATCGCCGGTCCGGCGCCGGCCGCGGCCGTGGGCCACGACCGCGAAGGCGGCGAGCCGCGCGATGCCAAGCTGTCCATGCTCGACGACGACAACCCGCTGCTGCCTTCGCTGGGCGAGGACACCGCCAGCCTCAGCGGCGGCACTGGCGGCAACCCCGCCATCGCCCTGCCCGACGCGTACGAGGAACGGTTGCGCCAGGCCCGCGAAGCGGTCAAACAGGATTCCAAGCGCGTGGCGCAGGTCGTGAAGGGATGGGTCGCCAGTGAAGCCTGATGCGAACGCAATGAATGGCACCCAGCGCGCCGCCGTGCTGCTGCTGTCGCTCGGCGAAGCCGACGCGGCCGAGGTGCTCAAGCACATGGACCCCAAGGAGGTGCAGAAGATCGGCATCGCCATGGCGACGCTGAGCGGCATCTCGCGCGACCAAGTCGAGAAGGTCATGGAAGAGTTCAACGCCGAGCTGGGCAGCAAGACCTCGCTGGGCGTGGGCGCCGACGACTACATCCGCAACGTGCTGGTGCAGGCGCTGGGCGCCGACAAGGCCGGCAGCCTGATCGACCGCATCCTGCTGGGCCGCAACACCACCGGCCTGGACACCCTGAAGTGGATGGACCCGCGCTCCATCGCCGACCTGGTGCGCAACGAGCATCCGCAGATCATCGCCATCGTGATGGCGCACCTGGACAGCGACCAGGCCGCCGAGGCGCTGAAGCTGCTGCCCGAACGCACCCGCGCCGACGTGCTGATGCGCATCGCCACCCTCGACGGCATCCCGCCGCACGCGCTCAACGAGCTCAACGAGATCATGGAGCGGCAGTTCTCCGGCAACCAGAACCTGAAGTCGTCCAACGTCGGCGGGGTCAAGGTCGCGGCCAACATCCTCAACTTCCTCGACAGCGGCTCGGACCAGGGCGTGCTGTCGGCGATCAGCAAGATCGACGCCGACCTGGGCAGCCGCATCCAGGACCTGATGTTCGTGTTCGACAACCTGGTGGAACTGGACGACCGCGCCCTGCAGACCATGCTGCGCGAAGTCAGCGGCGACCGCCTCGGCCTGGCCCTGCGCGGCGCCGACATCAAGGTGCGCGACAAGATCACCAAGAACATGTCCCAGCGCGCCGCCGAGATCCTGCTCGAAGACATGGAAGCGCGCGGTCCGGTGCGCCTGTCCGACGTGGAAGCGGCGCAGAAGGAGATCCTGGCGATCGTGCGGCGCCTGGCCGATGAAGGCGTGATCACCCTGGGCGGCAGCGGTGCGGAGGCCATGGTATGAACGGCAACGTGGTGCGCTGGCTGGCGCCGGAACTCGATGCCCCGCTCCCGCAGGCGGCGCAGTCGTACGAGGACGCCCTGCCGGACGAGCCGGTGCTGCGTCCGCCGAGCCTGGAGGAGATCCAGGCGATCGAGGCCGCGGCCCAGCACGAAGGCTTCGAGCGCGGCCATGCCGAGGGCCTGGCCCAGGGCCAGGCCGAGATCCGCCGCCTGACCGCGCAGATCGAAGGCATCCTGGACAACTTCTCGCGGCCGCTGGCGCGGCTGGAGAACGAAGTGGTCGGCGCGCTCGGCGAACTGGCCGTGCGCATCGCCGGCAGCCTGGTCGGCCGCGCCTACCAGGCCGACCCCGTGCTGCTGTCGGAACTGGTCGCCGAGGCGCTGGACGCGGTCGGCGGCGCGCGCCGCGACGTCGAGGTGCGCCTGCACCCGGACGACATCGCCGCGCTGACCCCGCTGCTGACGATGATGGACCAGGGCATCCGGCTGGTGCCGGACCTGAGCCTGAGCCGCGGCGACCTGCGCGTGCACGCCGAATCGGTGCGCATCGACGGCACCCTCGAGGCGCGCCTGCGCGCGGCCCTGGAAACGGTGATGCGCAAGTCCGGAGCAGGCCTGTGAGCGCCCTGTCCGGCACCCATCCCGGCGACTGGCTGGATGCGCGCAACCTGCGCCTGGCCGGCCGCCTGGGCCGGCTCGACCTGGACGCGGCCGCCGGCCGCGGGCTGATCCGCGAAGGCATCCTGCGCCGCGCGGTCGGCCTGACCCTGGAAGCGGTCGGCTGCGAGGCGCCGATGGGCGCCACCTGCAAGGTCGAGGTCGACGGCGGCTGGGTCGATGCCGAAGTGGTCGGCTTCTCCGGCGACCGCACCTCGCTGATGCCCAGCGCCGAAACCCACGGCCTGCTGCCCAACGCGCGGGTGGTGCCGCTGCACCGCCGCGGCGGCGTGGAAGTGGGCGAAGGCCTGCTCGGCCGGGTCATCGATTCGGACGGCGTGCCGCTGGACGGCAAGGGCCCGATCCGCGCCGAAGGCTCGGTGGGCATGGCCGGCGTGTCGATCAACCCGCTGGCGCGCGAACCGATCACCACCCCGCTGGACGTGGGCGTGCGCGCGATCAACGCGCTGCTGCCGATCGGCCGCGGCCAGCGCGTGGGCCTGTTCGCCGGCTCCGGCGTCGGCAAGTCCACCCTGCTGGGCATGATGACCCGCTACACCGCCGCCGACGTGATCGTGGTCGGGCTGATCGGGGAACGCGGCCGCGAAGTGCGCGACTTCGTCGAGACCACCCTGGGCGAGGAAGGCCTGCGCCGCGCCGTGGTGGTCGCCGCCCCGGCCGACCGTCCGCCGCTGGCGCGCCTGCACGGCGCCTACCGCGCCACCGCCATCGCCGAGTGGTTCCGCGACCAGGGCCTGAACGTGCTGCTGCTGATGGACTCGCTGACCCGCTTCGCCCAGGCCCAGCGCGAGATCGGCCTG